>CAYOEQ010000347.1:0-2485 GCA_964402775.1 uncultured Enterobacteriaceae bacterium
AATGACGAATACAAAAAAATTATTTTAATATAAAATCTGCGTTAATCCGCGTCATCTGCGGATAAAATCTTATTATGTCCAGACATTTCCTGTTGTTCAATATTTTGATCTGTCTCCTGCCCGCAGCGGGCGCACAGGAATACCCGGGGCCCGGCTGGCGGGACCAGGTGTCACCGCTTGTCAGCCCCGACGCCTACCCGGGCGGCGAGTTCAGCTTCGGGTCAGGGCCGTTCCCCAGGAGTTTCAATTACTACCTGGATACCACCGTCACTTCCAGCTACATTTTCAACCTGATATATGAAAAGCTGCTGGGCGTCAACGGGGTAACGCTTGAATTCGAACCGAACCTTGCCGGGTCGTGGTCCGTTTCTCCCGACCGGAGGACCTTCGAATTCAGGCTGGATGAACGGGCCAGGTGGAGCGACGGCGTCCCCGTCAGCGCCCATGACGTTGCCTGGACCTATGCTGCCATCATGGACCCGAAGAACCTCACGGGACCTCACAAGATAGGCTTTGAGCGCTTCCATGCCCCGGAGATCATCGACGAGCGGACCATACGTTTCACCGCCAGGGAAGTCCACTGGAAGAACCTGCTGTCACTCGGGGCGTTCCACGTACTGCCGGCCCATGCCTACCGGGACCGGGATTTCAACAAGATCAACTTCGAGTTCCCCGTGGTATCGGGGCCTTATGCCGTGGAGGAGGTCCGGGAGGGCATTGCCCTCACACTCAAGCGCCGGGAAGACTGGTGGCAGCGGGCCAGGCAGAGCGCCCGTGGAAGCGCCAATTTCGACCGGCTCAAATTTCGCTTCTTTACCGAGCGGGAGAACGCGTTTGCCGAATTCAAGACCGGTAACCTGGACTACTTCCCGGTTTCCACCGCCTCGCGCTGGGCGACGGAAACCCGCGGCAAGGCTTACGACAACAACTGGATCATCAAGCAGGAGGTGTACAACTACAACCCCATCGGTTTCCAGGGGTTTGCCATGAACCTGCGGCGGGTCAAGTTTGCCGACAGGCGGGTACGGCTCGCCCTCGCCCACCTGCTGGACCGGGGCAGGATGAACCGGACAATCATGTACGAGTCCTATTTCCTGCACCAGTGTTATTTCGAGGACCTGTACGATGAGCAGACACCCTGCCGGGGGCCGGAAATCCGCTTTGACAAGGATGAGGCCCGGCGCCTGCTCGGTGCTGCCGGCTGGGAGGTTGACAAGGAAACGGGATTACTGGAGAAGGACGGACGGCCTTTCATCATCCATTTCCTGACCCGCAGCCAGTCTTCGGACAAATTTCTCGCCATCTACCGGGAAGACCTGAATGACGTAGGGATCCAGCTTGAGATCGTGCGCAAGGACTGGGCGGCCTGGATAAAGGACATGGACGAATTCAATTTCGATATGACCTGGGCCGCCTGGAGCGCGTCCCTGTTCAAGGACCCGGAATCCCTGTGGCATTCGAAGGAGGCGGACCGGAACGGCGGGCAGAATATCACCGGTTATAAAAATCCTGAAGTGGACGCCATGATAGACGGCCTGCGCACGGAGTTCGACATCAACAAGCGCCATGCCATGATACGGGAGATAGATGCAATCCTTGCCAACGATATCCCTTATATCCTGCTCTGGAACCTGAATTACCGGCGCCTGTTGTACTGGAACAAATTCGGTATGCCCGGGACCGTGCTGACGAAGTTTCCGGGGACAGAAGGCCCTTACTTTTTCTGGTGGTACGACGAAGACTCCGCAGCCGACCTCGAGTATGCCCGTGAGACGGGACTGCCCCTGCCCGGACGGGATCCGGTCATTCTGTTTGACGAGGTCTTTTCGAATCACTTGAAATAATAAAGTGTCCCTGCGGGACGTACCTTCTACTGGATTCCCGCCTGCGCGGGAATGACGACCTCTTTAAGGTGGTGTCCCTCCGCGCTTTCAAACCTGCTGAATTCCCTTATTCGCGGGAACGGCGAGTAGAAAAATTTGTGATTTACGGGGTCAGAGTAAGAAATTCGTCAGAATTTTTACTCTGACCCCAGGATCGCTTTAAGATATAGCAATGGAACGTACCCACTACATCATCAGGCGCCTGTTGCTGGTGATCCCCACTTTCATAGGCATTACCTTCGCCTGTTTCGCCCTGTGCCAGTTCATCCCCGGCGGGCCGGTGGAGCAGGCGATCATGTCGATGCGCGGGATCGGCGACGGTTCCGTCGATGCGGCCGCGGCCGCAGGACCGAGCGGCATCTCGCCGGAACAGCGCAAGGCCCTGGAAGAACATTTCGGTTTCGACAGGCCGCTGTTGCAGCGCTACTGGAAATGGCTGGTCACCGACCGCATCGGCATGGCAGTCGATTCCTACAAATACCCGAACAAGACCGTCCTGCAACTCATCGTCGAGCGCTTTCCGGTCTCGCTGATATTCGGACTCACCGGCTTCTTCCTGACCTACCTGGTGTGCATCCCGCTGGGCATAGCAAAGGCCGTCA
>CAYOEQ010000348.1:0-2477 GCA_964402775.1 uncultured Enterobacteriaceae bacterium
CAACCGTCCCTTGACAAGAAAGTATTCCTGCCGACCTTTGTCATGGTAGTGGTCGTCGGTGTGCTGCTGGTGATGCAACCTGAGCGCGCCGAATCGATCCTGAACGATGCCCTCGACGCTACGACCGGCCACTTCGGCTGGTTGTATCTCCTGTTCGGCATAGCCAGTGTCGCCGTGGTTGCCTGGCTTGCGGCCAGCCGGTACGGACGGGTGGTCCTGGGCGCTCCCGGCGAGTCCCCGGAGTTCTCAACGCCAAGCTGGATTGCCATGATGTTCACCGCGGGAATTGGCATCGGCATCACCAACTGGGCATTTGTCGAACCGATCTTCTATTTACAGCAGTCCCCCTTCGGAGTCGAGGCAGGCTCGCCCGAGGCCGCCGAATGGGCGCACATGTACGGACAGTTTCATTGGGCCATCATTCCCTGGGCCATCTATGCGCTGCCGGGGTTGCCGATTGCATACTCCCTGTACGTGCGCAGGCAGCCGTTCTGCAGGATCAGCACTGCAAGCAGCGGCATACTGGGCAGAAACAGCGGTAACTGGGTAGGTATCGCGGTCGATATCGTCGTGGTCCTTGCCATTATAGGCGGGGTCGGCACCAGCCTGGGCCTGGGCCTGCCGCTGGTGTCGGCGTTTGTTGCCCGGTGCTTTTCCATCGCGGATACGCCCATGCTGCATTTCGGCGTTCTGGCGGTCTGGACCGCGGTGTTCGGAACCAGTGTCTATATGGGGTTGGACAAGGGCATTCGCATCCTGGCCAACCTGAACGCGGTACTGGCAATCGTTTTCCTTGCGTTCGTGCTGGTAGCCGGGCCGACCGTATTCATCCTGGACATATCCGTGAACAGTCTCGGCCTGTTGCTGGACAACCTGTTCCGTATGAGTTTCTGGACGGATCCCATCGTGCAAAGCAGTTTCCCGGAAGACTGGACCGTATTCTACTGGGGCTGGTGGATTGCCTATGCGCCCATGGTCGGGTTGTTCATAGCGCGCATCTCCAGGGGGCGCACCATCAGGGAAGTGGTCATCGGGCAGGTGATATGGGGAAGCCTGGGTTGCATGGCCTTCTTCGCGATTGCCGGCGGGTACTCGCTCGATGCGGAACTGAACGGTATTGTTGACCTGTCCGCGTTGCTGGATGAGTCGGGCATCCCCGCGGCAGCCGTCGCCATTGTCGGCAACCTGCCCGGCGGGACCTTCATGCTGGCAGTATATACCGTGCTGTGCATCATCTTCCTGGCCACGACCCTGGACTCTGCCGCTTACGTACTGGCCAGCATCAGCACGAAGAACCTGACCGGGGATGATCAACCCGCGCGCTGGAACCGCTTTGCCTGGGCCTTTGCCCTGGCCATAACTGCGGTCGGACTGATCGCTGCAGGCGGGTTGAATACCGTGCAGACGTCAACGGTGATCGCTGCATTGCCGTTGTTTCCGGTCCTGGTTATCCTGCAGCTTTCCCTGTTAAAATGGTTGCGCAGGGATTTCGGCAAGACGTTTCGGTCCGCGAATTTCGCCCTTGAGCATCTTCCCGATGGCAGCACTGAAGTCAAGCAGGTTTAAGGAGTCTCAGGAATCTCTGGTTGAGTCAGAGGCTCCTTAAGCAACAAGTCGGAGGGTCCGGCAATGGCTACGAAACAACCGCTCCACTACGGGTTCCTCCTGGCGCCGAACTTTACCCTGATTGCATTTGCTTCCGCGATAGAAGCCCTGCGTATGGCAAACCTGACCACGGAGCAGCAGTTGTATCGCTGGTCCGTCCTGACTCTTGACGATGAACCCGTCGCCTCCAGCGCCGCCCTGGAGATCCGGCCAACGCTGCCGTTCGAGCAGGCAAGAAAACTCGACATGTTGTTCGTCTGTTCCGGCGTGCATGTCAAGGACGCATGGAATCCGTTACTGGGCCGGTCCTTGCGGCGGCTGGCCGCAACCAGCCTGGACCTGGGAGCCCTGTGTACCGGGACCTACCTGCTGGCGAAATCCGGTGTGCTGAACGACCACCGTTGCACGATACACTGGGAAAACATAGGCAGCCTGCGCGAGGAATTTCCCCAGTTGAAAGTCACCGATGAGCTGTTCGAGATTGATCGCAGGCGTTACACCTGCGCCGGCGGCACCGCGCCGCTGGACCTGATGCTGTTCCTGGTGCGCAGGGACTACAATCGCGAGGTCGCCGCCGCCATTTCAGAACAGTTCACCATCGACCGGGTGCGGGACCTGGGCGAACCCCAGTATATTTCAGTACGCAGCCAGGCGCCCGGCGCGCCGGACTACCTCAATGAGGCCGTGCTGCTCATGCGCAACAATATCTCCGAACCGTTGTTCGTGGAAGAGATTGCCAGGTATCTCAACGTGTCGACGCGCCAACTCGAACGCGCGTTCCAGCAGCATTTCCACCATTCCCCGAGCCATTATTACCTGAGGCTGCGCCTGACCGCCGCCCGCAACCTGTTGCGCCACACCGGCACCACCGT
>CAYOEQ010000349.1:0-2473 GCA_964402775.1 uncultured Enterobacteriaceae bacterium
TGCGCGTCAGCCATTTTCCGGAGGTCGAGCCCGGCCAGCCGCCGAATACCAGGCGCAGGGGATAGCCGTTCATCGGGTGCAGCGCTTCACCGTTCATGCCCCAGGCGATCAGGGATTCATCTTCCAGCGCCTTGCTGACGGGCACGCCGCGGGAAATGGGGATTTTCCCCGGTTGCCGGCTCAGGTGGACGTCGGCGCCGTAATACGCGACGTACACGGCATCGTCATTGACACCGGCGTCTTCCAGCACGTCCCTGAGGCGCACGCCGTTCCATTGCGGGCAGCCCACTGCGCCCAGGGTCCACTGGTTGCCGGAAGCAGGAGGATAATACTCGGCCCTGCCGTTGCCGCCGCATTCCAGTGTCAATTGCAGGTCGTGGCCGGTAAATCTGCGTTTCAGGTCGGATATGCCGTATGACTTCGTTGACCCGGCTGATTCACCGTCCACGGTCAGGGTCCAGGCATCAGCGTCGGGGTTTTGGGGCGGGAAACCGTTATTGCGGATGAATAACCGTTCCACGGGCGTGACGTCATCATTCAGCAAATGGGCCGGGGTCTCTGCATTGAGCGGGCGGTCATTCAGCACCCGCAGGCCGCTCTTGCCTTCGATGACAAACGGTTCTTCCGAATCGGCAAAGACGGCCGGTATCAGGCCGGCGGGCATATTATGGTGAAAAACGACTTCTGCCCCTATAATTCCGGAAAAACCGGCCAGCCCCTTGATGAAACCGCGCCGGGTCAACGGGTCGGAGCGCCTGCCCCATACCAGGAAATCCGCTCTTTCCGGATCAGACCTGAACAATTCATGAATGCCGGTTTCTTTCTTCATCGGGAATAAATTCTTGGTATTTCGCATCGTCACAGAATTATAATACATGTAACACCAGGCTTCCTATAATGTAAAACTTCCCCAGGAGGAGGGTCGATCATGAACAATCCAAGAATGCCGTCAAATGTGCCTGATTTCGTCACCAGCCACCTGCGTCAATATCTTGATACGGGCGGAGAGGAAGGACACCTGTGGGATTCCACGGGTATGGGTGATCACGGTGGGATTCCCACATTGCTGTTGACTACTATCGGGAGAAGATCCGGGCAAGGAATCGTTACTCCGCTGATCTACGGCGAGGCCGGTGACGCTTATGTCGTGGTGGCCTCAAAGGGCGGCGCCCCGGTTAATCCGCACTGGTACCTGAACCTGGATGCGAACCCGGAAGTCGGAGTGCAGGTTATGACTGAACAGTTCAAAGCCAGGGCCAGGACGGCTACAGGGGAAGAGCGCGCCGGACTCTGGGACCTGATGGTATCGATATACCCGACTTATACGGAGTTGCAGGACAAGACGGAGCGCGAGATTCCGGTTGTAGTCCTGGAAAAGGAATAAGGTTACACGAAGGGCGGACCGTGGTTGCCGTAACATCATGACACGCCCGGTAAAAGCCCGAATCGATACCCGCGCCCTGCGTCATAATTACCGGGTTGCCTGTGACATCACGCCCGGTTCCCGTAACATCGCCGTGGTCAAGGCCAATGCCTACGGGCATGGCGCTGCCATCATAGCCCGGGCCCTGGACGACCTGGTCCCGGCCTTTGCCGTTGCCGGTGTTGACGAGGCGCTCGAGTTGAGGGATGCAGGCATCCGCAAGCCTGTCCTGTTGCTGGAAGGACCGCTCACGCCCGATGAAGTAAGCATAGCGCCGGAACAGGACTTCTGGTTGATGGTCTGCTGCAGGGAACAGGTTGAAATGATCTGCAGGGCGGATATCAGGAGTCCCGTAACGGTCTGGCTCAAGATCGACTCAGGGATGCACAGGCTGGGAGTTACCGAAAATGAATTTCACGCCAGTCTTGCGGCGCTGTCGGAGAGCGGGAATACCCTGCCCGGCATAACATTGTGCACTCACCTGGCGGACGCGCACAATGTGTCCGGGCAGGAAACCACCGCCCAGGTCGATTTTTTTCAGCGCCTGGTTTCAGGCCTGGACAATCCGGTCAGTATAGCCAACTCTGCCGGTATCCTGCACTGGCCGGCGACCCATGGCGCCTGGAACCGTCCCGGCCTGATGCTTTACGGCGCTTCGCCTTTCCCGCAGCCCCAGGAAAATGCCGGGCGCCTGGAACCGGTCATGACACTGCAATCCGCCGTTATCGGGGTGCGAAAAATTGATGCCGGCGAATCAGTCGGTTATGGAAGCCGATGGACTGCGCAGCGGCCTTCAACCATTGCGACTGTCGGTGTCGGCTACGGTGACGGCTATCCGAGAAGCGCGGTCGACGGCACACCGGTGCTGTTCAACGGCAACAGGGCGCAGCTTGCCGGCAGTGTATCCATGGACATGATTACCGTTGACGTCACCGGTCTTGATGAAGTCAATATCGGCGACCCTGTTGAACTATGGGGCAAATCATTATTGCTCGGCGAAGTGGCGCAATATGCCGGCACGATCGGCCATGAACTGGTTACCCGCGTCTC
>CAYOEQ010000350.1:0-2469 GCA_964402775.1 uncultured Enterobacteriaceae bacterium
CGGCGCCTGGGTGTCCAGGCGCCTGGGCGGGTTGACCGGCGATGTTTACGGCGCGGTCAACGAGGTTGTGGAGACGGCAGTCCTGGTTCTTGCATGTTTCCTGCCGGTCGGGTTCTTTCATATGACGCAATTCTCGGTCGAATTGCCCTGGTGACAGGCAATGGGCTGGCAGATATTTCCCGGGGAGTGGCATCTCGACGCTGCCGTGTTGCTGCTGGCGCTGTTTTTTGACTGTGTTCTGGGTGAGCCGCCCGGGGCGTTTCATCCGGTCGTGTGGATGGGCAAACTCATTACATTGCTGGAGCGATTGGTTCCCGGTGGGAGCAACTTCGTATCCCTGCTGGCAGGCGCAGGCATAGCCTTGTTCGTACCGGCCCTGTTCGGCGGGGCTGCCTGGCTGGCGGCCCTGGGGTTGCGCGAACTGGGAACAATTCCTTACCTGCTGGGAGGGGCACTGCTGCTCAAAACGACGTTTTCAGTGAGAGGCCTGGGCCAGGCGGCGCAGATTACCCGGCGTTTCCTGGAAGCCGGGGACCTGGGCGCAGCGCGCCACAGCCTGGGGCGACTGGTGAGTCGCGACACGCAGACGCTGACCGAGCCCCTGGTTGCAGCGGCGGCCATCGAATCGGTGGGTGAAAACACCACGGACAGCTACATCGCCCCCTGGCTGGCGTTCGCCTTGCTGGGTCTGCCGGGCGCTTTTGCTTACCGGGCCGTGAATACTCTGGACAGTATGATAGGTTACCATGGGAAATACGAGTATTCGGGCAAGGCCGCGGCAAAACTCGACGACCTGGTCAACCTGGTTCCGGCGCGTCTCAGCGCCATGCTCCTGCTCGCCGCAGGCATGGTTAGCGGATTATTCAGGCGCGGCGCTTCAGTGAACCACGGTACAGGACACATTGAGGATCTGTCCGTGCGGCGCGGCTGGAACATAATGTGTCGCGACCATGGACTGACGGAGAGCCCCAACGCAGGCTGGACGATGAGTGCGTTGTCAGGACTGGTTGGGGTGATCCTGGAAAAACCCGGCCATTACCTGATTGGCAGCGGCCTGCGCCTGCCCGCTGCCGCGGATATAGGTCATGCGGTGCGCCTGGCCTACCTGACTGCAGCGCTCGGGGTGATGTTTGCCCTGTGCCTGCTGGCCATGATCGGGAAATGATATGACCCGTCCAGTACACGGCGGACTGAACTATACGGAACTGAAATCCCTGGGGCTCGCGCCGGGTGACATCATGGATTTCAGCTCAAGTATCAATCCCCTGGGAACGGCCCCGGGAGTGCTCAAAGCCATACGCGGCGTAAACCCCGCGGTCTATCCCGACCCTGACTGCCTGGAACTGCGGGAAGCGCTGGGTGCATACCTGGAACTGGCGCCGGAACGTATCCTCATCGGCAACGGATCCACGGAACTGATACACATGCTGGCGCGTGCCTGCCTGAAACCCGGCGCGCGGGCAGTGATATTTGCGCCGGCCTTTGGCGAATACGAGGCCGCCTGTCGCATGCAAGGCGTCGAACCGGACTTTGTCCATGCAAGTCGGGACAGGGAATTCCGCTGGGACCTGCCCGCGGCGCATGAATTGCTGGCGGCAAGGCAACCGGCGCTGGTTTTTCTCGGCAATCCGAACAATCCGACCGGCAGTTACCTCGGTGAAGACGAGATAAGACAACTGGCCGCAATAATTCACCGGGACTCCCTGCTGGTGCTGGACGAAGCGTATCTGTCCTTTGTCGAAATGCCTTGGGATGCCAGGCCGTTGCTGGAGCTCGGCAACGTGGCGTTGCTCCGTTCCATGACCAAGGACCATGCCCTGCCGGGGTTGCGGCTGGGCTACCTGCTCGCCTTGTCTGAAACGCTTGACCGTATCAGCGCGTTTGGCTATAGCTGGAGCGTCAACGCCCTGGCGCAGGCCGCGGGGGTCGCTGCCCTGGGACATCAGGACCATATTGTACGGGGACGGGAAACCGTACATGCCGGTAAGGAATTTTTGCAGCAAGAGCTGGTAAGGTTGGGCTTGGAATACACTTCTCCGGCAGCCAACTTCCTGCTGGTTAAAGTGGGCGATGCCGCCAGTCTGCGCCGCAGGCTCCTGAAAGTCCACGGGATCTGCGTGCGCGATTGCACGTCCTTCGGACTGCCGGAACATATCAGGATCGGCGTGCGCACGCTCGACGAGTGCCGGCTTTTGGTCAACGCCCTGGAAGAAATCCGGGCAGGGGATAATTTGTGAAGCATAAAAAGGTCGAAAAACAGCTTGTCCTGGTGCTTGGCGGGGCGCGTTCCGGCAAGAGTTCCTGTGCTGAAAATCTTGCCCGGCAGGGTGAGCGAACGCTGTTCGTCGCTACGGCCGAGGCCCTGGATGACGATATGAAACGGCGCATAATGAAACACCGGGAACATCGCCCCGCGTCCTGGGACACCCTGGAAGAACCCCTGGACCCGGCCGCGGCTATCCCGTCTGC
>CAYOEQ010000351.1:0-2465 GCA_964402775.1 uncultured Enterobacteriaceae bacterium
TCAACTGCGTCCGGTGCGTTTACGCATCCTGCGGATGGCCTGAAGTTGTGCCACGGCTTCTGCATTCTTTGCCAGCGCCGTTGCATACTCGATGTCCGCTTCGCGGTCGTGCAACTGGCGTTCAGCTTCCTCCTTGGCCTTGAGCACCGCCGCCTCATCGAGGTCTTCCGCGCGCATGGCTGTGTCCGAGAGCACGGTCACTACCTTCGGCTGGACCTCCAGCATCCCCCCGGAGACATAGAATCCTTCCTCCTCTCCGTTCTCCTGCCGGACGCGGACTTCTCCCGGGGCGAGTTGCGTCACCAGCGGCGTATGGCCGGGCGCGATACCTACCTCGCCCAGTATTGCCGGGGCAAAGACCATCTCCGCCTCCCCGGAAAATATCTCCCTTTCCGCACTGACGATATCGACTTGAATGGTTGCCATGTTGATGCCCGAAGTGGTCTGTTCCTTAAGTTTAGACTGATTTGCCCTTTTCCACCGCTTCTTCAATCGTCCCGACCATGTAGAACGCCTGCTCCGGCAGGTGATCGTATTCGCCGTTGACGATGGCCTTGAAGCCCTGGATGGTATCCTTCAGGGACACGTATTTTCCGGAAGTGCCGGTAAAGACTTCCGCCACGGTGAAGGGTTGCGACAGGAAACGCTGTATCTTGCGCGCCCGCGCCACCACCAGTTTATCTTCCTCGGACAATTCATCCATACCCAGGATGGCGATGATATCACGCAGCTCCTTGTAGCGTTGCAGGGTGTTCTGCACGGACCGGGCCGTTTCGTAATGGTCCTGCCCGACCACCAGCGGGTCCAACTGGCGCGAGGTGGAATCCAGCGGGTCAACGGCCGGGTAGATGCCGAGTTCCGCGATCTGCCTGGACAGAACCACCGTCGCGTCCAGGTGCGCAAAAGTCGTTGCCGGTGACGGGTCGGTAAGGTCGTCCGCCGGCACGTACACCGCCTGGATCGAGGTAATGGAACCCGTCCTGGTGGAGGTGATGCGTTCCTGCAAGCGGCCCATCTCTTCAGCCAGGGTCGGCTGGTAGCCCACCGCGGACGGCATGCGCCCCAGCAGCGCCGATACTTCGGTGCCGGCCAGGGTGAAACGGTAAATATTGTCGATGAACAACAGGACGTCGCGACCCTCGTCGCGGAATTTTTCCGCCAGGGTGAGGCCGGTGAGGCCGACCCGCAGCCGGTTGCCGGGCGGTTCGTTCATCTGCCCGTAAACCATGGACACCTTTGATTGTTCCAGGTTTTCGATATTGACCACCCCGGCTTCCTGCATTTCATGGTAGAAATCGTTGCCCTCGCGGGTGCGCTCGCCCACGCCCGCAAACACGGACAGGCCGGAATGCTGGGTGGCGATGTTGTTGATGAGTTCCATCATGTTGACCGTCTTGCCGACCCCGGCGCCGCCGAACAGGCCGACCTTGCCGCCCTTGGCGAAGGGACAGATCAGGTCTATCACCTTGATCCCGGTTTCCAGCAGTTCCGTCGTGGGGCTGAGATCGGTAAACGTCGGCGCGTTCCGGTGGATGCTCCATTTTTCTTCGGCATTGACCGGGCCGCGTTCGTCGATGGGATCGCCCAGCACGTTCATGATGCGGCCCAGGGTCTTCTCACCGACCGGGACCGATATCGGCGCGCCGGAATTATCCACCTTCAGGCCCCGTTGCAACCCGTCCGTGGAACCCAGGGCAATCGTGCGCACTACCCCGTCGCCCAGTTGCTGCTGCACTTCCAGGGTGGTCTCCACGCCTTCGGCATCCACGTTCAGCGCATCGTAAACTTTAGGTATGGCGTGGCCGGGAAATTCCACGTCCACAACCGCGCCGATGATTTGTACAATGTTTCCGTCACTCATCCAATTATCCTCAATTCTAAATGTTTCTTGTATATATCCACAGATGACACAGATTTACACAGATGTAGAACCCATAGACATATTATTCATATTCGTCTGTGCTAATCTGTGTCATCTGTGGATATTAACCAGCAGACTAAACAGCCGCTGCGCCGCCGACGATTTCCGATATTTCCTGGGTGATCGCGGCCTGGCGCGCCTTGTTGTAAATCAATTGCAATTCGTCGATCAGGGTGCCGGCATTATCGGAGGCGCTCTTCATGGCGACCATGCGGGCGGCCTGTTCACAGGCAATGTTTTCCACTACGGCCTGGTAAATCAGGGATTCCACGTAGCGTTGCAATAACTGGTCGAGCACTTCCCTGGCATCGGGTTCATAGATGTAATCCCAGATATGCGTAAGGTCATCGTCTCCCAGGTGGCGTATCGGGATAAGCTGTTCCACCCTGGGCCTCTGCGTCATCGAATTGATGAATTGATTGGACACTATATGCAACTCGTCGATGTTCCCTTCCAGGTAGGCGTCCAGCATCACCTTGATGGCGCCGATAAGGGTATCCAGCCCGGGCGTATCGCCGATATGGGTCGTCTGGGCGACGATGTT
>CAYOEQ010000352.1:0-2453 GCA_964402775.1 uncultured Enterobacteriaceae bacterium
TGGCCTCCAGTAACGCCAGATCCTCGTTATAACGTTCGTGTGGTTTCTCAGACATTGCGATGGCATTTCGTACGTTTTTTTAATAATAACCTAACAGCTTATGCGTGCCAATAACGTATGTATGACAGATGGGGTCAGAGCAATTGCTCTGACCCCTCTAATCCCACGGAGGCAATGGGGACGGATTTAAGCATGCCCCCGCATGTTGTAAGCGGGGGTCCGTCCCCGATACAGCCGCTGACAGGTTTGCAGGCAAGCCGGTGACGGTGTATATTAAATGTTTTGTTTTTGTTAAGGAGCACCAGATGAATAATGAAATAAGGCGGATAGAACAGGACTGGGCGGAGAACCCGCGCTGGGAAAACATCAGGCGGGATTATTGCGCCGCGGACGTACTCAGGTTGCGCGGCTCTGTCCTGGTCGAACATACCCTGGCGCGCAGAGGCGCAGAGAAGTTGTGGCGCCTGGTCAACGAGGAAGATTATATCAACAGCCTGGGCGCAGTGACCGGCGGTCAGGCAGTGCAGCAGGTAAAAGCCGGCGTGAGGGCCATCTACCTGTCCGGTTGGCAGGTGGCGGCCGACGGCAATACCTCGGAGACCATGTATCCTGATCAATCGCTTTATGCAGTCGATTCGGTTCCCACCGTAGTGCGGCGCATCAACAACGCATTCAAACGCGCCGACGAAATCCAGTGCGCCAGGGGTGAGGGCAACGTGGACTACTTCGCTCCGATAGTCGCCGATGCCGAGGCCGGGTTCGGTGGCGTGCTGAATGCGTTTGAACTGATGAAGGCCATGGTTGAAGCCGGCGCCGCGGGCGTGCATTTCGAGGACCAGCTTGCCTCCGTGAAGAAATGCGGGCACATGGGCGGAAAAGTGCTGGTGCCGACCCAGGAAGCGGTGCAGAAACTGGTAGCGGCGCGCCTGGCGGCGGATATCATGGGTGTGCCCACCGTCGTCCTGGCCAGGACGGACGCCAATGCCGCGGCATTGATCACCTCCGACGTGGACGACAGGGACCACCCGTTCATCACCGGCAAACGGACTGCGGAAGGATTTTACGTCACCAACCCGGGGCTGGACCAGGCCATCGCACGCGGGCTGGCCTATGCGCCCTACGCAGACCTGCTCTGGTGCGAGACCGCGGTGCCGGACCTGGATGAGGCCAGGCGTTTCGCCGAGGCAATCCACGCCGAATACCCGGGCCAGTTGCTGGCGTACAACTGCTCGCCTTCGTTCAACTGGAAGAAGAACCTGGACGATATCACCATCGCCAAGTTCCAGCGCGAACTGGGGGCCATGGGCTACAAGTACCAGTTCATCACGCTGGCAGGCATCCATAACATGTGGTACCACATGTTCGACCTCGCCCACAACTACGTGAACAGGGGCATGACCGCCTACGTCGAGATGATACAGGAACCGGAATTTGCCGCGGCGAAAAAGGGTTACACCTTTGCCTCGCACCAGCAGGAAGTGGGCGCCGGATATTTCGACGATGTGACCACCGTGATACAGGGCGGCAGTTCCTCGGTAACGGCGCTGGCGGGTTCCACGGAAGAGGAACAGTTTGACAAGGCTGCGAGTAACTGAGAAGTCGAATCATCTTACCGGCAGTACAGGGGCGCGCAAATGCGCCCCGGTGTTGCCCCATAAGGTCTGATGGGTTTCAGCGCGTGGTTCCGGGAGCGCCTGCCGTCGCTCAGCGAACGCAGGCCGCGGACCTTTCCTGAGAACCTGCTCCCCGATAAGTACTCCCGGGCAGCCGTATTAATGCTGTTCTGGCCGGGACCGGATGATGCCGTTGAGATAGTTTTCACCAAACGCACGGAAACCGTTTCCAGCCATCGCGGCCAGGTATCCTTCCCCGGCGGCGTGTTTCATGCCGGTGATGAAGATATGGCGGCTACAGCGCTGCGGGAGACCTGGGAGGAACTCGGCATCGACCCTGGCGTCATCACCATAACAGGCCGCCTGGATGACGCCTGGAGCATTGCCGGCCACCACGTGATCCCTTACGTGGCCTGGACGGATCGGGCGCCCGGTATTACCGTGAATGCCGATGAAGTGGCTGAGGTGATTTTAGCCGACGTACGGGTATTGTTACGCCCCGAAGTAAATACCACGCACACCATGGAATTTAACGGCAGCCCGCGCACAACCCATGCTTTCGACTGGGACGGCGGGTATGTCTGGGGCCTGACCGCCGATATGCTGCGGGAATTTCTCAACTGGTTGGATGACGAACCCTGTGACCGCTTTGAACGGCGCCTGCAGAAGCTGGATGACCTGGCCGGGATGCAGGTCAGGCGCGGTTAACCTCTGCCCGGGAGTTAACCAATAACCGCGTTAATATGTTCCCGTAGAGGTCCGCCAGCGTATCCAGGTCGTCACTCCGCACGCATTCGTTGACCTTGTGGATGGTGGCGTTCACCGGGCCCAGTTCCACCA
>CAYOEQ010000353.1:0-2452 GCA_964402775.1 uncultured Enterobacteriaceae bacterium
GGATTCCCGCTTCCGCGGGAATGACTCATTGGGGGGCCGGCGATGACTCATTGGGGGGCCGGCACCTTATTCTCATCCCCCTTTGTGTCGGCTGCAAGCCGACATGTTCTACTCCCCGCGCTCCTTGTCGCGAATCACCGCCACCGTCGCGCCCCACCCGCCCCTCTCCGGCGGCGCGTCATGGCACGACTCCACCAGCGGGTTCTTCTCCAGCGCCGACTGCACGATGCGCCGCTGCACTCCCTTGCCGCGCCCGTGGATGATCCGCACCTCCCGCAGCCCCTCCTCGTGGCACTGCCAGACGTATTCCTCCACCACGCTCGGGATGTCCCGCGGCGCGAACGGGTGCAGGTCGATGTGGTCCTCGATGGGGAGGACGACAGGGTCTTCGTCGGGCGGGGTTTCGTCGTCGGGGTCGTCCACATCTCCGCGGACGTTGCGGCATTTCCAGGCGAGCATGGGCATCGCACGGATGCGCTCCTGGACGTCGGGAGTTGTATCAAGCCGTTCCGCGTGAATCTCGCCCCTGTCCAGAACACCATCGAGAAAAGCCCGCTCGTTTCCGGTCAGGTCGAAGAGGAACGCCAACCGTTGCCGGCAAAGCGTCGCCGTGTCCTTGATCCACGAGTCCAGGGCCTTGCGGGTGCCGAAACTTCCTCGCGGCAGGCAGAGCGACAGATTTTGCCGAAGCCTCCGGGGGTCGTCGTCGATGAGATCGACGGAAACCGTGCGCCAGTCTCGGCGCGCGCACGCACCGATGGCGAGCACCGCTGCCTTTATGCGGCTCCAATCGAGCGTATCGATGGAGAGGATGCGTTGGGCGTCGAACAGATCGCGTCCCGCGCACCGGTCGAAAAGCGCAACGAGCTTGCCGGCTACGATCTCATGAAGATCCAGTAGCAGCACGTCGCGCGCGCGTATCCCGCCGAGAACTGCGGACTGCATGCGGCTGGTACCGAAAAGGGGCTGGCGGGCCATATAGTTGATGTCCACCTCCAGGGTGCCGTTACCACCGAGAACGGAAGAGAAGGCAGACAACCACTTGCCGCCGGCATGCTCATCGGGTTGCCGTCGGACAACATAGTCAAGCGACATGAGCAGACGCGTGAGGGAGGACTCGATTTCGACGCGGTCGGCCAACATCCGGGATCGTTCCAGGGCACCGACGTAGTTGAGATCGATGTCAACGGAAAGACGGTCGAGGTCGAGTTGAAAGGCGTTGAGCGCCGTACCGCCCTTGAGTGCAAGTCGGCCGCTCAAGTCCGGGTCGCGATTGATCTCGGTCAGAAGCTCGAAGAGACGAAGTACCTTCTCAAGCGTTTCGAGCTGGTGCCCAGTTTCGCTTGCGAGGCGCCTGAGGGTTTCTACGGAAGGGGGTGGCATTCATGTCCCCTCGAATCGGCGGTCAACGATATCCAAGGGGAGGATCACGTTCCATCCCTTCGCCAGACGCCCCCTTCCGGGCTTGGCGCCGAGCGCGTATCGCGCCTGTCTTGGGGCGATGTCTCGCAATTCGTCGAGGGTTTGTTCCGACACGCGCAACACGTTTCGTCGGTTCTCCAACCAATAGCCCAGAGCCCCCGCCGCCGCGGCGTTCCCCAGCTTTCGTGTGTGCCGCAACAGGGCCGTGCCGTCGATGCGAACCAAGAGGTCGAGCGAATTGAACAACTCGTCCGTGCCGCCCGCGAGATCGTAACGGTCGAAGAGATCGGCTACTGTTCTCTCGATGGTCGTCACCCGGACCGCAAGGCCCAGGCGATCCACGGTCGTCACCCCGTCCGCGACTTCCTCGTGGCAGACCAACCCCCGCGGTGGTTTGACGAAACGACAGAAAAGCCCTACGGCCTCGAACAACCCGGGTTCACCCGGCGCGACGATCTGCACCGCAGACCCTTCCGTGTAGGCGCGGCCATGCATTTCCAGAGCGGAGTGGTACGCCACGATGCCGTTCCGGCGCAAGCGGGATGCGGCAAGGAAGCGATCGACGGACCAATGCTTGGCATCAGCGTGGCTGGGAACGGAAGCGAACACGCCCCGCGCGACCCGTTTGACGTTGCCGGCGCGAAGATGATGGGCGAGCATGGCCGTGACCGTCTTGTCTTCCGCCCGTCTTCCGACGGCTTGGGCGTACTCCCTGCGGTCGAAGACCGGATGTGCGCTGAAGAACGGTGCGGACAAGGTTCGAGGCACTGGAACACTGCTCCTAATAGCAGGATAACAATATATGTTCTATGGTTTCATGCGTCAAGGACGAAGTATTATGGGGGGACGAGTCTCCGCTGCGAGATGGGCCCCTGACGAGGGCGCACTCAAAACCCTGCTTCCTGGCGACCAAACACCAATCCGTCATTCCCGCGAAAGCGGGAATCCAGGGGTGGTGGTGCGGCGCTCCGGCGACGTTTCCCCGCTCCACCCCACCTGGATTCCCGCTTTCGCGGGAATGACGTTTCTG
>CAYOEQ010000354.1:0-2436 GCA_964402775.1 uncultured Enterobacteriaceae bacterium
TTGATGTTCTCATTGAATACGTATTCCAGCGTGCGCCGTGACGTCGCCAACTCCTCACACAGTTTCCCGACAGTCAATTCCTCACAGATGTTGTCCTTGATGATATCGAGAGCATCATGAAACAGACGGTGGTGCCTGGTTATCGTCGTGATGCCGGATTTAGTCCTGCTCTGATCCTTCCTTGTGATAAACACCGAACATATCGTTTCTACCAGGGCATTTTTCAGCGCCGCCAACTGGTTCGCGCTTTCCAGTGAAAGATGTGCCTTATCCGCCCCGGAATGGAAATCTTCCAGTATTGAAATCAACGGCCGGGTTTCTTTTTCGTTCTGAATGAGCATATATGGAAGATAATCCGGGCTGAACAGGTTCAACTCCCGGTACTGGTGTTGCAGCGCCCGCTTCAGCAAATCGCAGGAAACATGGACGATACAGATTTTCATGTCCGGTGATGAGATGCCCTCCATCTCGGAACCGGGAGGTAAAATAAACGCTGCGCCTTTCGGGAAAGGTTCACAGTTCAACACCAGCGTTCTGTCGGTATTCATCAGCAGGCCGATTGCGTAATAATCACGCGGGACCATGGCGTTTTGATATAACACCTGGTTGGTTTTCTCAAAGAACAGACTCAGTTCCGGGTCCACATCACAAGTGGTGAAAGTGCCGCGGAAAGAGCCCCTGCTGATCTGCTGGTAGGATTGATCGTAACCGGTCAACCGCGCCGCCTGTTCATCGATGTCCCGGTGATGAAGTTTCCTGATCAGGGGGTTTTTTGCGCAAATCGGATAATCCATCGCACGTATTCACCAAATCTGTTTGAAAAATACGACTTTCTTGCGCATTGGGGATAACACTCCCTTAATTCAAGCAGTAATACTGTTACTTGTCAAATCATCCGACTGCACCTGTTACGGAGGTAGTAATGATTAAAAAAAATATTATCACCCACGTTCGGCATGGGTGTTTGTTTCTGCTGTTCACGGTAGCGGCGACGGCAGGCCGGGCCCAGGTCATCGAGGAGATCATCGTCACCGCGACCAAGCGCGAGACCAGCCTGCAGGATACGCCCATGTCCATCACGGCCCTGGGCGAGTTCGAACTGCAGCGTATCGGCGCCGAGGGCATATTCGACTACGGTGTCAAGATACCCAACCTGGGTTTCAGCAATGAAGCCGATGGCCGCTTCAATTCGGGCTCTCCCGCCATCCGCGGCGTGGCCGGCGGCGGCGTGGTCGGCGCGACGGGCTTTTACATCGATGATATCCCGGTGCCGGAATACATGAACCCGCGGGTCTCGGATATTTCCCGGGTAGAGGTGTTACGCGGCCCGCAAGGCACCCTCTACGGGGCGCGCTCCATGGGCGGGACGGTGCGCGTCATTACGAAGCAGGCGGACGCCGACGAGTTCGACGGCTATTTCGGGGCATCAATATCGGACGTCAAGGAGGGAGACATCAACTGGCGGGTGGACGGCAGCGTGAACGCGCCGATCGTGGAAGGCGTGCTGGGCGCCCGTGCGTTGTTTTACTACGCGCAGAATTCCGGCGTGTTTGACCGGGTGCATATTGCCGGTTCCAACCGGCCCGCGTTCAATACGGTGAATAACATTGATGACGATGAGTATTACGGCGGCGCCATCTCTTTCGTCTGGAATGCTACGGACAACATCAGTATCAGGCCCCGGTTCATGTACCAGCGCACGGATTCGGATAACCTGCCTCTTGCCGACCTGTCCCCGGGCAATTTTGACGTGCCCCGGCATAACAACATCGAGGAACCCGGCGAGGAGGAATGGTGGCTGGCCAGCGTGACCGTGAATATCGATACCGGATTTGGCGAGCTCGTCTCCACCACGGCGGGGTTCGACCGGAAGATCGAGGAGTACGAGGACCAGACCGGCACCCTGGACGGCCTGATATTCGCGGCCAGCGGCTTGCCCGAGCCTCATATACCGAGCTTTGTCTATGAAGAAGAGGAAGACACCTCGTTCGTGCATGAAACCCGCCTGATTGCCGATTTCGGCGACCTGCCGTTTGACGGCGTGGCCATGACGCTGGGCGTGTTCTACGAGGACAGGGAACATATCCTCAATTATCCGCCGTCGTTTGCGCCCGGCATCAATGCGCAGTTCACCGGCATCCTGAACTCGATATTAACCGGCATTGTTCCCGGGTTCCCGGTACCCGTGCCGCCCGGCCTGCTCGGGTCCGACATGGTGTTTCATACTTACGACGACAAGGATACCGAGGAAATTGCGGTATTCGGCGAGTTGACGCTGAGGCTGAGCGACAGCCTGAGGTTGACCGCGGGCGCGCGCTGGTCGGAGACCACCATCGACTTCAGCGCCGATCGCGGGGGCTTTGTTAACGGCGGTCCGGCGATTGTCATGCCTCCCAGGCGCAGCAGTTCCAGGGTCGTGCCCAAGGTCCTGATGGA
>CAYOEQ010000355.1:0-2428 GCA_964402775.1 uncultured Enterobacteriaceae bacterium
GTACAGTGTGTACAGTGTGTACAGTGGGTACAGTGTGTACAGTGTGTATAGTGTGCATAGTGTGTACAGTGTGTACAGTGTGTGTACAGTGTGTACATTGTGTACAGTGTGAACAGTGTGTACATTGTGTACAGTGTGTACAGTGTTTTCAATGTGTCTGTACAGTGTGTGCAGTGTGTACAGTGTGTACAGTGTGTACATTGTGTACAGTATTTATAGTGTGTACCGTGTGAGCAGTTTGTACAGAGTGTACAGTGCGTACAGTATGTACATTGTGTACATTATGTACAGTGTGTACAGTTTGTATATACAGTGCGTTCAGTGTGTACAGTGTATACAGTGTGTACAGTATGTAGCTACATTGTGTACAGTTCGTACTATATGTACAGTTTGTACGGTGTGTACAGTGTGTACATTGTGTACAGTGAGTAAAGTGTGTACAGTGTGTACAGTGTGTACAGTGTGTACAGTACAGTGTGTACAGTGTGTACAGTGACACGGTACAGTGGGTATAGTGTGTATAGTGTGTACAGTGTGTACAGTGTGTATAGTTTGTACGGTGTGTACAGTGTGTACATTGTGTACAGTGAGTAAAGTGTGTACAGTGTGTACAGTGTGTACAGTGTGTACAGTACAGTGTGTACAGTGTGTACAGTGACACGGTACAGTGGGTATAGTGTGTACAGTGTGTACAGTGTGTACAGTGTGTCTGTACAGTGTGTACAGTGTGTACAGTGTGTACAGTGTGTGTGTACAGTGTGTATAGTGTGTACAATATATACAATGTGTACTGTGTGTACAGTGTATACAGTGAGTACAGTGTTTACATTGTGTACAGTGTGTACAATGTCTACAGTGTGTACAGTGTGTACAGTTTGCACAGTGTGTACAATGTGTACATTGTGTACAGTGAGAACAGACTATACAGTGTGTACAGTGGGTACAGTCGGAATAGTATGTATAGTGTATACAGTGTGTACAGTGTTTACAGTGTGTACAGTGTTTACAGTTTGTACTGTGTGCACAGTGTGCGCAGTGTGCACAGTGTATAGCTAAAGTGTGTACATTGTGTAAAGTGTGTACAGTATGTACAGTGTTTACAGTGTGTACAGTGTTTACAGTGTGTACAGTTTGTCTGCATAATGTGTACAGTGTGTACAGTGTGTACATTGTGTATAGTGTGTACAGTGTACATTGTGTATAGTGTGTACAGTGTGTACAGTCTATACAGACTGTACAGTGTATACAGTGTGTACAGTGTGTACAGTGTTTACAGTGTGTAAAGTGTGTACAGTGTACAGTGTGTACAGTACGTATGTACAGTGTGTGCTTTGTGAACAGTTTGTACGGTGTGTACAGTGTGTACAGTGATTATGTGTACATTGTGTACAGTGTGTACAGTGTGTACTGTGTGAACAGTTTGTACAGTATGTACAGTGTGTACAGTGTGTACAGTGAGTGTAGTGTGTACAGTGTGTAGAGTGTATACAGTCTATACAGTCTGTACAGTGTTTACAGTGTGTACAGTGTGTAAAGTGTATCCAGTGTGTACAGTGTGTACAGTGTATACAGTGTTCACAGTGTGTACAGTGTGTAAAGTGTGTAGAGTGTGAAAAGTGTGTACAGTGTGTACTTTGTGAACAATTTGTACAGTGTGTACAGCATGTACAGTTTGTAGAGTGTGTAGAGTGTGTATAGTGTATACAGTTTGTACAGTGTGTACAGTGTGTAAAGTGTGTCCAGTGTGTACAGTGTGTAAAGTGTGTCCAGTGTGTCCAGTGTGTACAGTGTATACAGTGGGTGCAGTGTGTACAGTCCGTACAGTGTGTACAGTGTGTATGTACAGTGTGTACAGTGTATACAGTGTGTACAGTGAGTGTAATGTGTATACAGTATTTACATTGTGTACAGTTGGTACAGTGTGTAAAGTGGGTACATTGTGTGCAGTGCGTACAGTGTGTACAGTGTATTGTTTGTATAGTGTGTACAGTGTGTACAGTGTGTCTGTACAGTCTGTACAGTGTGCATAGTGCATGCAGTGTGTACAGTGTGTACAGTGTGTACAGTTTGTACAGTTTGTACAATGTGTCTGTACAGTGTGTACAATGTGTACAGTGTGTACAGTGTGTACGTTGCAATTGTGTACAGTGTTTACAGTGTGTACAGCGAATACAGTGTGTACTGTGTACATAGTGTGCGAAGTGTGTACAATGTGTAAAGTGTGTACATTTTGTAAAGTGTGTACAGTGTGTACAGTGTTTACAGTGTGTACAGTGTTTACAGTGTGCACAGTTTGTCTGCATAATGTGTACAGTGTGTACATTGTGTATAGTGTGTACAGTGTGTACAGTGTGTACAGTATTATTATACAGACTGTACAGTGTGTACAGTGTGTACAGTGTGTAAAGTGTGTACAGTGTGTACAGTG
>CAYOEQ010000356.1:0-2420 GCA_964402775.1 uncultured Enterobacteriaceae bacterium
AACAAGATATATCATACTAATTTTCGGGGGCGCAATACCTGATTAAGGAATTTTTTGTCAAACCAGTTGCGCCAGAAACGTCCTGGCCGGCACGATGAGCGGTTTTTTGTGCTCAAAACAATCCCGTTCCACATACTCAAGATCAAATCCAAGCTGGTAGGCGTGTTCGGCGCCGGTCTGTGACTGGAACAGGGCAAGGGCTTCGGACAGCCTTGCCCTGCCGCTGGTCTTTACCTCTACCAGGGTCCAGGGTTGTCCATCGCGGGTAACCAGGAAATCCACTTCGCGCTTTTGTTTGTCCCTGATAAAGTGCAGACCGAAATCGCCGCGACCGTCCTGCGTCCACCAATGGGTTGCCTTCAAGAGGGCGCTTGCTACGAGGTTCTCTGCTCTTGCGCCGGAGTCGCCTACCTGCGACCAGTCCCACAGGTAGTACTTGGGTTCCTTGCGCAGGCTGCGGGTGACGTTCTTATACCAGGGCCGGACACTGAAACAGTAGTACAGGGATTCCAGGGTGGCTGTCCAGCGCCTGACGGTATCTACCGACACCCGGATTTCCCTTGCCAGTCTGGAGTAGCTGGTAAGTTGCCCGACATGTCTGGATAAATTCATTGCCAGCATCTCTATCTGCCCCAATTCCTGAATCCTGGTGAGATCGCGCAGGTCTTCGCGCAGAAACTGTTCCGTCCGCAGTTTTCTCCAGCGTGTATAAAACCGTTTGTCAGCCTTCAGGAACGATTCGGGGAAACCCCCGTAGCGCCATAGCGCCTGCCACTGGTCTTCATCGATGCGACGGGGGGGATGCGCCAACGACTCAACAGCCCGGACCCCCGCGCACTCCGCCACGGAAAGCGGATGCAGGGTATAGGGAAAATAACGGCCCATCAGACTGTCGCCTGCGCGCTTGAATACATTCAGGTGCGCGCTGCCGGTAACGAGGACATGAACGCGGTTCTCATAGACATCAAAAAAGCCCTTGAGAAAATCCCGCCATTGCCGGTATTTATGGAGTTCATCGAAGGCGCAGAACGGTTTTTCGGCCAGCAGCCGGTCCAGTCCAAGCCGTGAGGCGATTTCTTCTGCGCCGTCCAGGATTGCCGCCCGGTGAGATGGATTATCCCAGTTGAAGTACGCCCCAACGGGAAACACATCTCCCAGTTGCCGGGCAATAGTCGTTTTCCCCACCTGCCTCGGCCCAGACACAAACAACATCTGCCGGTCTTTAAGGTAATGTTCCCGCAAAGATTCAAGTAACGTGCGCTGCATTGACCAAATGAAGTATTACCGTAAAAAAGTAATGACTATTTTACGGTAATGCATTAAATTGTCAAGCCCTGTGCGAGTTCAGGGGGTCGGAGTAAGAAATTCGAAGAATTTTTACTCCGACCCCTTAATTTCCAGCATCATCCGCTCCAGGCCGGGGTAGTCCGGCGCGGACAGGAGGAACTTCCGGGCGCTCTCTCCCAGGCCCTGGTTTGCGCTTAACCGCTGCCGCGCCTGTTGCGCGGAGCGGATCTCCGAACTGCCAACAGCGGAGATGCCGCGCGCAAACAGGGGATCCGGGAAGAAGCCGGCCGTGGGACCGATCATGACTCTTCTTTCCGCCTGGCGGGAGTATTCAAGCACCTCATCGATTGAATTATTCAGCAGGGTGGATGCCGTGATCATGACCTTGTTGCAGCCTTCCAGTTCCTGCAGGTTTGAACTGACCACGAAATTGTCCTGCCGTTTATGGAACTGTGGTTTTTTCTCGATGACCGTCAGCCTGATCCCGTCGTTCCTGAGCCGCCTTACCAGGGAAGGGAAATAGCCCACCATGCCGACGTGGTCGGCAGCTGCAATGTCAAGGATGCCCATTGAATCCGGCGCGTCACCGGGCGTGAAGTCTGCCAGCCGGTAAACATGCCGGGTAATGGCGTTGAGGGCCGCCAGGCCCAGGGAACAACCCGCTTCGTCATCGCCGGCACAGTAGCGCGCCAGTTCAACCGGATGCCTGCCGATAAACTCATCCGGCTCATAGCGGCTGCCCATGCCTTTCTGCGAATCACCCAGCCAGGCGTAGTAAAGGCCGGCGGAGCCGTCCCGGAGCGTCACGATGCCGAACTCCGTATGGCGTCCCGGACCGGGATTGGGTTCAGGGATATAGACCCATTCAACCGGTGGCAACTCAACCTGCTCTGCTACGGTTTCTACCAGGTCCAGCAACTCGGCTTTGACGGACATCGACCTCTCAACGGGGACAGATTTCAAACATGCCCCTGCACGTGGTAAGCAGGGATCTGTCTCCTTTCTCACTTGTGGCCTGCGATGACTACCGTGTACGCAGTGCCGGTCAAGGGGATACATGCAGTCATCTCTAGTCCGCCAGCAGCAAAAATTTCCTCGTATTCGGCAGCAGTGTAGGTGTCGCCGGCGGGGGT
>CAYOEQ010000357.1:0-2417 GCA_964402775.1 uncultured Enterobacteriaceae bacterium
TGCCGTAATGCATCAACGGGCCAGGTTGAAAGCGAATCAACAGTTGGTAGAATGGGATGGAATGGGTAAGGTGTTGGCAAAACCCTGAGTAATTCATATCCCAGTATCTTATGAATATGGGACACATCTTCACAGAAATTGAGTTGAGCAACCCCTGCGAGCAGGAATTGGCGGCGGTCAGGGTCGGTGCGCTGGCTGGTACGGGTGCGGTGGTGCTCTGTATCCCGGAGCATATTGCACTTCAGCTTAATCTTGTGATTGAGTCCATGCGGGAAGTTTCGGTGGCGGATGGTCGGAGCATGACGGTGCCTTATGTCGGGCCGATTAAGGTCACCTTCGGGGACCGTTTCTGTTATGTTGGAGCGCTGGTATTAGGCGATGAGGTATTGCTTGGTGCAGTGCCGATGGAGGATATGGATCTGGTTCTCAACCCAGGGCGCAGAGATGTTACTGTTGACCCTGCAAGTCCGAATATTCCTCACGGTCGAGTCAAGTTATGCGGTCCAATATAGCCAAATGTGAATTCACAACACAAAATTACATACTGAAGGAGAAAACCAATGCGATATCTACACACCATGCTCCGGGTTTCGAACCTGGATGAGAGTCTGTCTTTCTTCTGCGGCATCATGGGGATGCAGGAAGTGAAGCGGATGGAAAGCGAGCAGGGCCGGTTTACCCTGGTGTTCCTGGCTGCGTCCGATGATGCGAATGAGGCGAAAGAGATGAAAATGCCCGCGCCGACGCTGGAGTTGACCTATAACTGGGACCCGGAGGAATACACCGGCGGGCGCAATTTCGGCCACGTGGCCTTCGAGGTGGATGATATTTACTCCACCTGCCAGAAGATAGCGGACAGCGGCATCACCATCAACCGTCCGCCCCGGGACGGTTACATGGCGTTCCTGCGCACGCCGGATAACGTTTCCATTGAGTTGTTGCAGAAGGGCGAGGCGCAGGCGCCGCAGGAGCCCTGGGCGTCGGCGGAGAATGTGGGGGTTTGGTAGTCACCCCCGGCTATTTCATTATTTTCTGATCCAGTAACAGGTTCAGCGTAAAGCGCACCCCGAAGCCTGTGGTGTCGGTGGGAACGTGGGCCAGGCCGCCCTTGTTGTTGCCGGCGGAGAGGTCAACGTGTATCCACGGGCAGTCGTGCTTGACGAAGCGTTGCAGGAAGCGCGCCCCGAGGATGTGGTCCACGCCGGGGTCGCTGCTGCATTGCTTGACGTCGGCGAACTTGCTCTCCAGCGCCTCGTCGTAGTCCTCATCCATGGGGAACGGCCAGACCCGCTCGCCGCTGTCAATGCCTGCCTTGACCATGATGGGTAGAAAGTCAGCCTTGTTGGTGAACACGCCACTGTACGCCTTGCCGATGGCATAGACGCAGGCCCCGGTCAGGGTGGCGTAGTCGATGATCAGTTTCGGTTTGTTGCGGGAGGCCAGCGCCAGGGTGTCCGCCAGTACCATTCTTCCTTCGGCGTCGGTGTGGACGATCTCGATGGTGGTGCCGTCAAGCGCGGTAATGATATCACCCGGGTTGTAGGCATCCGGGCCGATGTGGTTGGTGCAGATCGCCAACCAGCACTCGACCGGGAACGGCGCCTTGAGCCGGGTCAGGGCCGTCAGCGTTCCCAGCGCCACTGCGCTGCCCTCCATGTCCTCGTGCATGCCCATCATGTAGTTATGGGGTTTCAGGTTCACGCCGCCGGTGTCGAAACAGATGCCCTTGCCCACCAGCGCCAGCGTATCTTCGGTTTCCGGTTCTTCGGGCGCGTAGCGCAGGCGCAGGATGCCGCCGTCCTTCTGCGGGCTGCCCTGGGCCACGGCCAGGAACGCGCCGGCTTTCCTCTTCTCCAGTTGGGCAATGCTGAAGAACTGGCTTTTCCAGCCGTACTCTTTGGCCAGGGCGGCGATGCGTTTGCGATACAGGGTCGGGGTCAGTTCGTTCTGGGGCAGGGCGGTGAGGTAGCGCGCCAGGGCGTTGCCCTCGTCTTCGGCAAAACTGCGGGCGAACCCGTATTTGTCCGGTACGCCGTACAGGTGGATCTGTTCAAGTCTGGCGCGGTCCTTGCGCTTTTTGCGGAAGTCAGGCATTTCCGCATCGGTTGCCAATACCGCCGCCAGCAGGGCCTCCGCCACCCGCGCCGACTTCTTCGCGGAAAAGCCGATGACTGCGATGCCAAGTTCCTTCGCCTGGTAGTCCTGGTGTCCTTCCGCCAGTTTGCGCGCCAGGCAGAGCAGTTCGAACGCGGACAGGCCGGGCTTGATGGTGGAAAACGCGACTCGCCCGGCCTTCTCATTGGGCAGATCGGTCAGCAGCGGCGGCGTATCGTCATCGCCGTCCTTGCGGAGCCGCTTGTGGCGTTTTTGCAGGATGTCGCTGTAGGGAAATGACGGCCATTGTTCTTTCGCCTCCG
>CAYOEQ010000358.1:0-2398 GCA_964402775.1 uncultured Enterobacteriaceae bacterium
TCCTACCGAAAGCGCCCGGCAGAGGCGACTGGACAGCAAAACCCGGCGCGGCCGGGTCAAGTCCCTGCGGGGCAGAGTAGCGGAGGAATGATTTCTATGTGCAACATCGCCCCCATTCGTCATTCCGGCGAAGGCCGGAATCCAGTGAAACACTTGTCCTGAAAGGACACTTTATCTGATAATCAAAACCTGTATTATTTGTCATTCATGCACACTACTGTCCTGTATATACCTTCCGGAGAAAGTCATGAAACAGCCATTGCTTGGCCTGGCCGCACTACTGATGGTCATCATCATCTCACTTGGGATTATCAGTTTATTCGAGGAGGCCACCTTCAGCACCTGGGTCGCTTTCCTGTTCATGTGCTGCGTGCCTGCACAAATCGTATTCGCGCTGGTCTGGCATTGCTCCATCCCGGCTGCAGTGTCGAGGATGGCGCAGCCGGCCAGGGGTATAACCCTGACAGTCCTGACGGCGCTGGTCGGCATGGCGGCAGCCGTACTCACCTATCACCTGGTCGGCAAAGGCCACGGCATTACACCCATGCTGCTGATGTATACCATACTGACCGTCGTGGTGACCTTCTGGTTCGCCGTTTTATGGCACTGCTGGCCTGTTACGCTGTTCAGCAATAACCCGCTCGTAATCGGCGCCAGTGTGCTGCTGACAGCCTATTTCGGGGCATACGCCGTATATGCGGTATTCTTTGATTTCTCTTTCCTTGAAGGTGCGCCGGTGTATTTCCCCGACGCCGACCCGGGCGGCATGTTCATGGCCTGGATCCCGATGAGTTTTGCCGTCACCACGGTGGCAATGATTTTAACCCTGGTGCTGTTTGATTTCTGGCCGGTCGCCGGCATTTCGAATTCAAGTATCAAGGTACTGGCCGCCTCGGCTGTCGTCATCGTGCTGGGGGCTGTTGTCTATTACGTCGGGGTGCATGTTGCAGGCATGGACCGGGTCCGTTATCTGTCACTGGTGCCGGTTTCCTATATCTTCGGTATATTCCTGCCGCTGAGCCTGATGCAGGGAACCTTGTTTGCCCAACTGAAACAACCGCTCAAGGGCCTGGCGCTGGCGGTTTTCTGCGCCGTTGCGGCCGTAATCCTGCAGCAATTGTACCTGCTCCTGGGGCCGGTCGTGTCCGGACCGCTGGCTGCAGGACCGGAAGGCCATTACCAGGAAGAATTATGGCTTGCGTCCGCCTTGCTGGGGCTGACGTTTCCGGTCCTGGTCGTTGTCACGGATTACTTCGACTTCTGGCCGTTAAGGAAATAAGCGCCACCTCTTGTTGAGATATATTATTCCGGGGATTTGCCGATGTTCTTATCACTTTTAGGTGTCACGTTTGTCGTATCGTTTATCGTCTGCTTCATCATAGCGAGACTGTTTACGAAGCCCATAGACAGTGTCCTGGAACGGATAGTCGCCGATGAGATTGCCTATGCGTGGACCAGGTACCTGCAATTTGCCATCTACGTAGTGGGAATCTCCGGTGGTGTGGAAATTCGTTACCTGGAGCGTTTCATACGCACAGCCACGGAAGATTTCACGCCGCCGATGTTAACCGCAGAGCGCTGGATACTGGAAATCTACCGGGCAATCATCGAGACCCTGCAATCCATCGCCATCATGCTGCTGGTGTTTTTCGTCTTTGCTCTGATCGCCTATGTCATCGTCCGCGTCTGCGAATTCCGTGGCGGGAAGGGGGATTGAAAAGACTGATGTAACTGTTGTAGTGCCAAGAATTAAGGACTATACTTGTCCAATATAAAGTACAAGTTTGGTGCCGTTTGATGCGTGTAATCAATTTTTCTGAAGCAAGAAACCAGTTGAAAAAAGTCCTCGATCAAGTCGTTGAAGATTCCGACTGTACAATCATCACGCGTCGGGACGCAGAAGACACCGTCGTCATGTCACTCGATCATTTCAACGGATTGATGGAAACCGTTTATCTATTAAAAAGTCCAGCAAATGCAGAGCACCTGGCTGAATCAATCGACCAATATCGCAAAGGGCAAACGAGGGAATACGGATTAATTGATGATTGAAACTCTTGCATGGACGAAAGAGGCTTGGAAAGACTACCTTTACTGGCAGAACCAGGACAAGAAGACCTTAAAGCGCATCAATAAGCTGATTTCAGATACACTAAGGTCGCCATTTGCCGGTATTGGCAAGCCGGAACCGTTAAAGGAGAACCTGGCCGGCTTCTGGTCCCGCAGAATAGATGAAACCAACAGGCTGGTCTATGCTGTTGATGCCAATCAGTTGACAATAATTTCTTGCAGATATCATTACTAAGCGATAAATAGATGCACCTTTCCTGGAACGAAATACGTGTACGCGCCGCCGGCTTTGTACAGGAGTGGTGGAACACGGTACGCGAGCGTAGCG
>CAYOEQ010000359.1:0-2385 GCA_964402775.1 uncultured Enterobacteriaceae bacterium
CGGCATCACTGACACCCGGCCCCGCATTCGCAAAAAAATGCTGGGGTCAGAGTAAAATGCAACAGTTTCTATTCGGACACAGCGGCGGCCAGCAGCCCAGACAACTGGTTAAAGACTGCCTGGACCAGGTCGGCCAGGTTCCTGAGGAGGCGAACCTCGGTTTTATCTACGCCACCTCCACCCTCATTCCGAAACTCGGGATCATACTGGACACGCTCAGGCAGCGTACCGGCATCACGCACTGGTGCGGCAGCGTCGGACTCGGTGTGAGCGCCACCGGCAAGGAGTATTACGACCAACCGGCCCTGGCCGTCATGATCGCGGAATTTCCCGATACTGCGTTCAGGTCCCTGCCCGTACAGACCGGGGATGTCAACGATTTCATCACCAGCGCCGGTGACTGGCTCAAAAACCACGAATTCTATTTCGGCATTCTCCACTGCGACCCCGGCAATATGCAGGTCCCGTCCCTGATCTCGGCGCTGGCGCAGAACATTCCCAACGCTTTTTTCGTGGGCGGACTGAGTTCATCCGCAGACGTGAACGTGCAGGTGGCCGACGCAGTCGTGTCCGGCGGCATTTCCGGCGTGCTGTTCTCCGGCGACGTGCCCGTGGCGACGGGTCATACCCAGGGCTGCACACCGTTTTCATCCAGGCACGTCATCACTGCCTGTGAGCGCAATATCATCATTGAACTGGATAACCGGCCCGCGCTGGACGTATTCATGGAAGACGTGGGTGAAGTGATAGCCAGGGACCTGCAACGGGTTGCAGGCTATATTTTCGCGGGATTTCCGATCCCCGGATCCGATACCAGCGATTACATGGTGCGCAACCTGGTCGGCATCGACGAGGGTAACCGCCTCATTGCCGTAGGCCACATGCTGGCGGAGGGCAGCGAGATCATGTTCTGCCGGCGCGACGGCAACACGGCCAGGCAGGACATGCAGCGCATGCTGGCAGATGTAAAAGGCCGGTTAAGTTCGCAACCTCGCGGCGCGGTCTATTACTCCTGCACCGGACGCGGGCGCTACCAGTTCGGCCCCAACTCGGAAGAGTTGACCATGATCCGTGATGAACTGGGCGACCTGCCCCTGGTGGGCTTCTTTGCCAACGGGGAGATTTTTCACAACAGGTTGTACGGGTACACGGGCGTATTGACAGTGTTTTGCTGACAACCTGTTTTTTCAGCTATCCCGTTTCGCTTCCAAAGGGGACGGATTTTAAATCCGTCCCCGGTTGGTGAAACTCCGCAGTCCTCACGTCTTTGACGATCCTTCATCACCATCTGTGGGAAGCAGCAACAGGCGTTCACCACGCCATACGCGGACAATCCTGACCCGTCGAGGGTCGCGCCGATACACAATACGGAATGGCGGATGGATAAGTTCGCGCAGCAAGGGCTGCTCGAATTCAGGTACCACCCGTCCCATGTCGGGATGGTCGGCCAAAGCCTGGACGCGCTGGAACACTTCCTCTACCAGTCTCGTCCCAACGCCGGGTACTCCTTGCTCCGTGTACCAGGCCTGAACATCCTCAAGATCGCGGAGCGCGGATTCAGCAAAGGTGATCACCATCCGTGGCATGACGCTATTTCAAGCCGAGTCGCGCCCTGGCATCTTCAAGAGATAGCTCATGCCCTGCCTCCAGATCCGACAGGCCAGTGACAACCATTCGCATGAAGTCCCGCTCTTCCTCTGCCTTCTCATAATCGTCAACCGACTGGACCACGGCCACGCCTCGGCCGCGGCTGGTAAGCAGCACAGGCCGATGCACCTCGGTCGTATGTTTCACCACACGAGTCGGATTCATCTTCAAATCAGTTAATGGAACCAAATCCTCGGAAAATTTGAATGTCATGACCCTCTCCGAAAAGAGCTTTTATCAGTACTCAAAATAGCAGCTGTTTAAAGACCTTTCAAGAGCTAATATGGATCATATCGAACGATTCGTTTATTCTGGATGAAAAGAACGGCATGAGGTGGTCGGATGAAAGCGGTAACCGCGAACGAAGCAAAAACACAATTTGGCGATATGCTGATGAGCGTACAACGAGCGCCTGTGCAAATCAGTAAAAACGGCAAACCGGTAGCCGTGATGGTATCAGTGGAAGATTACGAAAAGATGGAGGACCTGACAATGCAGATGTTGAAAGATCGGGTTCAACGCGCAAAAGCAGAGATTGAAGCTGGATCAACAACAGGGGGCGACCCTTTTTTCGATGAGTTATTAATTGAATGTCTTCCTTGACAGTTACAGGGAATTCAATGAATCGATTGCATCCTTATAGGCTTTACACTCCTCCAGCAGGCGTTTCTGCAAGCGATGACCTGCAAGTGAACGGAATACCCGGGAACGGGCATGCAGGTTCTTGTCCTGGTGGTT
>CAYOEQ010000360.1:0-2372 GCA_964402775.1 uncultured Enterobacteriaceae bacterium
AGACATCAGGCAAAATCAACCCTTCGGCCCCATCTCACAAAATTGTCGTACACCCTATCCCTGCATCAGGTCTGGACTCCTGTTGCCTGAGTGTGGTATAAACCCGTTTCTCAGTTTGTAAAACTGCATTTGCGGGCCGTGGAAGGAACCGCCGGTTCGTGTCTTCTTGAGGGTGATGCCCTGGAAATCCCTGTACTGAACGGCAAGACTGCGTAAGCGCGTCGCGCTGTTTTTAAAGACGGAAAGCCCTGTATACATCAGGGCACTGGAACAAATAATACCTGGAGAGACAGACTATGCCCGGTCGAAATTATTTACATATACCCGGTCCGACGATTGTGCCCCAGCGCATTCGTAACGCTATGGCGATAGAACAGGAAGACATGCGTGCGGAGGATTTCCCCGAATTCACGCTGCCGTTGTTTGACGACTTGAAAAAGATTTTCAAAACGGAGACGGGACGGATATTTATCTTTCCTTCCTCCGGCACCGGTGGGTGGGAAGCCGCGATTACCAACACCTTGTCACCCGGGGACAAGGTCCTGATGTCGCATTTCGGCCAGTTCAGCCAACTTTGGGTGGACATGTGCCGGCGTCATGGCCTGGATGTCCACGCCCTGGAACTGGACTGGGGTGAGGGTGTTCCCGTTGACCGTTATGCGGAAATACTGAAAGCCGATACCAACAAGGAGATCAAGGCGGTATTTGCCACCCAGAATGAAACGGCCACGGGCGTGAAGAGCGACGTTGCCGGGGTGCGCAGGGCCCTGGATGAAGCCGATCACCCGGCGCTATTCTTTGTCGATGCAGTGAGTTCGCTGGCCAGCATGGAATTCCAGATGGATGAGTGGGGGGTGGACCTGGCGGTCAGCGGTTCGCAGAAAGGTTTTATGCTGCCTACGGGACTCGGTATCGTCGGCGTCAGTGAAAAAGCGCTTGCCGCGCGCACGGACGCAACCCTCTACCGCACCTTTTTCTCTTTCGACGACATGATCGGGGCCAACGACAACGGCTATTTCCCCTATACTCCCAATACCATCTATCTCCGGGGGCTGCGGGAATCCGTCGACATGCTCATGGAGGAAGGCCTGGACAACGTCTTTGCCCGCCATACCCGTATGGCTACTGCGGTGCGCAAGGCAGTGGAGGCGTGGGGCCTGTCCCTGGTCGCCAAAGATGAGAAATGGTATTCCGATACGGTCAGCGCAGTGCGGGTACCGGAGGGTTTTGACGGTAATGCGGTGGCGCGCCACAGCTATAAATACTATAACGTCGCGCTGTCCATTAGCCTCGGCAAGATTGCCGGCCAGGCATTTCGCATAGGACACCTGGGTGATTTGAATGAAGTGATGGTATTGACGCCGCTCAACAGCGCCGAGATGTCGATGAAAGATATGGGAATTGATATCGAGCTGGGTAGCGGCGTGGCCGCCGCGCAGGAACACCTGCGCAATACCCGCCAGGCCCGCTTCTGATGAGTTTTACCCGCTACGAACCGGCGCCGGTGCGGTTGCAGCGCAGTGAGCTTGCCGTGCCCGGATCCAACCCCGGCATGTTCGAAAAAGCGGCCCGTTCCGCCGCGGATTTCATCTTCCTGGATTGCGAGGACGCGGTGATCCCGGATGACAAGCCCCAGGCCCGGAAAAACATCATCCAGGCGCTGAACGATATCGACTGGCAGGGCAAAACCATGTCGGTGCGCATCAACGGTCTCGATACGCATTACATGTACCGCGACGTGGTGGATATCGTCGAGCAGGCCGGCGCCAGGCTCGATACCGTGCTGATCCCCAAGGTGGGCACGGCTGCGGACGTCTACATGGTGGATTGCCTGCTGACCCAGATTGAGGACGCCATGGGGATTGAAAAGAAAATCGGCATAGAGTGCCTGATTGAGACCGCGCTGGGCGGGGCCAACGTCATGTCCATCGCACAGTCCTCCACGCGCCTGGAGGCCCTGCACTTCGGTGTGGCGGATTATGCCGCCAGTATGCGGGCGCGCACCGTGAACATCGGCGGATTGAACCCGGATTACCAGTGTGACGGCGCCCTGGGCGACCAGTGGCATGCCGCCCTGGTGAACATAGTCACAGCGTGCCGGGCCTATGGGTTGCGCGCCATAGACGGTCCGTACGGTGATTTCAATGATCCGGACGGCTATGTTGCAGCGGCCAAACGGGTGGCGGCGCTGGGCTACGAAGGCAAATGGGCGATCCACCCCAGCCAGATCGAACTGGCCAACGACGTGATGTCGCCCCCGGAAGCCGAGGTAACCCGGGCCCGGCGTGTGCTGGAGGCATTGCGGGAAGCGGCGGCACAGGGCAAGGGCGCGGCGCAACTGGACGGCAAGATGATCGACGCCGCATCGGAAC
>CAYOEQ010000361.1:0-2371 GCA_964402775.1 uncultured Enterobacteriaceae bacterium
GCAAACCCGCGATGCACTAACATTCAACTTGGACCGGTCGCTGGGGGCAGGTCAGCCGTGCCCGGATGCCGTTGCCAGCTTGGGTAGTCTTGCGCCGCACCGAATCGGTCAGAGTTTTACAAGAGGCTCTCCATTGACCAAATAAAAACATAGCGCTATAACTTTAGTAAGTTTCTCTATGAGTCACTTTGGCAATGTTATAGAATTGGTCTTGAGTTCTCAAGGTTGACCTAAAGTAGGGAGAACTTGGAGTTTTTTGTAAAGAGCTCTATAAATGTTAGCTTGTGGAGAGTTTACAGGAGGAGAACCTTATGGAGAATATGAGCTTAGTTGGGAAAACGATTATAATGAGCAGGCTATTTCAGGCTCATCGACAGGGGAGAGAGCACTCTTTTCGACTTGGGGTTATTTTTGTACTTGAGATTGTCTCCACTCTCACCTCCATTGTGCGGAGGGTTCTCAAAAGGAAAATGGTAAAGTCCTTCGTTTCAATTCAGATAATGCTTTTCATTCTGGTTCTTTTTAATTTCGACCATAGCCTTCAGGCGGCGGAGAATTTTAATCCCGCTTTGGCTGTATGGAAGATACATAATAAGAGTGGTGGGGGTGTCACGGGAACAGCTTTTGCTATAAGTCGCAATCATTTTATGACAACTGCTCATACTTTGAAATTTCTTAGGGATGGCAGAAGTCGTGATGAAGAAATAATTCTTTCTTGGAAGGATACTAACATAAAGGTGAGGTGGAAAAGGTTAATCTCTGTATCCTTGACCTATGATTTGGCTATCTTTGAAATCAAAGAAGAGGTGAAACATTTTTTGACGTTTGCGGATAGCTTTTCCGAGGAGCAGGCCGAGGGGCTTTATACAATTGGCTATCCTCATGGTCATTTTCAGAGGTTGGAGCAGGCAGAACGTATCGTCTATAAAGATGCTCTATCTTATACTATTTCTATGAGTGGAAAAGTGCTTGGTGGATTTAGTGGCTCTCCCGTTCTCATGGGTAGAAAGGTTGTGGCAGTCCTTGAAGGGGCTGTTGTAGATTCAAATATATCCTATGGAGTGAGGCTAGATATATTGAGGTTGTTTAGGGCGGGAGAGTTGGGAGTGCTTTGTTCGAGTTCGAATCTCTCACGCTGTGTGGATAAGGCTGTTGGAAGAACAAAGAAATTGGCACAGGATGGGGATAGCCTTGCCCAGTATCGTTTTGGGCACAAGTTAAATTTTTGGCTGGCTGCGGGTGAGTCTGTTGACTGGTTACGTCGATCAGCAGATCAGGGCTTTTCTAGGGCGAGCTGCGCACTGGGTGTAGTATATTTTGATGGAAAATATGGTGTTGAGATCAGTGAGGAAAAATCAATGGAATGGTATCGTAGAGGAGCGGAGCAGGAGGATACCCACTGTGAGTATCAATCGTTTTTCATTTACTATCACGGCTTAGGAGGATTCCCTAAGGATGATGAATTGGCTCTAGAGGCGTTGGTAGGGGCCGCTCATGTGGGATATATGGCGGCTCAGTATAATTTGGGCCTCATGTATGGTTATGGTTGGCTGGGCTTAGAGGTAGATAGAGCTGTGGCCGATGATTGGTTTCGGAGGGCCGCTGCCAAAGGCCATGAAAAGGCCCAGGAGGTCTTGGACGAAGGTCTTTAATTCTGAGGCAGGTCTGTGGGGAGGTTTACAAAAGAGAGGCTAACAGTCTGTCGGACTTTGGGGGCGGATTGGATTATGAGTGATCTGGCCGCCGTCTGTCGGCGGCACGATCGAGGTTGGATGAGACGGCGGGGATGGGGTCGGGGCGATCGCCGGAACGTCGATTTCGGGTACTGCCGGGCCGTGTCGACGCATTCGCATCTGAGCGCAAGCAGGCTTTCAGCGGGGATCGGGGCCTGATCCGCTCGCTTTAGGCGATGTTGGGGAGTGGGTGCCCCTCGGCGATCTTGCGAGAAGTTCGCCGAGGGGCTTTGTCTCGTGGTGACGGTCTAAATCTCCAGAGACGGTCCCAATGTCGCACAACTTTTTCCAGCACTCCATGCTTTGCAACGGCCCGGTCTGGGCCTGGCTTCACGATGTCGATGAGGCCGAGGCTGCGCGCTGCCGCGAAGCGGGCTGCCGCCACTGCCCCGGCAAGCTGCACAGCGCGACGTATCCGCGCAAGCCGTACGGGCTGGCACCCGAGCTGAGAGACGAAGGCACGCGGCGGTTCAGCTTTTGCTGCGCGGATTGCCGCCTGCGGGCGACTCCTCCGTCGGCCCGGTTCTTCGGTCGCCGCTTCTATCTGGGCGCCCTGTTCGTTGTGGTGAGCGCGCTGGTGCTGAGAGGCGGGGTGCGGTTGCAGACGATCAAGCGCAAGTGGGGGATCTCGGTCGCCA
>CAYOEQ010000362.1:0-2370 GCA_964402775.1 uncultured Enterobacteriaceae bacterium
CCGAAGCCGGCGACCATGGCGGCAGCCAGGGCGTACCTCACTTCGTTTACGTACATGGCGCCCTGCTGCAGGGTGGATGCCCCCAGGGCCTTGCTGGTAGGCAGCAGGCGCGGGTCGGCGCCGGAGGCCGCGGCGATGGACAGGTTCCAGATAATGGGCAATATCAGCAGTGTCTGGCCGATGATGATGGCGCTTATCGTGTACAACAACCCCAGGTGGCCCAGCGCTCCCTGCCTGGTCAGCAGTCCGTACAGCAACAGGCCCACCACCACCGTGGGGAGCGCCATCAGCGTATTCAACACCTGCTGCAACAGGCGCTTTCCGGGAAACTCCCGCAGCACTACCAGGATCCCCAGCGGGATGCCGACCAGCGACGCCAGCGCCACCGCAACAACGGAGATATGTAAAGAGGTCCAGACGACCGTATAGACTTCCCGGTCAAAACTGAATATCAGCGCCAATGCCGCGTCGAACGCCGCGGAGAAATAATCCACCGGAGTTAATCCCGCTTCTAGGCGGCCGTGAGCCCCAGGATTGCCAGCAATAACGCGATCAGCGCCAGGATGAAGGCAAAGGTAGTGCGCTGTTGCTGCCGCTGCAGGGAAGCGGCCAGCGCCTCATTCTGGCGGGCCAGTTGCTCGATGAGCTTGAGTTGCTCGACACTGGCTTCATCCATCGAGTCCAGGCGCGCATGCAGCCTGCCGATAACCTCTTCCAGGTTGTCCAGTGTTACCGGGACCTTTTCGGCGGAGGCGGGCGCGCCCTGTTCCCGTTCCCTGATCAAATCGACCAGTTTGCCGGCGGCCTGGATGATCATGGGAGCGGAATTCAGGAGCGTGCCGATGGTAAAAGGATTCATGAACTTTTTGATCACTATGGTATTAAATGTAGGGAATTATGCGCATCAGCGCTTGAAAAATTCTATCTCATCCCCATTTTTTGTACCAGTACTACAATTTAACCCATACAACGTAATTGGAGGTGACAACATGGTCAGATTAATCACAAGCCCGGTTGACAGCCTTTTCTCCTTGCAGAGATCGCTGTCGGATACGATGTTGAGCGGCAGGTCCGGTTCAGGGCTCAGCAGCCGCGGCGACTTTCCGCCGGTCAACGTATTCAAGACGGATGACGAGTATGCAATCGTTGCCGAACTGCCCGGCGTAAGCAAGGACAATATCGATATCAAGCTGGAGAACCGCCGGCTTTCAATCCAGGGCCATATCGATAGCGATAGCTATGAAAACTTCAAGCCGGTCTACAAGGAATACAATGCCGGCCACTTCAGCCGCGATTTTACCTTGTCGAGCGAGATCGACACGGAGAATATCAAGGCCAGCGTCGCCGACGGCGTGTTGACCCTGGTGCTGCCGAAAGCGAAGGAAACCCGGCTCAGGAAGATTCAGGTAAACTGACCCCACTCGGCGCAGTTGGCGTGACCGGGGACAGATTTTAAATCTGTCCCCGCGTTCCGAAACCGTATAATATCCGGGAAATGTCGAACAAATCCGAGATCCTCCGGCTCAAGTCATATATTTCCCGGCATATCATAGGCCAGCAGAAGCTGGTGGACAGGCTGCTCCTTGCGCTGCTGGCGGACGGGCACCTGCTGGTCGAAGGCGCGCCGGGACTGGCCAAGACCCGCGCCATCAAGGTGCTGGGCGACGGCGTCGAAGCCGATTTTCACCGGGTACAGTTCACGCCCGACCTGCTGCCTGCCGACCTGACCGGCACCGAGATATACCGGCCCCAGGACGGTTCTTTCCATTTCCAGCGCGGACCGCTGTTCCATAACCTGGTGCTGGCGGATGAAGTGAACCGGGCCCCGGCCAAGGTCCAGTCGGCATTGCTGGAGGCCATGGCCGAGCGGCAGATCACCGTCGGCAGGGAAACCTACCCGCTGCCGCAGTTGTACCTGGTCATGGCCACCCAGAATCCCATCGAACAGGAAGGCACCTATCCCCTGCCCGAGGCGCAACTCGACCGGTTCCTGTTGCACGTGGAGATCACCTACCCGGAAGCGGCTGAGGAACGGGCTATCCTGGAACTGGCCAGACAGGAAGCCCACCGGGGATACGAACAGGCGGAAGCATCGCCGGTAACGCAGGAGGCGATTTTTGCCGCCCGTGATGAAGCCCTGGATACCTGGATGGCGGAGAACCTGGAGCAATACCTGATCCAGTTGGTGCTGGCGACCCGCAGCCCGGCCGCATACGGGGACGACCTGGCCCAGTGGTTGCAGTATGGCGCCAGTCCGCGTGCAACCATCGCCCTGGACCGCTGCGCCCGCGTTCATGCCTGGCTCAATGACCGGGATTTCGTCGGGCCGGAAGACGTGCAGGAAGTGGTCTATGACGTGCTGCGCCACCG
>CAYOEQ010000363.1:0-2357 GCA_964402775.1 uncultured Enterobacteriaceae bacterium
TGACCGGCAAGCGGCCGGCGGTGGTGATGTATGACACGGATGGCCGGGAAGGGCGGTTTGAGTACCGCATCAGGGTCGCCTGCCGGAAAGCCGGGGTGCGTTATGAGGTTTTTCGGAAGCGGCCTATGGAAATTTCTACGTGCTGCCCTTCCCGGACAAGCATAAATTTTACAATCCATGCTAAACTTCGCTGACTGGAAAAACCTCATGGTGAAGCAAGCAAACAACAGACGCTCCAATCTTCGTGATCTGCCGGCGTACTCCGCTGTTGAGGTCGCGCACTACCTGAATCTACCCAGGTCGACGGTCCGTTATTGGGCAACGGGTAAAGATTCTTCCCCTGCCCTGATAGAGGTGGCGGATACCGATCCTTTAGCATTTTCGTTTCACAATCTCGTTGAACTCCATGTGCTCGCGGCCATCCGCCGCAGACACATCGAGGCCGCTCTACGCCGTATCGAACGAGACCGCCACGGGATTCCTGTAAAACTCTATCCTTTCACACGCAGCAATATAGATGATGCTCCAGCCATGGTAGTCATTGACCCGGCCTTGTCTGCAGGACGACCGGTTATAACCGGAACGGGACTTGCCACCGAAGTGATTGCTGAAAGATACAAAGCGGGTGAGACGGTCGCTGAATTGGCAAAGGACTATGATCGCAAAGAAGCAGAGATCGAAGAAGCGATCCGATGCGAGCTCAAAATCGCAGCCTGATAAGCTCGTCCTCATTTCGTTGCACGGGAGACTGACAAGCTGCGGGTCTCGATTACAAAACAGTTACGATTTCCCGTATACATCCTCAATCCTGCAAATCCTTATCTGCCAGTCTTCCAGCCAGGTGGAACGGGCCTTGTTCTTGGCGGCAATATGCTCGCTGTTTTGTCTCCAGGTGTTTATGGACTCAAGGGAGTCAAAGTATGCAACGGCAAGCTTGAATGGGCTGCCTGGGGCGGATTCAAGGCCCAGGAAACCCTCTATTTCCTGTACGCGACCGTACAATTCGGCCAGCATTTTTTCGTGTCCCTCTTCATCGATGCCGCTGCTGATTGACGGGAATATTACGGCATAGCTGCCCACGGGCAGGTTTTTCAGGATTTGGGACATTCAGCTCTCGTTGATGCGATCTTCAATGTTGAGTTCGGTCATGACGTCTCCCCGGTACCAGGACGAATTCCCATGGCCGAGCGGATCTCATAGATTTCCTCCGGCAGTCCCTCTGACGGGATGCCCTGCATCAGGAACGCGGCATGGCCCTGCCCTTTCACCCGGTTGCGCCAGCCTGCGGATTTGTCATCCGGTTCCACCGCGTTGTCCCAGGGCTGTTGCAGGCCCTCCGTCAACTCCTGCCGTCTCTGCTTGAGGTCAATCTGTTTTATCCGTTCGATAAACGAATTTCTGTATTTTCCGTCGAACGCCTTGACGTTGGCGGGGCAGACCTCCAGGCAGATCCCGCAGGCATGGTAACTGCCCCAGTAGGGGGCGCAGGCTTCCGTATCCACCACCCACTTGAGCGCGCCCCTGACGACCTGTTTCTCGTGGACGATGGCGTCGCCCGGGCAGTGCTTCACGCACATGCTGCAGTTCAGGCAGGCGTCCTCGACGCCGTAATCCGTGAACGAATCCAGCTTCATGGGCAGGTCGGTGGTGACCGCGGACAGGCGGAAGGAACAGCCGAGCCGGTCGTTGATGAGCGAGCCGTGTTTGCCCAGTTGCCCCAGGCCGGCCTGGATGGCGTGGGGGATCATGTTTATCTGCTCGAACCTCAGCGAGTGGGCCCGCGCCGGGTAGCCGGCAGACCGGATATAGGCCGCTACCCTGGCGGACAGCGAGCCCATTTCCGCATAACTGCGCAGCACTTCCCGGACGTGCCGCTCCGTGGCGCCGTGCTTCATTTCGTCGTAATCCATCCTGCTGGCGAGGATCACGGCATACTTGTGCGGCACGTCATTCCCCTTGTAGATGTGATACGGATTGACTTCCGTGATGCCGACCATTTCCGCGCCTGCCTCGAGACCGGCCCGCTTGATGTCCTCCGCCGCTGCTTCGGGACCGGAATACTCTCTCTTTTCGGGAGCCACCTCCCCGTCCACCTGCAAGACCCTGGCTACGGTCTGTTCATTGTAACCGAGAGCCTCTTCACTGACCTCGTTGGCGAACACGTCATAGCCGAAACTGCGCACAACCTGGGTCGGCTCCACGTATTCCAGTTCGTCTTTACTCCATTCAGGTAAAACCCGCTGGCTCATTGTTGCTCCCCCGTACTGGTGAATTAGTATTGTGTCCCCTTAAGTCCAAGGATTCAACTTCGTCTCTGTCCGGCAGCCGGTAACTGGTGCTGCGGCCGCCCCCGGGGT
>CAYOEQ010000364.1:0-2355 GCA_964402775.1 uncultured Enterobacteriaceae bacterium
CGTCGGCCACGACCTGTTCATGAACGACATGATGCGGAAGCACGCGGACGTGGTGTTGCCCGCCACGTCGTGGCTGGAAGACACCGGCGTGAAGAGCACCCATACCCACCTGTACCTGATGGATAAGGCCCTGCCGCTTCCCGGCGAGGCCCGCAGCATGACTGCCCTGCTAAAGGACCTGGCGGAGCGCATGGAGATCAGTGATTTCTACCCGTGGGAGAGTGAACACGGCCATATCGACGCGGTGCTGGACCATCCGTCCACCGGCCACGCCACGGTGGAATCGTTGCGCGCAAGCGGCGGCATCGGCGAGTTGAACATCTCCCACGTGGCGTACCCGGACCACCGCTATGCGACGCCCTCCGGCAAGGTGGAGTTCTATTCCGAACGCGCCGCGCAGCACGGCCTGCCGGCCCTGCCGGAGTACCAGCCCCGCCCCGGTTCGGATTACCCGCTGGAACTGCGCAACGGCCGCATGCTGACCCATTTCCACGCCTTCTACGACCACGGCCGGGCGTTGCCGTCCATAGACAAACTGGAACAGGGTCCGTCCCTGTGGATATCTCCCGCGGATGCTTCAGAACGCGGCCTTACCGACGGCATGCCCGTGCGCCTGCATAACGAGCGCGGGGAATGCGAAGCCCTGGCCCGGGTGACCGATGACGTGCCGCCGGGGACGGTGTGGATGCACGACGGCTGGCCCGGCGCCAACACGCTCACCTCCGGCGCCCGCTGCGTGCCCGACAGCGCCGTGAACCTGTTTCCCTTCAGTACCGGACAGGCCGGCTACGATGCCCGGGTGGAAGTGACTGCGTCTTATTCGCGCCAGTAATTGTTCGCCGCGGCGATGGTGGCGAACTCGATGGCGATGACTTCTGCGGCTTCAATCAAGGTTGCGCCGTCCCTGGAGTACTGTGCGCGCACTTCCTTCTTGACGGCGGAGTCGGACTGCATCTCGCCGATAGACTTCCTGGCCAGCTTGATGGCCAGTTGCCGTCCCTCATAGGGCGTGGCCGTGATCAGGCTGCCGACGTAGTCCTCGCCGGCAACGGCGTATCCGGGAAGCAGTACGGCCAGCAACAGCAACACAGGTAGTTTGTTCAACATCTTATTCCTCCGCTTATATGATAAAAAAGAAAAAATTATAATATTTCTACCCGACAAACGGCATCACCTTTTCTGCCAGGGTGTCGATGACCGCGTCGGGGTGTTTCGTGGCGATGGGCAGGACGAAGTTATTTATGCCCAGTTGCGTCAATTCCTGCAGGCGGGGGATGACCTCGTCGGGGGTGCCTGTTATGGCGACCGCGTCCAGTATGCGGTCGGTGATCAGCCCGGCCTGCGCGGCGTCCATGCTGCCGTGCTGCTGGTAGTCGTATTTCTCCTTCATGACCTGCAGGTCGTGGAGCAGTCCGGTGGGCATGTCCTCGTGGGGGACGGCCTTGTAGATGGTGCCCGCAGCCACCGAGGCATAGCCGCGGGCCTCGGCGCGCACCTGCTCGCGGTCTTCGGATACGGCAAAGGCCAGGCGCTGGTACAGTTTGACTTCGGACGGGTCGCGACCGGCCGCGCGCGCGCCGGTTTCTATGTTCCTGATGGCGTAGCGCGCCAGGTGCGGGTCGGCGCCGACCTGGAACAGCACGCCGTCGGCGATGCGCCCGGCCAGTTGCAGGGACTTCGGGCCGGTGCAGGCGATAACCACCGGGACCTTGCGCGGCGGCCAGCTTACCTTCAGGTCCGTACCGTCGTGGTTGACCTCTTCACCAGCCATGAGGCGCCGCACCGTGTCGATGACCTGTTCCATGCGCCTGAGCCGGGCCGGCCGCTCGCCAATGGTGAACACCGCGCTGTCTCCCACGCCTATGCCCAGCACGGCGCGGCCGCCGGAGTATTCATCCAGGGTGGCGAAACTGTGCGCCAGCACCGCGGGGTGGCGGGTGATGACATTGGTGACGCCGGTCGCCAGTTCCATGTCGCGGGTGCGTTGCGCAAACAGGGTCAGGGCCATGAAGGCATCGCGGAACACGGACTGGGAGTCCGCGACCCAGACGCCGCGGAACCCCAGGTCCTCGGCGCGGGCGATCCAGTCGACAAAGTCGGCCAGGGGCCGGTTGGGCAGGATGCCTATGTGGAATGATGTGGGCATGGCGCTTTATAAGGTGTCCCTTCGGGACTGCTATTTTACTGGATTCCTGCCTGCGCAGGAATGACCTGTCTCTTTTCCTGCCATTCCCGCGCAAGTCTCTTTTCCCGTCATTCCCGCGCAGGCGGGAATCCAGTGCAACAACGGGTCGCCCTGGGGCGACACATTATTCACCGGGTCTCGACGGTGACTCCTTTCTCCGACCCCCCGGC
>CAYOEQ010000365.1:0-2352 GCA_964402775.1 uncultured Enterobacteriaceae bacterium
TCACTCGCAATGCTGGAATACAGCTTGCGCGCGTTACGCGCGGCCCGAAAATTGAACAAATTGCCGCTGGGTGTCCTCTACTATGCCGATGAAGGCAGGGACTGCATAGAAAGCAGGGAATATATTACCCGGGCGGCAAGGCAGGCAAAGCAGGTTCTTGTTCTGACTCCCGGAAATCTGGATGACCACGTTGTCACTGCCCGCAGGGGGCAACGCCGTTACCGCTTGCTGGTAGAAGGCAAGCCGCAGAAACTGGGTCAAAGCGGCGTGCGCAGGGAAGTGATGCGCATCGTGTTTGCCAAGCTGGAAGAACTTGCAAAATTATCATCCCGGGCCAACCGTATCGGGGTCTCGGCAGTGGATATAGAGTCTGAGGCCTTTCCCGGCCTGCTGCCCCACAGGGTCAACGTGATGATTCAGGTTTCATATCCAAAACAGGATGTTGCAAAGGATATTGAACAATCCATGAGAAGTGTCCTGAAAGGCGAAGGCGTCAAGTGGAACTTGGCGTTGCTGTCTGAACGCCCCCCCATGCCGGAGCGCCGCAAAAACAACACGCTGGTCCGGGATTATATGGCTATTGCCGATAAATGGGATATACCGATAAAGACGGAAGCGTCGCTGCTGCCTTCGGCCGCGGGACTGGCGCCTGATTTCGTGCCGGTCCTGTGCGGCGTCGGTCCCGTCGCCAGGGAGTTATATACCAGTCGCGAGTCCGTCTCCCGTATCAGTCTCGTACAACGCACCTTGCTGCTGTCGGAATACCTGCTGTCACAGGCTGACTGATTTGAACAGGCAGTCAAAACAGTATATGGACACCGAGCTGGTTGATCCCCGGGATCGCCGCATCGTTTATCCGCAGCGTGTCAGTATCGGCAAAAAAGGCATGATTGCGACATCACACTACCTGGCCACCAATGCAGGCGTGGAAATCCTGAAAAACGGCGGCAATGCAATAGATGCGGCAGTAGCGGCAGCGTTTGCCCTGGGTGTGGTGGAACCCGCCGCGTCGGGCCTCGGCGGGCAAAGCATGGCGCTCCTGTACCATGCCGATTCCAAAAGAAAGATTGCCCTGGATGGCGGCACGCGCGCGCCTAACCGGGTTGTTCCGGGGGAACTGGATCGCACCCTGAGATTGCGCGGGCACAAGGCGACGACCGTCCCTAGCACTCCTGCAGTTCTGGCCTACATCCTGTCCAGGTATGGCACAAAACCGCTGGATGAGATATTGCAACCGGCGATTTATTTTGCCGAACAGGGTTACCCTGTTTCAGCCCTGCAACATTACCTGACCAAACGGGAACTGAAATACCTGAAACAGGGAACGGCCGCCAATTTCTTTCTCAGAAACGGGACACAACCCTGGGCAATCGGCAGTATTTTCAAACAACCGGTGCTGGCGCAAACGTTCAAACGCCTGGCTGAGGCCGGCATCGAGGACTTCTACCAGGGAGAGACAGCGGCGAAGATACATGCCGATATGGAAGCAAACGGCGGTTATATCCGGGATGATGACCTGGCGCAGATTCCCTGGCCCATAGAGCGGCGCCCCCTGGCAACGCGTTTCTCCGACCTGCGCATCTTCACATTCGGCCCGCCCGGCGCCGGCCGCACACTGATTGAAACCCTGAACCTGCTGGAGCAGTTTCCGGACAGGTTGCAGGATCCTGATACCCCGGAAGGCGCCCTGTTGCTGGCTCATGTATTGCGCAAAGCCAACCTGGACCGGGCCGACCAGCCTGATGACCCTGCCCTGTTCGCCCAGGAGTTGGAAATGGGCCAGGATATTACCGAAAAAAGCTATGCAGCCACGATTGCGAAACGCATCAAGCGCCGTATCACCACGCAGGGAGAAACCACCCATTTATCAGCCATGGATAACCAGGGCAACGTGGTAGGCATCACCCAATCCATCGAACAGGTTTACGGTTCCTTTACCGCAACGCCGGACCTGGGTTTTTTATATAACAACTACATGACCTCTTTTGAGTACAAGGACATCACCCACCCTTACTTCCTGCGCCCCAATGCCGTCCCCTGGGCGAGCGTGGTACCGACCATTGTGTTCAAAGGACGCCAACCCTGGCTGGTCATCGGTTCCCCGGGCAGCGAGCGCATAGTGTCGGCTATCGTACAGGTCCTGCTGCGCCTCCAGCGTGGCGCCCATCCGTTCGATGCCGTGGAAGCCCCGCGCATGCATTGCTCGGTACGAGGCAGGGTGTCGCTGGAAGCCTCCCGTTTCCGTGACGATATCCCCAAACTGTTGAGCCGGCATGGTTTTGAGATAGATGTCCGCGACCCCTACTCGTTTTACCTTGGCAGCGTACAGCTTGTCATTCGGGGAGCGCCGGG
>CAYOEQ010000366.1:0-1074 GCA_964402775.1 uncultured Enterobacteriaceae bacterium
AGGTGTTCGAGGGAATGCTTCCCGAAGGCGCCGAAGGCTGGAAAAGTAAAATGGGCAACGATTTTACCTTGCAAATGGATATAGAGGGCGTGTATCCATACGTATGCATTCCCCATATCGGCTTCGGAATGGTGGGTGTCATCGTAGTAGGTGAGCCGGTCAACGTTGATGCCGCCATGGATGCTGCGAGAGCCAACCTTACGGGTCCTTACCGCCGGCTTATCGGCAAGATCCTCAAGGTGCAGCGGGCCGCGAAAAAGGGTTAATGAAAATGAAAAGATACTGTTTGGCGTGTTTTCTACTGTTGTTGAACGGCGCGCCCGCCATGGCGGTCAATGTCGAAGAAATGACCGTGTTGAAGGTGTGCGCCGACCCGTACATGATGCCTTTTTCCAATCTCAAGGAACAGGGTTTTGAGAACAGGATAGCCGAATTGTTCGCCGAGAAACTGGGTGTGGAACTGCAGTATGAGTTTTTCCCCCAGAGAATAGGATTTATCCGCAATACGCTCAGGGCGGAATCCGAATCAGGTATTGGGTACAAGTGCGACCTGGTCATGAGCGCACCGGTCAATTTCGAACGGGCTGCGGCTACAAATCCTTATTACACGTCTTCCTATGCCCTGGTGTTGGCAAAGGGGCGAGGGATGGATGATGTTACTTCACCTGAAATGCTGGTTGAACGGGTGAAAAAAGATGGCCTGAAAATAAGGTTCGGCGTCACCGATCGCGGCCAGGACCAGAACTGGGTCTTCATGCACGGACTGATGAGGAGTATAGTGCCGTACCAGGGACAGCCCGGCGACCCCGAGGAGTACCCGGGCAAAACCCTGACCGAAGATTTGCTTGAAGGGAAGATCGATGCGGCGATCATCTGGGGACCTATCATAGGCTACTTTTCCAGGACCATGGAAGGCGGCGAGGATCTCATCATCCTGCCGTTGGGCGATGACCCTACGACACCCTACCTGAAATTTTCATTCACCGTGGCCATGGCGGTCAGGCACGGGGAACAGGAATGGAGAGACAAGGTAAATCAACTCATCGCCGAAAACCAGGCGGAGATGAACGCCAT
>CAYOEQ010000366.1:1174-2351 GCA_964402775.1 uncultured Enterobacteriaceae bacterium
GATGAAGACGTAGAAGTGAAAGGGGCCACCATCGGCAGGATGGGCGACCCCGCAGCGGTTGACCCGAATACCTACGAGTTTGCCGACGCGGAGGTAAAACTCTGGATGGATAATCACCTCAGGAACATCGACAGCCCCGGGCGGCTCTATTATGATTTCGTCAAGCGCGGCAGTTACGAGAAAGGATTCAGTGATTCCGTGTTCCTGGATATTCTCAAGGTCAATGAGGATGGCAGCAAGGACGCCGACCTGGAATTTTTCACCGCGGACAGGCAACAGAATGCCCGGCGTGATAACCTGGTCGGCATAACGGGCAACCCGGTGCTGGTTGTGTACATGCAGGGTGATGTCTACGAGATGAACCGGCTTACCAACGGTAGCTGGCGTTATTTCCAGAAGCGAATCAAGTTGGCTTTTGCCGAGAACGCGAAAATAGAGCCGGTTACATTCGAGTATAACGGTGCTGAGATGACAGGGGAAAAGATTTCCATCACCCCGTATGTCAACGACCCAAGGCGCAAGCAATTCGCCGAGTTTGCTCCCAAGCTTTACGAGTTCGTATTATCCGACCAGGTGCCGGGGAAACTGTACCAGATCAAGACCGTCATTCCTGCCGGTTCGCCGGACGGTGAACCATTGATGGAAGAGACCCTGACCCTGCAAAACGCAGAATTCACGAACTGAGGTTTCCGCCTCAGCCCCTGTTCAGCAGCACCATGACCTCGCCCTTGCCGTCGTTGGCGAGATCGCCGGTGTACAGGCGCACTTCCGGACCGAAGTTGCGAAAAAACCGGTAACGGCTTCCCATCCGGGACAGTTGCTTGAAAAACAGGCGCAGGTATTCCATCTTCAGTGCGCCGCAAGTTGCCAGGGTGGTTCCGATACGGTCCGGCCGCCTGCCCAGGATGATGGTCCCGCGTTTCATTCCGTAGCCCGGGAGTCTGCCGGATTTGCCCAGGATCAATATCGTGCCGGCAACCATGCCGGAACCGCTGAAATCGCCCGCATCGCCCCCGATCATGATCATGCCGCGCCGCATCCTGTCGCCGATTCGGTTCCCGGCATTGCCCCATACCGTTATCAGCCCGTCACGCATCCCGTACGCGCCGGTGTGCGTCCCGGCCCCGATGTAATCGCCGGCGTCGCCCTCCACGTCGATCCTGCCCCACTCCATGTC
>CAYOEQ010000367.1:0-2344 GCA_964402775.1 uncultured Enterobacteriaceae bacterium
TACATACTCAACGGCAGCAAGATGTGGATCACCAACGGGCCCGATGCGCAGGTGCTGGTGGTTTACGCGAAGACCGATCCGAAGGCAGGCCCGCGCGGCATCACCGCGTTCATCATAGAAAGAGGCTTTACAGGGTTCTCCACCGCGCAGAAGCTGGACAAGCTGGGAATGCGCGGTTCCAATACTTGCGAGTTGGTGTTCGAAGACTGCGAGGTGCCCGGGGAAAATGTCCTGGGTAAAGTGAACGAAGGCGTCAAGGTGCTGATGAGCGGGCTGGATTACGAGAGAGCCGTGCTCGCGGGAGGACCACTGGGAATCATGCAGGCCTGTATGGACGTGGTTGTCCCCTATATTCATGAGCGCAGGCAGTTCGATCGGCCCATCGGCGAGTTCCAGCTCATGCAGGGAAAGATCGCCGACATGTACACCACCATGAATGCGTGCCGCGCCTACGTCTACGCGGTTGCCGCGGCCTGCGACCGCGGCGAGACGGCCCGCAAGGATGCCGCGGGCGCCATCCTCTATGCCGCGGAGAAGGCTACCTGGATGGCGCTGGAGGCTATCCAGGCCCTGGGCGGCAACGGCTACATCAACGAATTCCCTACCGGACGCCTGCTGCGCGATGCGAAATTGTACGAGATCGGCGCCGGCACCAGTGAGATCCGGCGCATGCTGATCGGCCGGGAACTCTTCGAGGAAACTGCCTGATGATTATCCACAGATTACACAGATTGGCACAGATGAATATTAGTTTTTCAGAAATGATCATGGAAGTACGGACGTCAAATAGATTGCCTCGTCATTGGTGAACAAATAAAACCTGTTATCTGTGTTCATCTGTGTCATCTGTGGATAATAATGGTATGTCTATTCTGAAAACAACAGTGAGACCTGACTCCGGGGGGTTCAAGACCAACGCTGCCGCCATGCGCTCCCTGGTCGATGACCTGAACCAGAAGGTCGGTATCGTGGCTCAAGGTGGTGATGAGAAAGCCCGGGAGAAACACCAGTCCCGCGGCAAACTGCTCCCGCGCGACCGTATAAGACACTTGTGCGATCCGGGTTCGCCTTTCCTGGAACTGTCCCAGCTTGCCGCCTGGGGCATGTATGACAATGCCGTGCCGGCCGCGGGGATCATCACCGGTATCGGCCGCGTGGCAGGGCGCGAGTGTGTGATCGTGGCTAACGATGCCACCGTCAAGGGCGGCACCTATTACCCGCTCACGGTGAAGAAGCACCTGCGCGCCCAGGAAATTGCCGGGATGAACCATTTGCCGTGTATCTACCTGGTGGATTCCGGCGGCGCGTTTCTTCCCAAACAGGACGAGGTATTCCCGGACCGGGACCACTTCGGCCGTATCTTCTACAACCAGGCCAACCTGTCGGCCAGGGGTATCCCACAGCTTGCCGTGGTGATGGGCTCCTGCACCGCCGGCGGCGCTTACGTGCCGGCCATGTCCGACGAGAGCATCATCGTCAAAAACCAGGGAACGATATTTCTCGGCGGTCCGCCCCTGGTCAAGGCGGCAACAGGAGAAGTTGTCAGCGCGGAAGAACTGGGCGGCGCCGACGTGCATTCGCGCCAGTCCGGCGTTACGGACCACTACGCGCTGAATGATCGGCATGCCCTGGAACTGGCAAGACGCTCCGTTGCTCACTTTAACGTCCGCAAGCAGGTCGGTCTGGAGGTCAGGGAGGCGGTGCAACCGGAATATGCAATCGAGGAGATTGACGGCGTGATCCCCCCGGATACGCGCAAGCCTTTTGAGGTGCGTGAAGTCATTGCGCGGATCGTGGACGGCAGCGAATTTGCCGAGTTCAAGCCCTTGTACGGTACCACCCTGGTCTGCGGTTTCGCCCATATTTACGGCTACCCCGTGGGCATTGTTGCCAATAACGGCATCCTGTTCTCCGAGTCGGCGTTGAAGGGAACGCATTTCATCGAGTTGTGCAGCCAGAGGCAGATACCGCTGGTGTTCCTGCAGAACATCACCGGTTTCATGGTGGGACAAAAATACGAGGCCGGCGGCATAGCCAAGGATGGCGCCAAGATGGTGACGGCAGTGGCCACCACCTCGGTACCGAAGTTCACCGTGATCATCGGCGGCAGTTTCGGCGCCGGCAACTACGGCATGTGCGGGCGCGCCTACAGTCCGCGCTTTCTGTGGACCTGGCCCAATGCCCGGATCTCGGTCATGGGCGGCGAACAGGCGGCCAATGTGCTGGCGCAGGTACGGCTGGACAACCTGAAGGGCAACTGGCCCGAGGCGGAGCAGGAGGAGTTCAGGTCAACAATTCGGCAGCAATACGAAACCCAGGGGCATCCTTATTACGCCAGCGCCCG
>CAYOEQ010000368.1:0-2337 GCA_964402775.1 uncultured Enterobacteriaceae bacterium
TTTCGCTACGGGCAGCTATGGTCGCGGCCGTGGGACTACGAGAAGGCACCGCCCGAAGTGCTGGCACGCATGACGCCGCGCCAGCGACGCCTGATGGGCGACATCGGCTCTAATAGCGCGCCCGGCGCGTACTACGCACCCGAAGACCAGCTCGACATCATCCTCGACGGCATCGAACAGCCGCCGGCGTGAGCGCCTCGTTAGATCTGGCCGCTCGCTGCGATGGCGACTATGCACCACCCCGTCGCTGCGAAAGGAAACGCACACAATGGGACACTACTGGACTCTTGCCCTCGAACAGCAGACGGACCTGACCTCATCCCATGGCGCAGCGTCCGAGTTGGCGTCGGCAGTGCGCCGAGGCGCAGATCTCAGACTTTACATGACCACAGACCAGTACGAGGAAACGCTCTATTTCCAGCAGACTTACGCCGGTGAGGGTGACGCGTTTGCAGGACTCATGAGCCATCATCATAGCTACTCACACCGCGGCCAAGATATACAGCAACCATACATCAGTATCTTCAAATACGACGACTCCGGAACCTTCTCCCACGTGAAGTGGATGTGGCACGATGTCCGCCTAGATGAGAGCCAGACCTATCCGTACGGGATATATCGGTGGTTTGTCTGCGACCGCTGGCGTACGGTCTACGAACACGATGCCAATGGCAATCGCGTACGCGGCAATATAGAGGAACTGAAAGAGCATGTCCGGCGGGGACACTCGGTTCAGGTAGGAATCCGCCAATTATTCGGTTTGGCCGAAGATACTACCGACGGGCCATCACACATCTCGTTTGTCACGACGATGCAGCCGCTCATCCGCGATGGCCATGTACAGTCCAACTGCGATCTCGTTGTGATAGGTGCCCCGCAATGGCCGTGCACTTGGCGCGACGGCCTCCATGTGGCAGTGATGCAGCCCTCCACATCCGGTGAGATTCTCTGCTTCCTTGCTGAACCGGGGAATCTCCCGTTTAAACGGGTCATGCGGCGACGGCCCATGCAGTGGATGGTGGCAGAGATGGCATGAGCATTTCATCTAACAGGCCGATTGAACTATCACATCCCGGAGAGAATGGAGTTGCTGCGGAAAATTGCGGGTTGGGATGGGCTGAATCGCATCGGCGCTTAACACATCCGATCCCGCGCCTCAGTCATGCTCAATCGCGCTCGAAATACGGCGCGAGTTCGTCTTGCAATAGCCTTTCGATACTCGGCTCAATTTTCCAAAAATCGGTGAGGGCCTTGTACTGGGCTATGGCCGACCGATTTCCCGGGTTTGAGGTTCTCTCGGCGCGGATCATCAGATTCTTGGGCGTGTGTTTCGAGTCTATGAATTGGACCACATCTGTGCGGTAGCCCAAAATGCGCAGTATTTGTGCGCGACAGGCATCCGTCAGGATGTCGGCGGTTCGCTGCTTTAAAATGCCGTGTTTCAGCACCGGCTCAAACGGAGCAGCTTCAATCTGGGGCCGCAATTCGTGCTGGCAGCAGGGGGCCGCGAGAATGATGGGGCTCTGCCAGACTACTCCCTGTGCAATCGCCTCATCGGTCGCAGTGTCGCACGCGTGCAGACTCAGGACGATATCCGGAGCGACCTCAGCCGCATAATCGGCGATCCGGGCTTGGAAAAACTCCAACCCGCTCCAGCCCAAGGAATCGCACAACTCGTTGCATTGCTCAATGAGTTCGACTTCTCTATCGATCCCGATGACCCGGACCGATATGCCCTGAATGTGATGCAGATAGTGGTACCCGGCAAAGGTCAGATAGGCATTCCCACAGCCGCAGTCGACAATCGTTAGTTCTCGGCCGGCGAGACCACTCCTCGCAATGGCCTGACTCATGAGCCTGATGAACTCGTTGATCTGGCGGAATTTGTTCTGCATGGTGGGCTTTACCTCGCCAGCCGAATCCATGATGCCAATGCCCTGGAGAAATCGATCTGGAGTATCCCGAGGAATCGGATAACCTTTGACGCGGTTGTGTGCCAGATGTGGCTGCGGTTCAGTGCGGGAAGGTCTAGCTTTTGTGAGTAGCACTTTTCCCTTTTTGGTGATGCGTATATGGAGGTCGCCGCTCGTCGTCTGCACGTGGATGAGGCGAAACGGCATGGAGAGCAAGGCTTCGAGTCTTTGGGGAAGCTCTGCGCCGCTGTAGTTCTTGGTTATTCCCTTTTTGCTTTCGTAGTAGATAAATTGGTAGTGCCTTTCACCTCTCAACTCGACAGGGCGTACCACGGCCTTGGTCCAAGGGATGGACTCGCCTCGAATCCCGCCACTCATGGTGAGTCTGAGGAATGTTTCCCCGCAGGAAACAGCTTCTCTTATC
>CAYOEQ010000369.1:0-2331 GCA_964402775.1 uncultured Enterobacteriaceae bacterium
TTTTATCGCAGGTATTCTTCTGTATAGAGTGAGAGTTCAATAAGTCGTTCGAGCAATTGTTCGCGCGGCAGTCCGGGGAAATTTTTGTTTATCATTTCTTTGGCGAACAGCCGGGTCATATAACGTAACTTCAAGGCCTTGGTTTTCTTTGAAGCGAAGATAAAGTCGCGGTGGCCGTTGTTGACGACAATCAGGTTCTGGTCGGTGTCGTAGCGCGAGCGCCAGAGTTGTCCCGGCGCATGTTCAAAGGTGTAGCCCGGCAGTCCTCGACCGGTATTCGAATGTTCTTTCGTCTCCGGGAGCAGTGAGTCTGTAACGGTTATAAGCGCCTCTGCCTCACAGGCGGTTTCATTTTGGGCCACAGTGACCCCGATACGTACCAGTCCCGGTTCTTCGGGCGCCTGGTAGGTTGCAAACTCGGAACCTGCTTCGTCCAGGTCTCCTGCGCCTTCGAGTATGCGCCAGTTAATGATCAGGTTTTCCTCAATCGTGTTGCCGTTACGGTCTCTGGCAATCGCATGCAGTTTACGGGATTTACCGACGGCCAGCGCGCAGGAGCCTGGCGAAATACGCACGCTATGCAAAGGGCCGGCATATTCAAAGAATTGCTTCTGCCGGGCATCGGATTCGGTATCGCCGTCCGTGACGGGTAGCGCAGCGACGTTATCCGCCCCGTTTTCTCCATGATCTTCTGCCCCTGCCGACCCGCCGGCCTGGGCAACCCGCCGGCGGATATTAATGTCAAACCAGTCATATTCCTCCGCCGGCAGGGTCAACATTGCCTCGCGAAAAGCGCGCTGGATTGCGCGCAGCGTCTCGCGGCTGGTTCGTTCTTCTTCCGCGAGTTTCTGCTCATCGATGATCTCTTTCAACCTGACGGCCACAGGAGCCATGGATTGTACGAAGGATTCAAACACTTCGTCCTGGACCACGCCGGCCCGGGTTGTCGGGGTGAGGTGCAGAAACGGCGCGTCCACGATCCCCTGGAGAAATCCCTCATTCCAGGGAGAGCATTGAAACGCGTCGAGTTGAGACAGTGATTTCAGGATACGCGTTCCCGACCGATATAATCCAACCTCGTTTTCGGACCCGGACTCATTCAGGTACAACTCGGTATAGATATCGCCGTGCACGCTTTTGGCTTCCGGCAAATTATGCAGGAGTTGACCTGTGAAGTCGCGTGGCTTGACGGTATATTCCTTGCGCGCCTGGCGGTCGATGACCTTGATATGAACGCCGGATTGCCGAATGCGTTCACGTAATTCCGAGGCGAGGTACCACTGAAGCTTGTCTCCGCTCAACTGGCGAATGCCTGGAAGCAGGGGCCGTATTTTGAGTCGGGTTCCCGGTTCCGGGATCAGCGTGCGCCGCTTCACAATACTATAGCTCGGGTCTCCCTTGCGCATCCGCATCTCGTAAATGGTATTGTCGGCGGCAGCTGAACACATGGCAAGCTCCTCCCCCACGGTCCAGAAGCTCAACAGGCCGATTCCGAATTCACCCTGGATGGCCTGGGCGCCGTCTAGCTTGAGGCGGCGTTTGATGGAATCACAGATATGGGTGCCGACGAAATGAAAGTCCGGGATCCCTTCGGAATTCCTTGGTACGCCTTCACCGTCATCGGCCACCGTCAAAAAATGTTCTCCCCGTTCGCGGCCCCGGGTAATGATTACGCGGCTGGCGCGGGCATCAATGCTGTTTTCGACAAACTCAGCTATGGCCTTGAGAGGATTTTCCTGCGACAGGGCAATAATGGTGATCGCATTCCAGGCATCACCAATCTTGAGGCGTCCGGAATTTTTAGCCTGTGGGGTTCTACGTTTTGCCATGAAGCATCATTGGGGCCGCGCGCTGACGTCACATGCTTCATCCGCGCTAATCTGCGTCATCTGCGGATTTATTCTCATCCAGTCTTTTCTTCAACTCTTCCATTTCCTCGTCCACCTTGTGCATGTGGTCCAGCAGGGTGTCGATAGCGTTCTGGACCGGGTCGGGCATGTCTTTACTGCCGCCATAGGCGTCAAAGCCGATTTTCCTGGCCATGGCTTCCCGTTGCGCCTTTTTCAGTTCATCTTCGGCTTTGGATTCTCTTGCGATCACTCGGCCCGGTATGCCGACAACAGTGGCGTTGTCAGGCACGTCCTTGACCACTACCGCGTTGGAGCCAACTCTGGAATTAGCGCCAAGGGTGACCGGCCCCAGTACCTTCGCGCCGGCGCCGATGATGACGCCGTTTTTCAGGGTCGGGTGGCGTTTGCCTTTCTGCCAGGTGGTGCCGCCCAGGGTGACGCCGTGGTATATGGAGCAGTCATCGCCGATCTCCGAGGTCTC
>CAYOEQ010000370.1:0-2329 GCA_964402775.1 uncultured Enterobacteriaceae bacterium
TGCGTTTCAGATCCAGCACGACGCTGCCCGGCAGACGCGGCGCGGCGCCGCCGTAAGCCAGGTTTTTTCCGCAGGACACCGGCCAGAGGGGGATGTTGAAGTCATTGGCGACGTTCAGGATGGCGCGGATTTCCTCAACGCCATCCGGCGCGATGGATGCCGAAGGACGAAAATGCGCTTCATCGACTATCGCGTAGGGGTCGCGATAGCTCACCAGCTCATCAGTTTCTTCAGCGAACACCCAGCGATCGCCCACCACTTCACGGAAAGCGGCGAGCGCCTGGTTGAACTGTTTGTCAGAGACATCCGGCGGAAGTATTTTTTTCATGGCGCGCCTTCATTTTTCTTCCGATCTTAACGCAATACAAAAGCTAATTCACTTCCAGCCGGTCAGCAGTTCCTGCTGACTTCGGCAAGATAGATGGGGTCAGAGTAAAATTCTCGTTATCGTGGTCGATGCCAGGGTATGGGGTAATCTTACTCTGACCCCGGAGTTTACGGTTAGGATAGTTGTCCTAATCACCTTGGTATATCATAATTCCGGATATGCCTGATATATGAGATCGCAAGACGCAAATGAAAACACAGCTCAGCTTTGTCAGCGGCGCCGGCAGTAAACCGCTGATCTACCAGACCATCGGCAATGCCCTGGTGGAAGCCGCGCAGAGGTTTCCGCAGCGGGAGGCCCTGGTGGTACGCCACCAGGACATCCGTTGGACCTACGCGGAGTTGCTGCAACGGGTGGATGACCTCGCCTGCGGATTGATTGCCCTGGGCTTTGAACCCGGTGACCGGGTCGGTATCTGGGCGCCCAACTGTGCCGAATGGGTGCTTACCCAGTTTGCCACGGCCCGGGCCGGCCTGATCCTGGTGAATATCAACCCGGCATACCGTACCCATGAACTCAACTATGCCCTGAACAAGGTAGCCTGCAAAGGGCTGGTCACCGCGTCGATGTTCAAGAGCAGCGATTACCTGGCCATGCTGGCGGAACTGGCGCCGGAGTTGAAGAGTGCCGAACCGGGACGGTTGGCATCCCGCAGGCTGCCCCACCTGCGGACCGTCATCCGGCTGGGTGAGGAGGAGACTCCCGGTTGTCACAACTTCGTTGCCGTATCAACCATGGGCGGCGCTGCCGAACGGCAGCGGTTGGAAGAGTTATCCACCCTGCTGCAACCGGACGACGCGATAAACATCCAGTTCACCAGCGGCACCACCGGGTCGCCCAAGGGCGCGACCCTGACCCACTTCAATATCCTCAATAACGGCTATTTTGTCGGTCAGGCCATGAAGTTCACCGAAGCGGACCGGCTCTGTATCCCGGTGCCGTTTTATCACTGCTTCGGCATGGTGATGGGCAACCTCAACTGCACCATACACGGCGCCGCCATGGTCATACCCAACGACGGTTTCGACCCGGCCCTGACCCTGGCTGCCGTCAGCGAAGAGAAATGCACCGCCCTGTACGGCGTCCCCACCATGTTCATCGCCGAACTGGACCTGCCGGATTTCAGGGAATACGACCTGTCCAGCCTGCGCACCGGCATTATGGCCGGGTCGTCCTGTCCCATCGAGGTGATGAAACAGGTCGTGGCCAGGATGAACATGAGCGAGATCACCATCGCCTACGGCATGACGGAGACCAGCCCGGTCAGTTTCCAGAGCAGCACCGATGATCCGCTGGAGCGGCGTGTTTCCACCGTGGGCCGTATCCATCCCCATGTCCAGGTGAAGGTTATCGACCCGGAGGGATACACCGTTCCTGTTGGCGGGAAAGGCGAACTGTGTACCCGGGGCTACAACGTCATGTCAGGATACTGGGACGACCCCGACAAGACGCGGGAAGCCATCGATGCGGCCGGCTGGATGCACACCGGCGACCTGGCTACCATCGATGCGGAAGGCTATTGCAACATTGTCGGGCGGGTGAAGGACATGGTGATCCGCGGGGGCGAGAACATCTACCCGCGCGAAGTCGAGGAATTCCTGTTCGGCCATGACAAGGTCCAGGACGTGTCGGTATTCGGCGTGCCGGATGACAAGTACGGGGAACAACTCTGCGCCTGGATAAGACTGAAGCCGGGACAGGTCGCGGACGATGCTGAAATCAAGGCGTACTGCAAGCACAGCCTGGCTCATTACAAGGTGCCGCATTACGTCCGTTTCGTCGACGAATTCCCCATGACGGTGACCGGCAAGCTGCAGAAGTTCATCATGCGCGACAGGATGATAGAGGAACTGGGATTGACGGTCCGGGAGACTGCATAGCGTCGTTATGGGGACAGACCTGAGGTCTGTCCCCTTGCAAACTCCGCATCATAGTTCGTCA
>CAYOEQ010000371.1:0-2303 GCA_964402775.1 uncultured Enterobacteriaceae bacterium
ACCTTGCAGCCGACGCAGACGTCGGCCAGCACGTCCTTGGAACCGGTTTCCTCGTTCAGCACGATAGCCTCGACGGGGCAGGCGTGCATGCACCAGGCTTCGCTGCACTGGGTGCAGGTATAGGGGACGAACCGGCCTTCGTCGTGGAAGGTAAACACCTTGATACGGGATTTTGCGGGGTTGAATACCCCTTCAGCCTGGTAGGAACAGGCCAGTTCGCATTGGAGGCAACCGGTACACTTTTCCGGTTCAATCTGGAGCGCTCTCAGCATCACATTCTCCTTGGATAGCAACAGTTTCTGATAAGGATCGAAAAAATCTCATGTTTTGTCGGGAAAAACTCCCGTCCGAATCATCCCCTGTTTCATTATAATCAGGGCTGACCGTTTTTTTCTTATAGTATAGCTTATAGTTATCAGCCAGGTCAGGGACCTGTGCGATGCAGAGAATACAAAAAAAATCCGGCGATGGCAACACGCCTTTATCCGGCATGGCTTGACAGAACTATTTTCCGGGATCCCGGTCAAACAACAGACTGACGGACAGGACAACAATGAAAACCATTTTTTCTGAAATTACCGCGTTGATCTTCCTGTGGTCCGCCACGGCCGGCGCCGCGGATATAACCGAGGCCAGCTTCGCTTTCATCGGCGATGCGGGCAGCAGCGCGCATACTGGCGTTGCCCTGGGCATCCACGAGGCGAACCTGCAGGGGCGGTTCCTGGGGCAAAGTTATTCCCTGCAAGAGTTCGGCGGAGACGACCTGGAGGCCATCGACGCCGACAAATTCATCGCCATCATCGTCGCCACCGACGCGGAAAACCTGGGGCAGGCCGGCGCCCGTTTCAAAGACCATCCGGTCTTCAACGTAAGCGTACATGACGATGCGCTCAGGGCAGCCTGCGCGCCGAACCTGCTGCACGTGATACCCAGCGCCCAAATGCTGGCCGATGCCGAGGCCCAATGGTTGCAGAAAAACCCGGATGCTGAAATCAGTGTCTCCGGCTGGCATCCCGATTTTGTAAAATTCGCCGCCCGGGACCTCAACAAGCGTTATAAAAAACGGTTTTCCCGGCCCATGGACCAGTATGCCTGGGCCGGCTGGGCCGCGGTCAAGATGGCTTCGGACTCGGTAGCCAGGCAAAATATCACCGAACCCGGCGCAATGCTCGAGTTCCTGAAAACCGGCCTGGTGTTTGACGGGCAGAAAGGTCTGAACATGGATTTTCGCGACACCGGCCAGATGCGCCAGATACTGATGCTGGTCGGCCCCGGGGGGGAACTGCTGGGCGAAGCGCCGGTGCGGGGCGTTGTCGCGCCGGACGATGTGGATAGCCTGGGGCTGGCTTCCTGTTATAATTAACGCTACAGAGACGTACGTACCACACCGACACTTATTGTATGGAGTAAACCATGAAGTATATTATCAGCGTCATCGCATTATTCCTGGCCGGCATGCAGCTTGCCCATGCCGCCAGCGGCCGTATCTTTGTCACCAATGAGCGTAGTAACAACGTCACGGTCATTGACGGTTCCACCCTTGAGGTGGAAACAACCATCGACGTGGGCGATCGGCCCAGGGGCATCGGCATCTCGCCCGACGGCGCGGAGTTGTATATAGCCGTCAGTGAAGAGAACGCTATCGCGGTCATCGACCTCAGCACGCTTGAAGTGTTGCGTAAATTCCAGGCCGGTTCGGACCCGGAAACCTTTGCGGTGCATCCCAACGGCAATATCTACATCTCCAACGAGGACGACGCCAAGGCATCGGCGTTCGACCCCAGGACCGGAGAACAGTTAGCGGAGATAGATGTGGGCCTGGAACCGGAAGGCGTGGCCATCTCCCCCGACGGCAAGCTGGTCATCGTCACCAGCGAATCGACCAACATGCTGCACGTGATCCGGGTCCCTGAACATACCATTGCCGCCAACATCCTCGTGGGCGCCAGGCCGCGGGCAGCCACGTTCACCAGTGACAGCAAGACCGCCTATTCCACTTCCGAGATCAGCGGCGAGGTCAAAAAGGTCGATATGACCACTTTTGAAGTGCTTGGCGTGCAGAAGATTGCTGATGAAAAAGCCAAGCCCAAGGACGTGATCCTGAGCAAGGACGAGACCAAGCTGTACGTGGCGGGCGGCAGGGCCAACGAGGTCATCGTCATGGACGCGGAGACGATGGAACCGATCAAGGGCATTCCGGTGGGCAAACGGGTCTGGGGCCTGGCCATGTCAAAGGACGGCAGCCGGGTGTTCAGCACCAACGGGGTGAGCCACACGGTGTCCGTGATCGACACGGCGAAGGA
>CAYOEQ010000372.1:0-2301 GCA_964402775.1 uncultured Enterobacteriaceae bacterium
AGAGCCAGCTTCACCGGCGAGTTGTGTTATGAACTGAATGTTCCCGCGGATCGGGGGGCAGCCCTGTGGGGCCGTTTGATGCAACTCGGTGAAGATTTGCAGATCATGCCGATTGGTGTAGAAACCCTGGGAGTTTTGCGGACCGAGAAGGGTTACCTGCACGTTGGGAGCGATACCGACGGCAACACCACGCCCAGGGACGTCGGCTGGGGCCATGTGGCAGACAGGAAGCAGGGTGAGTTTCTCGGTAAACGTTCCCTGAGCCGCGCCCATAATACGAGCGACGGGCGCCTGGAATTCGTAGGACTCACTCCCGTACGGGACGGGAGCGTGCTCGCCGCCGGCGCGCACGTCATTGGTGCGGAACATACCGGCGCGCCCGCGCCCACCCAGGGTTACGTGACGTCCGCCTGTTACAGCCCCAACCTGCAACGTTACGTGGGTCTCGGCCTGATTCAGGACGGCAGCAGGCGGCAGGGTGAGACGGTGAACGTGTATGACAACGGCCAGGTTCATCCGGCACAGCTCAGTACGCCCGCTGCCTGGGACCCGGAAGGAGATCGATTACATGCTTAGCGGTACACGTAAGCTGCGACTGCAGGTGCGACCACGCGCCGGGATAAATCCGGCCCCGATTGAAAGTTTACTCGGAATCACACTACCGGTAAGCCCGCAGGAGAAGGTAAACAACGAGCCGGCAGCTTACTGGCTGGGGCCCAATGACTGGTTGCTGGTCAATCCGGCGCCGGATATCGACAGTATTTCAAGTGCATTATGTGCTTCAACAAGCGGCGCCACATCCGTTCTTACCGACGTGACCGATGCCTGGAGTATTATCGAAATATCCGGTGAAGATGCCACAGCAAAATTGGCGGCAGGGTGTTCGGTCGATCTCCATAACAGCGCTTTCCCTTCCGGCCGCTATGCCTTAACCCGGTTGCAACACCTGTCCGTCATTGTCCACCGGCTGGATGACACTCCACGCTTCCGCATCCTGGTGGATCGCAGCGTCGCACAATTTCTCCGGGACTGGTTTCTATGATCCAATGTCCCTCAACGGCCATTTCAGATTTTCAGCAATGGCATGACTTCAGCCCCGAAGCGCTGCAGTTCTTCCAGCGTGGGGTGAAACTGCAGCAGGAACGTCTCGATGCCCAGCGCCTCAAACTGCTGCAAGCGTTCGGCAATCATTTCCGGTGTTCCCACCAGTCCTGCCATGGTACCGCCGTTGGTGCCCACTTTCTGCTGGTCATGGGGCTGTACCTGGTGCATTACCACATCCTTGTCCGCCCCCTTGATTTGCATATGACGTAACGCCAGCAGGCGCTGGAATTCCCCGTTTGCAGCGGCCTCCGATTCCCGGCAGATGACAAAACCCGCCATGGCAAAGCGAAGCGTACGGTCGTGTTGTTGCGCCCGTTCCTTCATGTCGGTCACGAGTTCGGGAATTTGTTCCGGCGGCCTGCCGTTCATGACAAAAATATCGGCGACCCGGGCGCCCAGGGCACGGCCCTGTTCCGATTCTCCACCGATATAGATCGGGATGTGCGGCTGTTGCACCGATCGCGGGGCGATAGAGGCGTCCTTTACCTGGTAGTACTCGCCATCGAAACTGAAATTGTCACGGGTCCACAGGCCCCTGAGAATATCGATGTATTCAGCGGATCGGGCGTAGCGGTCGTCATGCGCCAGCGCCGGCGCCCCAAGCATCTCGTATTCGGGCGGCCACCAGGCAGATACCAGGTTTATCGCGAAGCGGCCCCGGCTGATATGGTCGATACCGTTGGCCATTTTTGCGATAACACCGGGCGCCCGCAGACCGGGTTTTACCGCCGCGATGATTTCGATTTTTGATGTCAGCGCAGCCAGTCCGGCTGCGCTGGTCCAGGCATCGACCAAATCAAGCGTAGGCCCGGTGGGATGTATGAAGTGCTCGGCAAGCAACAGGGTGTCAAATCCCAGTTGTTCCGCCAGCAGGGTCGTCTCCTTCACGTATTCGTAGGAGGCCACCCCCTGGTCAGGGGAATCAGTCATGATCCAGTTGCCATAAACCGGTGGCCAGAAACCAAGTCGCAATGCGTTCATCTCCATTCCAAGTTACGAAAAACCTGATTACAATGTTGTCAAGGAACCTCTGATTAAATCAGAGGTTCTTTAACTTATCAGGTTTACGAGCAGTGTGGCCATATATTATATACAGCAAACCGGTTGAGTCAGGCGCATGAGGGGGAATCACGTCCCGGTTCTGAAAGACCTGGTGCTGGTCGGTGGCGGACATGCCCACGTCACGGTGCTGAAAAG
>CAYOEQ010000373.1:0-2299 GCA_964402775.1 uncultured Enterobacteriaceae bacterium
GGGCCGGGCAATGACCTGCTGGTGGGCGGGCCCGGCAACGATACCCTGACCGGCGGCAGCGGGAATGATACCTTCGTCTTTGCCCCCGACACCGGGGACGATACCGTGCTGGACTTCACACAGGGGGAGGATACTATCGACATCAGCGCCTTTGAGGACATTCAATCCCTCGCGGACCTCACCCTGCAAGCACACACGGACGGGCTGCTCATCGACCTCACCGGCCACGGCGGCGGCACGCTCACCCTGGCCGGTATCAGCGCGGATGCCCTCACGGACACCGACTTCCTCTTCTTCGTCGAGGAGACGCCGCTGCTTGGCTGAGTGGCGGCCCTGCTCCCGGTTCCGCGCCACGCGGGACCGGGCCGGGGAAAGACCGTTGGCGCGGAAAACTAGTCAGCGGATGGAGTGACGGTAGCTACCGAGGTGTCGTTGGCGGCCGGGATCGCAAGACGGGTCTCCAGGCGGGCCAGCCGTTCGCGTACGTCGGCAATCTCGGCCCGCACCTCCACGAGTTCGGCTCGCACATCTGCCAGACCCCGCGTATTGTGGTTGCCCTGCACCAGGATCAGCCCCGCCAGCGCGACCCCGACGCCCAGGACAGTGATGGATTCTTGTGACATGACCATACGCAAAGTATAACAGAGATTTCGCTGTTTTTAGCTTTTTCTGCAGTTGAACAAGGCGCCACAAACCGGAAAAATGCGCATCTTTTTTGCCAAAAATGTGAGTTTTGTCACATTTTTGCTGATTTTTTGCTTTTCAGGTTATCCGAAACGGATAAAATCATCCTTGCCATAAGGAACCAGGCAGCGGTCAGCACGGCATGAACAAGAACAAACAACGCCTGGCGACCGGTCGAATGGAATTCGGGACGTTGTATGCCCGCAGGCCCGAGGGCGGCCCACGGTCAGCTTTCTCCTGGGCCACGGATCAGGGACAGCCCAAGGGCGCCAGGGGGGGTGGATAACAGTCTTCCGCTTAATGTCACCTCTCCACCCCCCTCTGGCAGGGGCATAACCGGGAAACGCACAGACTTCCTGAACGCGATGCCTCTGCCGTCACGCTCCCCGAGCGCCGCCTTTGAGGCATGGGATGAATTTACCCTGTGGTTGGCATGGATTACCTGCTTGGGAATGAGTTCGATCTTCGGGAAATGTATTTCGAGACCCGGGGCTTGGAGCCGTCAAATTCGTCTGCTTGCCGGAAAAACTCATCCGTCAGTTCTGGCGCATCATCTGGGTCAATCCAGTTTGCTTCTGTAACGTTTTTGTTCTCGTTCATTGGCCTTAAATAATATATCAAGGCCATGTTGGGCGGGTGTAGCGAACGTGCACGCGCCCTACCAACCGCTGCCTGAGAATGGCTTCTGCTATAGAATAGAGGGATGTTTTTACCACCTGAAGGAAACACCTTTCTCTTCATCACGCTGAGCAATGTCGGCGATGCATTGCTAACGACACCGGTATTGCAGTTTATGCACCGGCACGATGAAGCCGCGACCATTGATATCGTCGGCGACGAGCGCTCGTCCATGCTGTTCCTGCATTGCCCTTACCGGGGTGAGATCTATCACAAGCAGAAACAACGGTTTTTGCGCGGCGTGCCGGCCCTGCTGTCAGAACTGCGCCGCAAACGCTACGACCTCGTCGTCGATTTGCGCACGGATATCCTCGCCTGGCTGGTGAGGGCAGACAAAAAGCTTGTGAAGACAGCCGGGGGCGGCCATGTCCATGCGGTTGAACGGCATTTTGCCGCCGTCTCATCATTAACCGAAGGTGAGGAAATACCGTCCACCACCTTGTGGCCGGGACAGGAGGACAGGGATTATGCCGATGGGGTTTGCCGGCAACTGCCCGGCAACAGGTGGTTGTGCATCGGTCCCGGCGCAAACTGGGAGAAGAAGATCTGGCCGGCGGAAAAGTTTGCGCAGACTGCAGACGAACTCCGCAACGGGTTCGACGCGCTCGTGCTGCTGGGCAATGAGGCCGACAACCGCCAGGCGGAACTCGTTGCCGGGCGCGCCGCGTTGCCATGCGTCAATCTTTGCGGCCGCACGACACTGCTGCAGGCCGCCGCCGTACTGGCGCGGATGACCCTGTTTCTCGGCAATGACTCCGGCCTCGGCCACATTGCCGCCGCCGTCAATACTCCTTCCTTTACCCTGTTCGGTCCCGGCAGTCCCGAACGCTACCGCCCCTGGGGGCCCCGCGCTGCCTGGTATGCCGCCCCCGATCATAATATTGAAACCATCCCCGTCAACGTCGTCGTGGAAAAAGCCAGGGAGCGCCTGACCCGG
>CAYOEQ010000374.1:0-2291 GCA_964402775.1 uncultured Enterobacteriaceae bacterium
CCTGTCGCCGATGACGAGGTAAAACAGTTGCTTGTGTCCATCGTCCAGGACCTGGGCCGGTTGCCTGAGGACTACCTGCAGGTCAGTGGCGGTTATTCCGGTTTTCCGTATAACGATACGGAGTCCGGCGCGGGTGAGGTCGGCAATACCGCCGCGGGCTATGACCTGCAAAACCCGGTGTATTACCCGGAATGGGATTACACCAGGCAACGCTACCGTAACGAATTCTGCGCCCTGACGGAAGTCGATGTCGCGCCCGCCGATGATAATTTTTATGCCGCGACACTGGAAAAATACCGTTTTCATCTACAATCGGTGCGCCGTTCGTTCGAGACGATGGCCGAGGGTTATGAACAGCGCAAACGCCAGACCTTCGGCGATGAGATCGATTTTGACGCCCTGGTGGAGGCCAGTGTCGACCGCCGGCAGGGCCTGGAGATGAGCGAGAACCTGTACAGTTGTTTCCACAGGAGCCGCCGTGACGTGGCGGTGATGTTCATGGTGGACATGAGCGGTTCCACCCGGGGCTGGGTCAACCTTGTGGAAAGAGAGGCGCTGGTGCTGCTCTGCGAGGCCCTGGAGATGTTGTCCGACCCTTACGCCATTTACGGATTTTCCGGCAGGACACACAAGCGTTGTGAAATTTACCGGGTCAAAAAGTTTGAGGAGGCCTGCACCGCGCAGGTGCGGGCCCGGATCAGCGGCATCAAACCCAGGACCTATACACGCATGGGCGTGGCAATACGCCACCTGGGGAAACACTTGCAGGCGCTCAAGGCCAGGTCCAGGTTGCTGATTACCCTGTCAGACGGCAAACCCGAGGATTACGGCGGTTACCGGGGGCGTTACGGCCTGGAAGACACCCGCCAGGCCATCGCGGAAGTCCGCGCCGGTGGTATCTATCCTTTTTGCATTACCATTGACAACGAGGCGAGGGAGTACCTGCCTTACATGTACGGCAGCGCCAACTACACGGTGATCGACGATGTGCGCAAACTGCCCTATAAAGTGTCAGACATCTACCGTCTCTTGACTACATGAAATTAAGGGATCAGGTCTCCCTTGCCCAGTCTCCTGACTTGCCCCCTGATTTCTCAAGCAGTCTGACCGTCTCAATACTCATACCCCGGTCCACGGCCTTGCACATGTCGTAGATCGTTAGCAACGTCACCTGGACCGCGTTCAATGCCTCCATCTCGACCCCGGTCGGACCGACGGTCTCGACCTGCGCCCGGCAATACACCGCGCTCTCGCCGGGCCTGGGTTCAAGGCCGATATCGATATGGCTGATGACCAGGGGATGGCACAGCGGAATCAACTCCGCGGTTTTCTTTGCCGCCATAATGCCGGCAACCCTGGCGATGCCCAGCACGTCGCCCTTCTTGTGCCCGCCCTCCATGATCAGGGCCAGCGTACCGTCCTGCATCCTGATGGTCCCTTCAGCGACGGCGATGCGGTGGGTTGCGTCCTTGGCGCCTACATCGACCATGTGCGCCTCACCGGTTTCATTGAAATGGGTTAATTCCGACATAAATGGTTATCTCCGTTCACTTATGCGTTTATAATACGATAAACACTGTCAGGTTGATACGTAGCGTAAATTCAATGTCCATAATCAAAGTAAAGTTTTTTGCCCGCATCCGTGAGGAAATGGGGCGCGCCGAGGACCAGGTGGAATTCATGCCCGGCCTCAAGGTCTCGGACATCTGGAACCGGGCCAGCGGCGATGATGAGATGCCGGAAGCGATGCTGGTGGCCGTCAACATGGAACACGTCAAGGGCGATCCCGAACTGAAGGAGGGTGATGAAGTGGCCTTCTTTCCTCCCGTTACGGGAGGCTAGTCCGTCGTGCGGGTGGAGTTAAGACCGGCGCCATTCGATGCGGTGGCAGAAGCAGGGGACTACCGCGCGTCCGCCGGCAATTCCGGCAAATCCGGCGCGACCAGTATCTTCATCGGCACCATGCGCGACTTCAACGAAGGCGAAGAAGTCGGCGCCATGACCCTGGAACATTATCCGGGCATGACGGAGAGGCACCTGCAGGAGATCTGCGAACACGCGGCCGGGCAGTGGGCCGTGCACGATATCCTGGTCCTGCACCGCACCGGTGACATCGAGGTGGGCGAAGATATCGTGCTGGTCGCGACCTGGGCCGCCCACCGGGGCGATGCCATCGACGCCACCCGTTTCATCATCGAAGACCTGAAACACAGGGCGCCGTTCTGGAAGAAGGAAACGGTGAGCGACGGAGAACGCTGGGTTGATCGGAATACCTCGGGGTATTCAGCCGC
>CAYOEQ010000375.1:0-2281 GCA_964402775.1 uncultured Enterobacteriaceae bacterium
GCTTCAGCCGTTCAATTACCTCTTCAGAACTGACGATATCGGCATAGCGCCGGCCGACGTCCCGCAACGTATCGTTATGCGGCCCTTCCTCCTGGTCGCCGCAACAGTCCTCCACCAGCAGCGCGCGGAACCCGAACTGGAACGCGTCGACCGCGGAAGCGCGTACGCAGCCGCTGGTGACGCAACCGGTGACGGCGACGGTATCGACCTGGTGACGGGTAAAAAAGCTTGAGAGGGGTGTCATGAAAAACGCCGATGCGCCCCATTTTTCAAACACGTAATCGTAGGAATGATCGACAATCCTGGGGTCGAGTTCAACCCCTTCGCCGCCGCGCCGCAGGTCGGTCTTTACTGCGCCGACTTTCCAGTGCGGGCACTCTTCATCATTGCCGTAGGCGATATAACAGTTGGCCACGGGCGCGTTGCATGCGCGCGCCGCCTCCAGCAGGCGCATGGTATTCGTCAGCGCGCGTTCAACATGGATGCTGCCGCCCATGCGGAACCGCGCATCGGTGAAACCAAGCTGGAAGTCGACAACCAGGATCCCGATCTTCTCACCGAACCCTACCTCGATTTCGCCATAGCTTCTTTCGTGGTAAACATCACTCATGGGTAGCTCCCGGTGATAGTCCGGAACAAGTTAAGGAAGTTAATACAATATCTTATAATTTCGCACATTCGCTGTGGATTTGCAACAATCCCGGTATGGTCTCGGCAGGCCGGCGCCCAAAGCCACATTCAGTGGCCAGGCCGAATTCAGTGTGGAATTGCCGTGCGACCCTGATCCGTTCGGCGCTGCCTTCAACCCCGTCGGTGTAGTGGACAAGCCCCAGGTAGATCTCGGTTTGCGGGTGCACATCGAGCTTCTGCAGGTTTTCGAAATAGCCGGCATCCTTGCGCCCCCGGGGCACCGGCATGTGCAGCCAGTTAACGGCCCGTTTCGCATGCGCACATATTGCGTTGGAAAATTTCACCGAGGTCTCGAGATTTTCCGGCTCAACGATATGCTTGTGACCGGGGTCGCCATAACAAAGGTGGTAGCCCAGTTCCACGGGTTCGGGCACCAGTGAACCCAGTTCCGTTACCCTGGCAATGGAGCCTTCGTAAGCGTCATCATAGTGCAGCCCAAGACCACCGTCATGGGCAACAATCTCCCAGCACACATCCCACTGGATGGCCAGTTCCCCGGCAGGTATGCCGTTGACGATACGCGCAGTTTCGCGCGCAATGGCCTCTTTGTAAGGCGCCTCGACCTTCGCCCGGTCATCGTAGACCAGGAAACAATTGAGAAAGGCAGCTGGAGTGGGCAGGGACACCTGGAAGCGGACATCTTGCGGTATCACACCGCGGTCTTTTAATTTCCTGAAAACCGACCACGATCGCAGCGCCTCGTCCGCATAGCCGATATTGTCAAAGCTGATGTTTGTGGCGCCCTCAACAATGCGATAGACGGTGCGTTTCGCGGTATCCTTGAAACCTTTGAACCTGGCGTTATCGTCGTCGATTTCAAAAGCGGGACTCTCATCGAGGATGTGTTGCTGCCAGCGGATCCAGTGTGTGCGTACACCGGTTTCACCGTCCGGGTAACGTTTTGCCGCGCCGGCCACTGTTCCGGCGAGGCTTTGAAATACAGAATCAGTGTTTTCCAGCCCAATGCTGCCCACGAAAAGAATATTGCCGGATGCGTTCGCCATCGTTTTTCTCCTAATAAGTCATTGTGCTGTTGATAGTGATTCCCAGGTAAATGCTGGATGAACCGGCAATGCGGATTCGACTTACGGGGTCCGTACCGGCGCCGGATCCCGCCAAAACGCCGTTAACAAAATCCCGTCGGGTTACTTTCATAGTACTTGCTGCCAATGGTAATTTTTGCGGCGCCAGGAGACCCGGCAGGCGCCCAAAGCTTGTAACCATCCACTTCAAATTCGTTGTGGCGGGCAACACCGCCGAACATATCGTTATTATCCAGGATCAGAATTTTGGCATCGGGCTTCGCTTTCAGGTAGGTATAGGCTGCAGTACAACCCGCAAACCCGGAACCTACAACGACGAGGTCAAATTCTTCCCCGGTATCCTTTGCATTCCTGACGCGATCACCGAAGTCATCATTACGCAACGTGTGCGCGGCGTTTATCACTTTATGGGTGTCCCCATTGGCGATATTAATACGGGTGAGAAAAAAAGGGAACAGTAAATTCAGGACACCCCACCTGTCTCTGTGCATTGTGCGGCCTGACCCCATCTATTTTATATTTTATGTAGGCGCCAGAATTACCCTTGA
>CAYOEQ010000376.1:0-2279 GCA_964402775.1 uncultured Enterobacteriaceae bacterium
GGACGGGTCCCGCACCCTGGAACAGACCGGTTTCGGGTTGCCCAGTAATTTTCGTTGCGCGCAAAGCTGTTCAAGAACGCCCGGATGATTCTCCATTGCGCCGGTAACCAGAAACGGCGCATCAGGCGCGCCGGCAATCAGTTCAACTGCCGCCTGCGGATAATCGGGTATGACATTTCCCGGGAAGCGCCGCCGCAGATCTTCATCCCCGAACTGATCCAGCCAGTACGGTGTATATCCGGCCCTGTGCGCAGAAAAAGCCGCTGCCCTGGCGCTGGCGCCGACGATGATTAGTGGGTTATCGCTCATGACATCATTATAATGGTGGCATTTAAGAATTCGGGGACGGATTTCAAGCATGCCCCCGCATGTTGTAAGCGGGGGTCCGTCCCCTTCCACCTATAGTTATGAAACATATCGTTATCTTCTCGGAGAACAACGGCTGGCATGAACAGCGGCTGGCATACGCGTTCGGGCGCAACAGCTTACAAACACAGGTCGTTTCCTTAAGGGATTGCGGTATCGGTTATGAACAGCCCCGCACGGGACTGAATATCCCCGGTTTTGCCGATACCCTGCCGGATGCCGTTTTCGTGCGGGCCGTGGCCGCGGGTAGTTTTGAAGAAGTGACGTTCAGGCTGGATATCCTGCACGCATTGAAACACTGCGGCGTCATTGTCTATAACGACGCCATCAGCATCGAGCGCACCGTGGACAAGGCCATGACCAGCTTCCTGCTGATGCAACACCGGGTCCCTGCGCCGCCCGTCTGGGTCTGTGAAAACGATGAAGCTGCGCACAGCGTCATCCATGCCCAACTGAAAAAAGGGCGCTCCATAGTACAAAAACCCCTGTTCGGCAACTGCGGGCGCGGGCTGCAACTGATCGATTCAGAAGATTATGAGCTGGACGCGGAACTGATCAACGGTGTCTATTACCTGCAACAGTTTATCGACCAGGACGACCATAACGGACGTGACTGGCGGGTTTTTGTCATCAACCACCAGGCGATAGCGGCCATGGAACGCATCTCGGAACACTGGATCACCAACCGCGCCCGCGGCGGTGAATGCCTGCCGGCCGTTCTCACCCCGGCATTACGAGAGCTGGCCGAAGCGGCTTCGAAGGCAACGGGCATCCGTTACGGCGGCGTGGACATCATTCGTGATTCGGAAGGAAACTACCTGGTGCTGGAGGTTAACAGCGTGCCGGCCTGGCGCGGCCTGCAATCCGTCTGCCCGGCTGATATTGCAGACCTGCTGGTTAAAGACCTGCTGTGCAACCTTTCATCAGACTCCAGACCACGAACCGCCCGGGTTTGATCCATTACAAAATATCGCAGCCCAGGAATTTACGATTACGTAGTTTGCAGGCTTCCATGACTGAAAAACTCCCGGCAGCCGGATCAACGACAACATCACCTTCATTAGAAACGGCAGAGATGAGTTCTTCTTGCAATCGAACGGGTTTTTTGTGGGCATGTCCATTGCGCTCGACAGTTTCAAGCCAGACATCAGGTATATTATGTATTTTCCAAACGCCTTTAGCGCGTCGGGGTTGCTTTTGAAGGATAATTAAATACTCACACCGTCGCCTGGTCCGGTATCCCATACCCATGCGTCCTTTATCCCAGGTCAACATGTCTACTACTTCCAGTTGTGTCCCATCCAGCCAATCAGTAAACCCGGTACATAAATGAAATTTGTCCATCCACAGGAACAAATGGCCGCTTGGAAGCAGAATGCGGTTCAAACCGGCAATAAACTGACAAATTATGTCTTCCGGCATCTGTTTTAATGAACTTCTTGCTTTACCCCGGTCTTCTCCTTCATTTCCATATCCAAGCTTATCCAGTATCCCGCGATACTGGGGATCAAAAAATGCAACAGGGAAGCTGTCTTGTTGTAACCTGGAAAGAAACCTTAAACCATCCATTTTCAGACGGGTATCATATTTGAACCCATCGGGCAAATTAATACCGGGCGCATTGATTTCCCGTTCTTTGGAAAATACAGTTGGAGCAACTTGATCAGGATTGTGAAGCACTGACGATACCCTTCGGACCTTGAGACAACCGCCGGGCTAATCCGGCAACACTTCCGCGATAGCCGCGCGACCGTCCGGCCTGCCCGTCAGCAGTTTGCGCAGGTCGAACACCAGGCTCAGCATGGCGGGGACGATGAACAGGGTAAACACGGTGGACACCAGCAGTCCGCCGACCACCACGCCGCCTATCCCGCGATACAGTTCCGAACCGGCGCCGGGCGCAACGATCAGGG
>CAYOEQ010000377.1:0-2271 GCA_964402775.1 uncultured Enterobacteriaceae bacterium
ATCGAAAATCCCGTTTTCCTCAAAGCGCGAGAAGGCATCGGCGGAAAGGACTTCGGCCCACTTGTAGCTGTAATATCCTGCGGCGTAACCCCCGGCGAAAATATGACCGAAACTGTGTTGAAAACGATTGTCTGGCGGCGCCTTGATGACGGCGACCGCGCGCCGGACCTCATCCAGCAAGGCCTGGATATCGTCAATATCATGACCGCGCTGCTCATAGTGCAGGCGAAAGTCAAACAGGGCCAGTTCCAGTTGCCTCACCATGTGCATGCCGGCATGGAACGTTTTAGCCTGTTGCATCTTTTCGAACAAGTCGGTTGGAAGTGGTTCCCCGGTCTGGTGATGGCGCGCAAACAGGTCCAGGGATTCCCGCTCCCAGCACCAGTTTTCCAGGAACTGGCTGGGCAGTTCCACCGCATCCCACGGCACGCCGTTGATCCCCGAAACACCGGCATAATCGATCAACGTCAAAATATGGTGCAGCCCGTGGCCGAATTCATGGAACAGGGTAAGCACCTCGTCGTGGGTAAGCAGGGATGGTTTGCCGGATACCGGCGGGGTGAAGTTACAGGTCAGGTAGGCCACCGGTGACTGTACGGCTCCGTTGTTCAGCCTGCGGATCACGCATTCATCCATCCAGGCGCCGCCGCGCTTGTGCGGGCGCGCATACAGGTCGAGATAGAACCCGCCGCGCAGCCGCCCGCTGTCGTCCCTTATCTCAAAGAACCTTACGTCGGGGTGCCAGGTTTCTATCCCTTCCCTGCTCGAAATGCTGAGACCGTACAAGCGGTTGACCACGGAGAACAACCCTTCAACCACCTGGTCTGCCGGGAAATAGGGCCGCAAATCCTCCTGGGAGAAGTCGAACCTCTTTTGCCTGAGTTTTTCCGAGTAATAGGGGATGTCCCAGGCCTGCAAATCCTGCAGGCCGTATTCTTCAGCCGCAAATTTCTCCAGGTCAGCCAGTTCCTGCTGCGCTACCGCCTTGCTGCGCGCGGCCAGGTCATGCAGGAAGGCCATGACGTCATCCGGAACGTCCGCCATCTTTTTAACCAGAGAATATTCCGCATAGTTCCGGTAACCCAGCAAAGCGGCGAGCTCCTGTCTCAACGACAGGATCTCCGTCATCAGCGGCCCGTTGTCCCACCTCCCGGCATTGGGACCCAGTTCCGATGCGCGGGTGTTGTAGGCGGTATACATCTCCTGCCGGAACAGCCTGTCATCTGCATAGGTCATGACCGGTTGATAAGAGGGATACTCCAGCGTGAACAACCAGCCCGCCTGGTCCTGCCGGCGCGCGGTCTCTGCTGCCAGTTCAAGCGCGGTCTCGGGCAAACCGCCAAGCAACGCTTTGTCCGTGACCGGCCGGGTCCAGCCGTGGGTGGCGTCCAGCAGGTTTTCTTCATAGCGAGTCTGCAGTTTAGAGAGGCGTTGCTGCAATTCCTTGTACCTGTTTTTTTCCTGCTGCCCCAGGTCGATGCCCGACAGGCGGAAATCCCGCAGGGCATTATTGATGATCTTTTGCCGGGGGATATCCAGAACGGCATATTCATCTCCTTCCGCCAGGGCCTTGCAGGCGCGGAACAGGTCTTCGTTCTGCCCCAGCTCGGTGGCGTGATCGGTCAATTTGGGCAGGCAGGCGTTATAGGCCGTGCGCAAGGCATCGTTATCGGCCACCGAGTGCAGGTGGCTGACGGGTGACCAGGCGCGATTAAGCTGATCGTCCTTGTCTTCAAGGGGCTGGAATAATGAATCCCAGGTATGTTCTCCCGGCTTGTCCAGCACAGAACGCAACAGGGTGCGGTGCTCATCCAGCAGTTGGTCGACGGCAGGTTCCACATGTTCGGGCCTGATCCGGCTGAATGCCGGCAGCGTCAGGTTTTCGAGTAACGGATTAATCATGTTCTAATACTAATAATGAGAATTATTTTCATTTATAAATCAACAAGTTATGCTTGACTCAAACCCCGTGCGATGCTAACTTTGTTCTTGATCCATGTGGCTTGCCTTCAAGATATTGTTTCCGGGGGGAACTATTATGCAATCTCGCACGAAATTTATCGAGTTTCCGGGCAATGCCGATTCCGATATGCTCCGGGAATTTTCTTCCTTCAATGACAATTCCTCTACTGATGACGAGGAAATGGATCCACTTGACAGCTTCCGTGGTTCATTGGATGGCTCCGATCTCAACCAGTTCAGTTTCGATAGCGATGACGACGATGATGATGACGATGATCATATAGGCGGCGATGGTGATGGGGATGGTGA
>CAYOEQ010000378.1:0-2268 GCA_964402775.1 uncultured Enterobacteriaceae bacterium
ATCAGCGAGATACTGGACAACATAGCAGGACTGGGTTACCGGGCATATCCCTGGGAGGGGCAGCGTGAACAGGCGCGGTTTGCCGAACAGCGCCGTTCGGGATTACTGCGCATCGGCCTGGCGGGTGTGCTGGCCATGCAGGTCATGATGATATCCGTCGGCCTCTATGCCGGGCAGCGTTACGGCATCAACGAGGACCTCAGGGACTTCCTGCGCTGGGTTGCCGCCTTGTTGACGCTGCCGGTCCTTATATACTGCGCCCGTCCGTTTTTTGCCGGCGCATTTTATGACCTGCGCCGGTTACGGCCGGGCATGGACGTGCCGGTCAGCCTGGGTATCGGCATGGCGTTTGCCGGCAGCGTGTGGGCGGCGTGGACGCAGTCGGAACACATTTATTTTGATTCCGTCGTGATGCTGGTGTTTTTTCTCTCGCTCAGCCGTTACCTGGAATTCATGGCGAGACACAAGGCGAACGGGCAACTTGCGGGCCTGAAAAAAATCATACCGGCTACTGCCGTCAGGCTGGTGGGCAAAGGTCCCGGGCAGGGAAGGGAAACCGTCCCCGTGGCGGACCTGCAACCCGGCGACTGCGTTGCAGTGCGTCCGGGGGAAATCATCCCGGCAGACGGTACGGTAATCCGGGGGCAGTCCGATGTGAACGAGGCACTCATCACCGGGGAAAGCCTGCCGGTAAGCAAGGGACCCGGCGCAAGCCTGACAGGAGGCAGCGCCAATATGACATCGCCCCTTCAGATGCGGGTTGAAAAGACAGGAGAGGGGTCCGTGCTGATGAACATTACCGGCATGGCAGAGCAGGCGCAGGCGCATAAATCGCGACTGACGGGTATAGCCGACCGGGTCGCATCCTGGTTCATCCTCTGTGTCCTGGCGCTTGCCGGGCTGGTGGGTCTGTACTGGTGGTATGCCGACCCGGCGTCAGTCCTCCCCGTTACCATTTCGGTGCTGGTCGTGACCTGTCCCTGCGCGTTGGCGCTGGCAATGCCCAGCGCGGTCACTTCCGCCTCTGCGGCCCTGATGAAGCGGGGGATTGCCTGCAAGTCTTCCGATGCGTTGGAACAGATTGCCGGGGCTGACGAAGTCATTTTCGACAAGACAGGGACCCTGACAACCGGCAACCTGCAACTGGCCGGCGTGACGCCTTGCGCCGGCCTGCATGCCCGGCGCTGTCTGGCCGTTGCCGCAGCCCTGGAAAGGGATTCCGAGCACCCGGTCGGCAGGGCGCTGGTCCGGGCCGGTGACGGAGAAGATATTGCCGTGGACGGACTGTTGAATCATCCCGGCGGCGGCATGGCCGGCAGTGTGGACCAACGCAGGTATTTTATCGGCAGCCGGCGTTTTATAGAGGCGCAGACGGGAAATACGCAAGTTCCCGATACGCCCGGGTCCGGCGCGGCAACCCGGGCGTTCCTGGCAGACGAAGATAACATCTTCGCGGCATTCACCTTTACCGACGAACTCCGTCCCGGAACCGCAGAGTTGATCCGGCATGTCAGGGGCAGCGGCAAACGGCTCATACTGCTGAGCGGAGACCGGCGCAATGCCGTCGCGGACATCGCCGCACGCCTGGAATTTGACGAATTTCATTGCGAACTGGGGCCCGGCGACAAGCTGGCATTCATGGAGCGCAGGACCCGGGCCGGCCATGCCGCGGTAATGCTGGGCGACGGCATCAACGACGTTCCGGTGCTGGCGGCAGCCGCAGTATCCGTTTCCATGAATGACGCTGCGGACCTGGCCAAGGTTCATTCGGATATTGTCATTTTGAACGACAACGTGGAAAATGCCGCTTTTATCGTGCTGCTGGCAAACAGGACCATGAAGATAATCAGACAGAACATAGCGTGGGCGGTCGGGTACAACCTGGTGGCCCTGCCTGCTGCCTGCCTGGGATACCTGGCTCCCTGGATGGCCGCAATCGGCATGTCCCTGAGTTCCCTCGTGGTGGTCTTCAATGCGTTGCGCCTGACCGCAACGGAAATGCCGCCGCGCACGGCATGATATACGGAGCGGGCCGGTGGAAGTCATTTATTTGCTGGTTTTCATATCCCTGGTTCTGGTCCTGGTCATTGCCTGTGTGTTTTTCTGGGCGGTGAAAAGCGGGCAGTACGACGACCTGGAGGGGCCGCGCCACCGGATACTGGCCGATGATGATGCCGTTCATGACGACAGACTGAACAACAACGAATAAAACCGATTATGCATGACCTGCAACAACTGGCCCTGATCTGGGCCAGTGTTTTCATCGCC
>CAYOEQ010000379.1:0-2259 GCA_964402775.1 uncultured Enterobacteriaceae bacterium
TCGCGGAACTCATGGACGCAGTGCGCTATTGCTCCCTGGGCCAACTGACCGACGCATTCTTTGCCACCGGCGGGCAGTACCGGCGCAGTATGTAGAGGACAGGGAACAGCGGCCAGCGACAATATTTCTGCATACCGGGACTCAGTAAATTAACGGGACTGACCCGTGTAAACACTTGCATACCGCTCGAGCACCCGCTGCCCACGCTCAAGGTGAGCCTGCAACTCCTGCCACTTGTCGGGTCGGTGCGCCGCCATGCTGTAGCGCTCCTGCGGGTCCCGGCGCATATCGAACAGTAGCAGAACGTCGTGATCCGGCAACCGTCGTTGTACATCACGATAGCTTGCTTGCACTACCATTTTCCAGTTTTGTGTACGTAGCGCCGCAATGCGTTCATTGTTGAAGAAATACAATACTTTGTGCGGCGATGCATTAGTCTTGCCCAGCATAACAGGCAGGATGTTCTTTCCATCAAGATGTGTGGTTCTGGGTGGTGAAACACGGGCGATGGCTGCAAACGTCGGCAGCAGGTCAATGTTCATGGCCATTACATGTGCAATGTTGCCGGCGCGAATTCGACTTGGCCAGCGAGCGATGAACGGAACGCGGTAGCCGCCGTCCCAGGCCGTGCCCTTGCCGCCGCGCAGACCGCCGGTGCCGCCTTCCGGAAAAGGACCGTTGTCGCTGGTAAAGATGATGACCGTATCATCGGCAAGGTCGTTACGCTGTACTGCATCCAGCACCTCACCAACGCTCCAGTCCAGTTCCTGCACGACGTCGCCGTAGGCGCCGGCCCGGGAAGTCCCCGCAAAGGCCGGCGAGGCGACGAGGGGGATATGCGGCGCGCTGTGGGACAGGAACAGGAAGAACGGTTGCCGCGCGTTGTTTTCGATAAAGCTGACGGCCTCACGGGTAAACCGCCGGGTCAGGCTGCCTTGGTCAACGGGTTCATCGAGTGCCAGCGTATCCCGGTACAGCGGTTGTTCGGCATCGTTGGGTTGCAGCAGGCCGTAGAAGTCATCAAAGCCATGTGCATTGGGTTGATGCGACTGCGTGTGATGGCCCAGGTGCCACTTCCCGATCAAGGCTGTGCGATAACCTCCGCGCCGCAGCAGGTTTGCGATAGTGGTCGTATCTGCCGGCAGACCGCGTGTGTCACTGGCCGTGATGGTCCTGTCGGCCAGGCCGTCACGGATTGCGTAACGGCCGGTAAGTAGTCCGGCGCGCGATGGACTGCAGACATTGCCGCTTGCGTAAAAATTCGTCAGACGTATGCCTTCTTCTGCCAACTTGTCCAGGTACGGTGTCTTAATCAGGCTGGCCCCGTAAATGCTCAGGTCCCCATAACCGAGATCGTCGGCCAGGATCAGGATAATGCTTGGTGGTGTTTCGGTAGTAGTGGCAGATGAACTACCAATAACTTGCAACAGCAGAGCCAAGGACAGGATAATAATAAGGTGTTTCATTGCGTTGATAGATTTATCAGCATAATACGTGAATACTAAATTACTGAAAGGCAATTGTCTCTGTGGTGGTATCACTTATGAGATCAGCGCGCCATTGAGCGATGTAATAAATTGTCACTGCTCCATGTGTCGTAAAGCACATGGCGCGGCGTTTCGTACACGCGCTTCGGTCAAAACAGCAGATTTTAAATTTCTATCCGGCGAAGAACTGTTGACATACTACGAATCATCTTCTGGTGAGTGGCGTTCATTCTGCAATGTTTGCGGTTCAAACATGATCACGAAATTTTCCCGGTTTCCGGATGTGTATGGGTTTGCATTAGGGACACTGGATACAGATCCGGAAATTAGAATCGAACGCCATGTCTTTACACGATATAAAGCGCCCTGGTATGAAATTACAGATAACCTTCCTCAAATTGAAGACCTCAGTGATGTTGAATTGCAGGACGCTAAAAGCAAGTAGTTTAATCGCCAGTGTAAAACAGTTTGTGTGTCGAAGGTATCTCATGATAATCCGGAATATCGACAACCTGCACGAGCGTGCCGGTTCGTCATGGTTACGCAGGCCCGACCCGGTTCTCTACGGTGGTTCCTGCCTCTACCAATCCCAGGTGTTGCACAAACGGCTTGAAATCCTTATCCGAAAAAAGGAGAGGAATTTGTTGTTTGATAGAGAAAGTGGCAATAATCACGTCGGCCGTTTTACGTACCGTAATTCCTTTTTTACGCAGAGATCGAAAATTTTCAGCGCTTGCCAGCGCCATTTCCCGCCCCAGCATGTCGAAGATGG
>CAYOEQ010000380.1:0-2257 GCA_964402775.1 uncultured Enterobacteriaceae bacterium
CCCTTCTCGACCTGGCGCCCGATCATTTTTTTGATGAATTCGGCGGCGGCGTCCAGCGCGCCGGCCTGGGTGTCATAAAGCCGGACCGGGTATCCGGCCTGCAGGAACAACTGGGCAATGCCCCGGCCCATGACCCCGGCGCCGACGATGCCGATATGCAGGTCGCGTTCTGCCGGGTTTGTTTTGGTCTTGTTTGTCATCAAGGTATTATAACCCTATGAACGGCAACAAATCAGGTAAGGAGGTACGGCTGCTGCCGTTACGCGGCATCCCTGAAGTCATGCCCGGCGCTGACCTGGCGGCGCTGTTGCTGCAAAGTTTGCATGAGCATCCGGTTGCCGATGGCGATATCCTGGTCGTTGCACAGAAGGTCGTCTCCAAGGCGGAGAACCGCTACGTGGACCTGGCCGGGGTTACGCCTTCGGACCGGGCCCTGGAACTGGCCGGGAAAACAGGCAAGGACCCGCGCCTGGTCGAACTGATCCTGTCCCAGTCAAAACGCGTGGTCAGGTACCGGCAGGACGTGCTTATCGTCGAACACACGCTGGGATTCGTCCACGCCAACGCCGGCATCGATCATTCGAATATCCCGCAGGACGCCCGTTCGGAACGGGTGCTGCTGCTGCCGGAAGACCCCGATGCCAGCGCCGGACGCATCCATGCCGCCATCAGGCAGGCCTGCGGGGTAAACGCCGGCGTCATCATCAACGACAGCGCCGGACGGGCCTGGCGCAACGGCGTGACCGGCATCGCCATTGGCGCCGCCGGCCTGCCCTGCCTGCTGGACCTGCGCGGCGAGGCCGACCTGCACGGAAACCCGTTGCGCGTGACCGAAGCGGGTATTGCCGACGACATCGCCGCCGCGGCCTCGCTGGTCATGGGGCAGGCGGCCCAGGGGATACCCGCGGTGCTGGTCAAGGGCCTGGCGCTGCGCGGCCCGCACAATAATGCATCCGCCCTGATCAGGGACCCGGCCAGGGACCTGTTCCGCTGAACCTGGGAAAGGGGACGGATTTAAAATCCGTCCCCGGAGCATATATGTAATAATCCCCGTATGAATCCATCGATCCTGACCCTGTGCGGCGGCGTGGGCGGCGCAAAACTGGCCCTCGGACTCAGCCGGACCCTCAGGCCGGATGACCTCCTCATCGCCGTCAACACCGGCGATGACTTCCTGCACCTGGGCCTGCACATATCACCCGACCTCGATACGGTCATGTACACGCTGGCCGGCGCGGCAGACCCGGAACGGGGCTGGGGGCTGGCCGGCGAGACCTGGAACTTCATGGACGCGATAGCCCGTTTCGAAGGTTCGGACTGGTTCAGGCTGGGGGACCGCGACCTTGCCACCCACCTGTACCGGACCCGGGCCCTGCACCACGGACTGGGACTGGCCGAAGTCACGAAGTCGCTCTGCGATGCCTTCGGTATTGGGCACCGGGTTCTGCCCATGACCGACGACCCGTTGCAGACAATCATCGCGACCGATCAGGGAGACCTGCCGTTCCAGGATTACTTCGTGCGCCTGGATTGCCGGCCCCGGGTGCGGTCGGTCAGGTTCAACTGGGTCGAAATGGCCCGCCCGCATCCTGAATTTGCCGCCCTGCTCAACAACCGGGAACTGCGCGCCGTGATCCTGTGCCCGTCAAACCCGTTCCTGAGCATCGATCCGATCCTGTCCCTGGAAGGCGTCCGTCAAGGCCTGCAATCCACCCCTGCGCCCGTGGTCGCGGTATCCCCCATCGTCGGCGGCAAAGCCCTGAAAGGCCCCGCGGCCGAGATCATGGAGGAACTGGGCATGGCGCCGGGCAACCCGGCAATCGCAGAATACTACCGCGACTTCCTGGACGGTCTGGTCATCGACAGGGCCGATGAGCATGAAGCCGAGGCCATCGAGAAACTGGGGATCAAGGTGAAAATCGCCGATACCGTTATGCGCTCCATGCAGGACAGAGTCGACCTGGCTGAGACAACCCTGGAGTTCGCGTTCGGGTTAACCTATAGATGAAATATCCGCAGATGACGCAGATTAGCGCAGATGAAATGATGATTGTTATTCAATTTTTTGGTTCAGTCGGTAGCAAGATAATCAGTCAGGACACGGAATCACAGAAATAATAAAAATAATCTGCGTTAATCTGCGTCATCTGCGGATAATTATTCTGCGGATAATTCATCTGCAATAAAACTCAAGCACAGTCAAGGCGTTTCTCCCAGGCCCTCTGGTTGCGGCGGGCATCCTGGATGTACGGCGAGA
>CAYOEQ010000381.1:0-2254 GCA_964402775.1 uncultured Enterobacteriaceae bacterium
TGCTATACTTCCCGGATAAAATCAACGATACAATTTCTGAAGAATCATGAATCCCATCGTAAAACTTTCCCGCCGCGACTTCGTCAAGACCACCAGCCTGCTGGTGCTCGGCGTATCGATGTCGGGTTGCGGCCGGGGTGACAACCCGGTACACACCAGCGCCGGTTCTGAAACGGCATCATCCTGGTCGCCGGACGTATTTGTCAGCATCGATACCGACGGCGCCGTGCACATCGTTTCGCACCGGTCTGAAATGGGCCAGGGGATTCGCACCAGCCTGACCTCCATCGTTGCGGATGAACTGGAGGCGGACTGGTCCCGGGTGAAGGTCGTACAGGCCCCGGGCGATCCGGTATACGGGGACCAGAACACCGACGGTTCATGGTCCGTGCGCGGTTTCATGGAGCGCATGCGCATCGCCGGCGCCACTGCCAGGCAGATGCTCGAGCAGGCAGCCGCGGACCGGTGGCAGGTCGATGTCTCCGAATGCCGGGCGCGCCTGCACGAGGTGCTGCATGATGCAAGCAACCGCGCCCTGGATTACCGGGACCTGGTTGCTGCCGCGGCCGAATTGCCCGTCCCCGAACCGGATCAACTGACGTTCAAGCCGGCCCATGAGTTCCACTATATCGGCAAGGACGTGCCCATGGTCGATATGGACGATTTCATTCAGGGCCGGGCTATATACGGGACCGATGTAAGTGTGCCGGGCATGAAATATGCAGCGATTGCACGCTGCCCGGTTGTATTCGGACGCGTGAAGTCCTTTGATGCTCAGGAGACGCTGGCGCTCAAAGGCGTAAACCGGGTGATCGAAATAAAGGCCGCCGAACCACCGGCTGCATTCCAGGCGCTCGGCGGTATCGCGGTGATTGCCGACAACACCTGGGCGGCGCTGGAGGGGCGCCGGAAACTGAAAATCGAGTGGGACGTGGGAGAGAACGGGGATTATGACTCCGATGACTACAAGACGCAGTTGCTGCGCACTGTCAGGCAGCAAGGCGACCTCAGGCGCAACGAGGGGGATGCCCTGAAGGCCCTGGATACGGCGGCCTCGACGCTGGAAGCCGACTACTATACCCCGCATCTCGCCCATGCGCCGATGGAACCACCGGCGGCGCTGGCCTCGGTGACCGCCGACGGTTGTGAAATCTGGGCGCCGACACAGTCCCCGCAATCGGTTATTCCCGCCGCGGCCGGGCTTACCGGCCTCAAGCCCGAGCAGATCAAGGTGAACGTAACCCTGCTTGGCGGGGCGTTCGGCCGCAAATCCAAGTGTGACTTCATCAACGAGGCGGTAATCCTGTCCCGGGAGACCGGGGCGCCGGTCAAGGTGGTATGGAGCCGCGAAGACGATATCCGCCACGGCTATTACCATGCGCCCAGCGCCCAGTACCTGAAAGCCGGTATTTCCGCAACCGGCGCGGTGACGGGATGGCTGCAGCGCACTGCCTTTCCCCCGATAAAATCGACATTCGACGCCGGTGCCGTATACCCGGCCGATTGGGAACTGGGGCAGGGCTCGGTCAGCATGCCGTTTGCCATCGACAACGTCAGGGTCGAGGCGGGCGCGGCGCCGGCGAAGATCCGCATCGGCTGGCTCAGGTCGGTCTGCAATATCTTCCAGGCATTTGCCGTGTGCAGTTTTGCCGATGAGATTGCCCGGGCGCGCGGGCGCGACCCGCTGGAGAATTACCTGGACCTGCTCGGCCCGGACCGGATTCTCGATTTCTCAGGGTACGGCATGGAAGGCGCGGACGGTTATACGTTCGATACGGCGCGCCTGCGTCACGTTGCAGAGTTGGCGGCGGAACAGGCGGGTTGGGGCAGAAAACTTGCGCCGGGGTACGGGCTGGGGTTTGCCGCGCATTACAGTTTCCTGAGTTATACGGCAGCGGTGATAGAGGTCGCGGTCGGCGCGGACGGCAGTTGGCGCGTCCCGCGCGCCCATGTCGCATTTGATTGCGGACTGGCGGTAAACCCGGACCGGGTGCGCTCGCAACTGGAAGGCGCGGTGGTTTTTGGTATCGGCCTGGCCCGCGACGGTCTTATCTCCGTGACTGACGGACGGGTGGTGCAGGGCAACTTTGACGATTATCCGCAGTTGCGTATGGACATGGCTCCGGCAACTTCGATTCACCTGGTGCAAAGCAGCGCGCCGCCGGCAGGCGTGGGAGAGCCGGGTGTGCCGCCCATAGCCCCGGCGCTGGCCAATGCCATCCATGCCGCGACGGGGAAACGTCTGCGCGAGATG
>CAYOEQ010000382.1:0-2242 GCA_964402775.1 uncultured Enterobacteriaceae bacterium
ATCACCGTGGCGAACACGTGCAGTCCCCAGGCGGTCTTCACCAGCGCCCTGTTGCCCCTGGGCAGTGCTGTCCCCGACTCGTCGCCCGGGAGGCTGATCAGGCGCAGGAAGGTGACCGAAGCGATCAGGGCAATGATATGGATGTTTGCGGAAGCCAGCCTGACAAAATCCACGGGGTGGCCGTTGAGCATGACCCAGGCCAGACAACCGAGGCCGGCCAGCAGCATCCCCGAGATCTGGTAGAGCATGGCCCCGGGCAGGCGGTGAAATAACATAATGGCCGCCGCCCACCCGGCGAGGCCGGACCAGAGCGGAGATACCAGGGAGGACGTCGCCGCCAGGACCGCCAGCAGCGCCATGACAAACAGCAGGACACCCGGCAATCTGGCCGTCAGGGATTTATCCATGGTCACTCGCGTCGCGGGTGTTTCAGGTCAGCCCGCTTCGAGTAAAAAGTCGCTGACCAGTTGATTGAAACGCCGGTTGTGTTCTATCTGGGTCCAGTGGCCGCAGTTACCGAAAATATGCAGTTGCGAGTTTTTGATACACCTGAACATGTGTTCGGATACTGACACGGGGATAATCCGGTCGTCCCGGCCGTGGATAATCAATGTCTCATGCTCGATGTTCCTGACGTCGTCTTCGCTGCTGCAGATTTTCCTTATTCCGTCCTGCCGCGGAGCAGGAAACATGGAGGCATAGGACTCCTGTACGCCGGGCCTTAGACTGGCCTCGTACCTGAGTTGCGCCAGTTCATCGGTGACCAGTTCACGGTTATACGCGAACAGGTCCAGCAACCGGCGCATGTTCTCCAGTGAGGGGGTATAGCCCCAGGTCAGGTCCAGTCCCTCCGTCAACTCGAATTCCAGGCCGACGCTGCCCATGAGCACCAGGCGGGACACCCGTTCTGGAGCATGGACCGCCAGCGCTACGGCCAGGGCTCCGCCGAAGGAATTTCCGACCACGTGGGCCTGATCAATCTCCAGGGCGTCGAGAAAATCCAACGCGTGCCTGAGCCAGGTTTCCATGTCATAACTTATCTTATCGGGCCGTTCGGTAAACCCGAAACCAACGATGTCGGGTGCGAGCACGCGGAAATTTTCCGCCAGGGATGGGATCACCGGACGCCAGTTGGCCCAGGCACTGACGCCGGGTCCGGACCCGTGCAGGAGCACCACAGGTCTGCCCGTGCCCCGGTCATGGTAATTGGTCGTAATGCCGCCGGCATTGACTGACAAGCCGATTTCCGCTGAGCTGCTCATTGATGTATCCTTGTTCGTGAAATTATTATTGGCCGATTATTATCGATCATTATATAGAATAACGATATTCTGATGCGAGGTCGAAATCCATGAACAACTCCGAGCCAAAACATTTCGTCCTGGTTCATGGCGCCTGGCACGGCGCCTGGTGTTGGGAGCAAGTCACTCCGCTGCTTGCCGAAATGGGCCATGAGACCCATACGCTGGATCTGCCCGGCCTTGGCGGCGACCCGACACCGATTTCCAACATTACCCTGGATGCTTACGTGAATGCCGTCAGGGACGTGATCCTTTCCGTAAACGACCCGGTGGTGCTGGTCGGCCACAGCATGGGCGGCCTGATCATCACCCAGACCGCGGAGCTGGTGCCCGACCGGGTGCAGGCGCTGGGTTACCTGGCGGCGTTTTCGCCCAGGAACGGGGAATCGCTGTTTGATTACGCCATGGCCGACACCGAATCCCACGTCACGCGCTTTCACGTGGTGAACGAGGAAGAAGGGTATTTCACCATACCCGAGGACAGGCTCCCGGCATGCTTCTACGGTCTGTGCAGCGAGGAGGACACCCGCAATGCGATTGCACGGCTGCGCCCGCAACCGCTCGCGCCGCTGGTGCAACCGGTCAGCATCTCCGAGGAGAACTACGGGCAGGTGCGCCGCTGTTATATCGAGTGCACCAAGGACCAGGCGTTGACCTGGCCCATGCAGAAGAAGATGCTGCACAATGCCCGGCTTGATGCGTTACTCACCCTGGAAACGGACCATTCGCCGTTTTATTCCTGTCCTGAAGACCTGGTTGACTGCCTGGTCAAACTGTAAGGAACGAGCCGATGCAGATACTGATGATCCTCTGGGAACCCAATGATAAATGGCATGCCCTGTCACAGGACGAGCAGGCGGATTACCTGCGCTCCCTGGACGGCGCCATCAACGAGGCGCGCAGTCACGGCGTCATGACGCTGGGCTGGAGTCGGGTGGACC
>CAYOEQ010000383.1:0-2240 GCA_964402775.1 uncultured Enterobacteriaceae bacterium
GTGATTGTGCCGTTTTCCACGTGCGGCAGGAACGCGTCCTGTTGCGACTTGTTGAAGCGGTGTGCTTCATCGATGAACAGCACGGTATCCCTGCCGTAGACATCCCGAAACTGGCGCGCCTTGTCGATGGCCGCCCGGATCTCCTTGACGCCGCCCAGTACCGCAGACAAGGTCAGGAACTGCGCATTGCAGGAAGTGGTAACCAACCGGGCCAGGGTCGTCTTGCCCGTGCCGGGCGCGCCCCAGAACACCATGGAGTGCAACTGGCCCCGTTCAATGGCCAGGCGTAACGGTTTGCCCGGTCCGATCAGGTGATCTTGCCCGACGAATCCGTCCAGGGTTTCAGGCCGCATCCGATCCGCCAGGGGGCGGTATTCAATGCTGTCGGAGCTCACGATAGGTGTTAATGCGGTAGCCTTGCATCGATGACTTCCGTTTCGTCACCGGGAGAAAACGTAAACAGATCCTTTTTCAATTCAGGATTGCGCACGGCATTCGTAAAGGAGATAAACAAGGTCTGTCCCAGGTTGTCGAACAGCGCCATGCCGGCCAGTTCATCGCCCGAGAACACCAGGCGCAGCAAGCGGTAGTAAGATTCCGGGTTCTTCGGGGTCAACTGCACCACTGTGCTTCCCTCCTCACCTTCCAGTTCCTCAATCACGTAGTATTCGCCGGGATCGTTATCGCCGCTGAAAATAAGCGCCGGGGTATCCTCCATGGCGCCGGATACGTCACTGATGGTAACCTGCTCCAGGTCCCCCTCGTAAACCCAGAGGCTGCTGCCGTCGCTGATGATTTCCTGGACGTACGGTTCGTTATACAGCCAGTAAAACATGCCGGGACGGCGCAATCTCAGCGCGCCGCCGGTGACCTCCAGCGCTTCGCCGGAACTGTCCAGCAACACTTGCTCAAAATCCGCCGAGAAGGTATCCAGGCCGTCAAGAAAGGCATCCAGCGGATTGCCGGCCGCAGACACGGCCAGGGAGAAGAATAATCCGCAGATGAACGCAGATTTACGTAGATGAACGCAGATAAAATGATGATTGCTATTCAATATAATCAGCCAGGACACGAAATCGCAGGATAAATGAAAAATAATCTGCGCTAATCTGCGTCATCTGCGGATAAATAAATCAATCGACGGGTGGTGGCGGCCCCGCCAGTATCTCCCGGCTGCCGTTGGCTTCCAGCGGACCGACCAGGCCGCTGGCTTCCATTTCCTCGACGATCCTGGCGGCGCGGTTATAACCGATCTTGAGCCTGCGCTGGATATAGGAAATGGACGTCTTGCGGGTTTCCGTCACGATCCGGACGGCCTCGTCGTAAAGCGGGTCGATGTCATCAGAGACAGGCTCCAGGCCAGGAATGGGCGCCGAGTCACCGCCGCCCGGGTCCAGGGTGATGTCATTCATGTAGTTCGGACCGCCCCGGCTCTTGATGTTTTCAACGACCTTGTGCACCTCGTGGTCGTCTACAAAGGCGCCATGCACCCGTATCGGTACACTGGTGCCGGGCGGCAGGAACAGCATGTCCCCGTTCCCGAGCAGGTTTTCGGCGCCCATTTGATCCAGGATGGTGCGCGAGTCCACCTTGGAGGACACCTGAAATGCAATCCGGCAGGGGATATTGGCCTTGATCAGGCCCGTAATCACATCCACGGAAGGGCGCTGCGTGGCCAGGATCAAGTGGATGCCGGAGGCCCGGGCCTTCTGCGCCAGCCTGGCAATCAGTTCCTCCACCTTCTTGCCCACCGTCATCATCATGTCCGCCAGTTCATCGATGAGGATGACGATATAGGGGAGTTCTTCCAGCACCGGGGCTTCATCCTCGTCGTCGACGGGAGTATGGAACGGATCCGGCAACGGCTGGCGGCGGCTTGCCGCTTCGCTGATCTTCTTGTTGTAGCCGTTGATATTGCGCACACCCAGCGTCGCCATCAACTGGTAACGGCGTTCCATCTCGGACACGCACCAGCGCAGGGCGTTGGCCGCTTCCTTCATGTCCGTAACCACCGGGGTTAACAAATGAGGGATGCCCTCGTACACGGACAGTTCGAGCATCTTCGGATCGATCATGATCAGACGGATTTTTTTCGGGGGAGACTTGTACAGCAGACTCAGGATCATGGCGTTGATGGCGACGGACTTGCCCGACCCGGTGGTGCCCGCAACCAGCAGGTGCGGCATGCGGCTGAGGTCCATGACCACAGGATGGCCGCTGATGTCCTTGCCCAGGCCCAG
>CAYOEQ010000384.1:0-2237 GCA_964402775.1 uncultured Enterobacteriaceae bacterium
GTTCAAAATAATAGTTGATGCCCCAGAACGCGAAAGGAATGATCATGATGGTGAAGATAACAACGGCCAACCAGCCCTTCACCTGATCCCTGATCATCTGTAACATATTGTGTTTCCTGAAGTTATCTGTGGTAAGTTCGTAATCCGGCGCACGCATGCGCCAATAAGCAGATCGCGGGGGCAAAGATTACGGGGAAACGCCGGACCTGTCAATCCATTACCAACCCTGCACTTCATCACCGGTTGCTGTCATACTTGAAAGGTTTGGCTTATAATTACAAACTTCCATGTGTCCGTCACTTATAACAACAATATAATCTGTAAAAGGCGCTCGCCATGGCTTCAGAACCCCGGTCACACCGTGACGTCCGCTTCGAGCCGGATGAACGTCCGCCGTTATTGCTGACAGCCGGACTGGGACTTCAATACGCGATGCTGGCTATCGCCGGCATTATTATCACTCCTACCGTCATGATCAGTACCGCGGGCGGCAGCGATGCATACCTCACCTGGGCAGTATTCGCCGCCCTGGTGGTCAGCGGCACCGCCACGATGGTCCAGGCGCTGCGCATCGGGCGAATCGGCGCCGGCTACATCCTGGTCATGGGCAGCACCGGCGCTTTCCTGGCCGTCTCCGTTTCCGCGCTGGAACAGGGCGGGCCGGGACTGCTGGCAAGCCTGGTAGTCATGTCGTCCCTGGTCCAGTTTGCCCTGGCCGCCAGGATGTCCCTGCTACGCAGGATATTTACGCCCACCGTCGCCGGCACCGTGCTCATGCTGATCCCGGTTACGATAGGGCCGCTCATAATCCGCAAGTTGAACGACGTGCCTGAGGGCGCGTCCGCTGCCGCAGCGCCGGTGGTTGCAGGTCTGACCCTGCTTGTAACAATCGTCATTGCCCTGCGTTCCACGGGCATCTGGCGCCTCTGGGCGCCTGCCATCGGCATTGTCGCCGGCACCCTGACCGGGGGCCTGGTGTTCGGTATTTACGATACCCGGAGAATCCTGGATGCGCCCTGGATTGGCGTGCCGGGGGAAGCCTATGTCGGGTTTGACCTCAGCTTCGGCCCGGAATTCTGGGCGCTGTTGCCGGCGTTCGTGATGGTGACCCTGGTCGGCGCCATGGATACGCTGGGCGACAGTATCGCGATCCAACGCATCTCCTGGCGCAAGCAGCGCTCGACCGATTTCCGCTCCATCCAGGGAGCGATCGCTGCCGACGGTCTCGGCAACCTGCTTTCCGGTGTGTCAGGTACGGTCCCCAATACGACTTACGGGATGAGCATCTCGATAGCTGAACTGACCGGAGTGGCTGCCCGATCCGTAGGCGTATGTGTCGGTCTTATATTTATCCTGTTCGCGTTTCTGCCGAAGCTGGTAGCTGCCATTGTCGCAATACCGGGGCCGGTGGCGGCCTCATTTCTCATCTTGGTGGTCGCGCTCATCTTTGTTTTCGGCATGGAAATTCTACTGCATGACGGCCTGGACTATCGCAAGAGCCTGGTAGTCGGCATTGCGTTCTGGATGGGCCTTGCCTTCCAGCTCGACTGGGTTTTCCCGGAGTATTTTCAGGGTGCCTGGAGCGAACTGCTGGCAAACGGCATGACCGTCGGCGGCCTGACCGTGATACTGCTGACGCTGTTCAGCGAGGCTGCCGGAAGCCGGCGCAAGCGCATCAGGGTCGGGTTGAACGCCGATGCCTACATAAAGCTGGACACCTTCCTGTCTGAGTTTGCCGCACAACGGAAATGGAGTGAAGAGATGACCGTGCGTATCCGCGCGGTGGGAGAGGAGACCCTGAACATCCTTATGGGGCACACGGTTGAAGACCAACCGGACCTGGAGCGGCGCGTGCTGCTGATTGTCCATGACGACGGCGGCGCTGCCGACCTGGAATTCATCGCAGCGACCGACGAGGCGAACCTGGAGGACCGGATGGTGGCGCTGGGTAACTGGGCAACCGGCGGTTCCATCGAGGAGATGCCCCTGAGATTACTGCGCCACTATGCCGCATCCGTCCGCCACCAGCAGTATTATGATACCGACGTGGTCACGGTGCGCGTGGAGTCGGTGAGTGCCGCTGCCTGATGTAAAAATCCATTTTTAACATCAATATCATATAAGAAATGTCTGGCGGAGTGGACGGGACTCGAACCCGCGACCTCCGGCGTGACAGGCCGGCATTCTAACCAAACTGAACTACCACTCCGTAATCCTGGTGGGTGCTGAGGGGCTTG
>CAYOEQ010000385.1:0-2229 GCA_964402775.1 uncultured Enterobacteriaceae bacterium
TCTCTGCCACGCGCCCCTTGGAAAACGCGCAGAAGCCGCAGCCGAAATAGCAGATGTTGGTGTAGTTGATGTTCCGGTTGACCACGTAGGTCACCGTGTCGCCGTTCATGGCCCGGCGCAGGTCATCGGCGGCCTGTATCACGGCGTCTTCATCGGCGCCGCGGGCGTTGAACAGGCTGATAATCTCCTGTACATCAAGACGTAATCCGACCCTGGCTTTGTTAATTAAAGGAGTTTTGTTATCTACTGGATTCCCGTTTTCACGGGAATGACGTATAACTTTCCCGTCGTTATCAAGTTGATTGGTTACTGGTGCGTTGTCCGCTCCCGACCCGCGCGCCGGTTCACCCACTTCTTCCCTGTCCTCCTGCCTCATCTCTTGCACCTGCGACCCTCCGTTCGCCGTTCCCCGTTCTCTGTTCCCGGACACCCAATCTCTCACCTGGCCTTGCCCCCCCGGCGCCCAGTCGTCCGGGCGGGCGAAGCCGGAGGCGTCAATTTTTCGTAATACCCGCGTATGCAGGGCCGGGTCGATCCAGGTATCCCGTTCACGGATATATGCCGGGTAAACCGGCAGTCTCGGCGCCAGCGTCTTGCCGGCCGCCTCCGTTGCGGCCCGCAGGCGGTCCAGGTGCGGCCAGGCCGCTTCCGGGTTGACGTGGTCCGGGGTCACGGGTGAAACGCCGCCCCAGTCGTTAATCCCCGCGTGGATGAGGTCCGGCAGCGACTCGTCCAGGGTCAGGTTGGGGGGCGCCTGTATGTTCATGGGCGGGCCGAAGATGATGCGCGCCATGGCGATGGTCCACAGCAGTTCTTCCAGGGCGGGTTCCGGGGCATCGTGCATCTTCGTGCCCGGCTTGCGCCGGAAGTTCTGGACGATGATCTCCTGGATATGCCCGTGAGTGTCGTGCAGTTGCTTCAGGGCCAGCAGGGCTTCCAGGCGCTCATCCCGCGTCTCGCCGATGCCGATCAGGATGCCGGAGGTAAACGGCGCCCGCGCCGCCCCTGCGGCGGCGATGCTGTCCAGGCGCACCTGCGGCTTCTTGTCCGGCGAACCGTAATGGGGGCCGCCTTTCCCGCACAGGCGCTCGGAGCTGCTCTCCAGCATCAGCCCCTGGGATACCGATACCGGGCGCAGGTCCTCCAGTTCAGCCTGAGTCATCACGCCGGGGTTCATGTGCGGCAACAGGCCGGTCTCATCCAGCACCCGCTGCGCCACCTCGCGCAGGTAGGACAGGGTCGAGGAGTGACCAAGTTCCTCCAGTTCATCCCTGGCCACCTTGTAACGCAGTTCCGGTTTGTCTCCCAGGGTGAACAGGGCCTCGTGGCAACCCGCCTCCGCGCCGGCCCTGGCTATGTCCAGCACCTCATCGATACTGAGATAAGCCCGTTGCCCCGGCCGCGGCGGTTGCGCAAAGGTGCAGTAGTGGCACACATCGCGGCACAACTTCGTCAGCGGGATAAATACCTTGGGGGAGTAGGAAACGACCCGGCCGTGCCCCTCATCGCGCAGCGCTACCGCGCGCGCCATCAACTCCCGTAGATCAGAACGGGACCACGACAGGATTTCGTCAATGTTTAACATGGATGTACAGGATAATCTGATTGTAACTATGAAAGCTAAGGCTTTGACAACTTTCTTTCTTTATGGGTATTATCCATACCAATTAAAGTTCCGGGATACAGTTGTAAACCATAACATAGTTGTTACAGATATCACGTGTATTGTCTTACCCTACTTTTCTGCAGGTAAATTGGTACTATAGTGTTATAGTTCCCAAAATAAAACATTTAGTAATCATGCAACTAAAAGACTTTTTCGTGATTACAGTATTCGTGATCACACTCTTACCAGGATTTTCCAGCAAAAGTAACTCAGGACTTGGATTATTCAAATGACTGATGCCATAATAAACAGAAACCCGGCTATTCTGGGTGGTACACCCGTCTTTACAGGTACCCGGGTACCTGTCCGTATTCTGATGGAGCATTTAGAGTCAGGATATGATCTGAATTATTTTCTGGATCACTTCCCCTCTGTCAGCCGTGAACAGGCTGTTCAGTTAATTGAACTGGCAACAGAAAAACTGATGGCAGACACAGAGCGTGAAGTTGCTGCTTGACGAGTCTGTTGACCATGAGTTAGCTGCTCATTTTCCTGACAGATTCGAGGTAACGCCGCAGATCATCAGGATGGCCTGGATATAGACCTTGATGATGTCCAGCATG
>CAYOEQ010000386.1:0-2227 GCA_964402775.1 uncultured Enterobacteriaceae bacterium
GGTCCCTGAACAGGGAAACGCCGCCACTGTGCAGGCCGCCTACCGGCGGCGCTGCAGTGTCCGTAATCGATTCAATTTTGCGACCGGCGAAGATCACCTGCGCGTAGCCCTCCACCTGTGACCCCTGTTCTTTCGCAGTTTTATGCCCCGGTTTGTTTCTGTGGCTGCCTGGCATCAGCGTCCTCGTCCCGGCAGATAATTCCGGATTTGCCAGCAGGGGACTCGCCAGCAGCGGCCGGTCCTCTTCGCTGCGGGCATGGCTCAGGATAATCTCCGGCGTGGCGCGCACCAGCGCTGTTTGCAGGTTCCCGGCCTGCTGCAGGCTGCTGTCCGCGTCGGCGCCCGGCATGCCGTATTGTTTTTGCAGGGAGACAGGGACGAAGGGATTGGGCCGGGGCCGGGGCGGCCAGGCCTCCTCGGTCAGTCCGAACATCCAGACGCGATCGAAGGCCATGGCCGCGGCCCCCTGTGGGTCGAGGACCTGTATCGGGGTCTCCGCGGTCTTCGGCTGGAAGCTGGTCCGGCCGGCGATGCGCCGCAGTTGGGACAACGCATCGGCGCGCGACATCACCGGGTTGACCAGGCGCAATGAAACAAAGCTGTCCAGCGCCGAGTGCCAGGATTGCACCTGCTGGTATTCCGTACTGTCCAGGCTGCGTTCCCCGGGCCAGCCGAAAATCTCAAGGAACAGGCTAAAGCTGCCGGTCCAGGCTTCCGGTGATTGCTTTGCCGGCAGTTCGTCCAGGGCTGAGAAGATCTCTCGCAGCATGGCCGTCATGACCGGGACGGGCCGCCCTTTATCGCCGGCGGCGCCGGCGAGGTAAAGCAAATCGTTCCAGTTAAATGCGATCTGGTTACGGGAACGGAGTTTTTCATCCAGCAATGCGCGTCCCGCGCGTTCCTCATCGTGCCCCTTGATGAATGGCGTGCGCAGCAGGAAACCCAGGGTATCCAGGGCAAGCGGCGCCTTGTTCAAACCCAGGATGGGGAAGATCGCGTTGATAAGCGGGTATTCGACCAACGGTTGGCCTGCCGAGATACTGAAGGGCAGGGGCGCGGCAGCGTCCCGGTAGCGCAGGTTGCCGGGCGCCAGCACGTCCTCAAAGATGTAACGGATGCGGGTGCGCAGTTTGCGCAGGTCCGGCGTGATGATACCGACGCTGACCCCGTCCTTTTCTTCAATACACCCGCGCGCCCAGACCGCAGCCGCCCGGATTTCCTCGTCTGCGCCGGCGAAATCCAGCACTTGCGCGGATACATTGCCGTCCTCTTGCTGAATTTCATGCACGGTAATGCCGGCATCTTCCAGTTTCTTCAGTAACATTGCCTGCTGCGGGGTCAACCGGTCAAACCCTGCCAGCGCCAGTCCCTTGCCGAAGATATCCGCATCGTCAGCCACGCTCCCGTGCAGGACGTCCGGCAGTGAAGCGTTATCGATCCAGTTGTTTTCCCCGCAGCGCAACCGGTATTCGTCTGTCCAGGACTTGAAAGCGACGGTATCTTCGTTCATGGGCGTTCCATGAGGAAAAATCGGGACATGATATTGTTTCAGGCGCTGCCAGGCAGCGGCAACCTGTGCCGCTACGGAAGTGACCTGCAGGAGACTGTGCCTGTAATCGGACAGTTCAATGATCTGTTGCCAGAGCGCGTCTTCCTGTTCGCCGCTCAGCAGGAGGCTGCCGGCCCCGTTGCGCTCGCGCAGGGCAATCCAGCAGCGCCGCAACCATGCCTGCCACGGTAATATATCCGGGGTCTCCCACGCGCGCCGGTTTTTGCGCAACTGCTCCTGCGCATACAGGTGCCTGAAGCGATGAGCGAGCCGCACATTGGCGCAGACGACGGTATGACCGCGCTCGATGTGATCGTTGAATCGCATTTCTTGAAAGTTCAGCAGCGCCTGCCAGGAGCGTTTTTCGGCTGTTTCATTGTAACCGATAAAAGCAGTAATCAAGGGGATTGAGAATCCATAAATCCAGGGGTCGGAGTAAGTGTCGAAGAATTTTTACTCTGACCCCAAGTATCCAGACTACCGGGAGCTACCGGGGACGGACCTCAGGTCCGTCCCCTCGTCCCCTTCGTAAATTAACCTTATATTGTGTATTTTCCCTTGTTTTTTTATAATTAGTAAGGAATAATGATGTTTTGTAATGAAAAGAAGATATTGCCATGATTGAATCTGCTATCACCAGTAAAGGCCAGACAACTCTGCCAAAAGTCGTTCGAGAGG
>CAYOEQ010000387.1:0-2227 GCA_964402775.1 uncultured Enterobacteriaceae bacterium
CCGCCATGTTGAGAAAGAGGAGAGACGAATGAGTAGTGGTTTAGGTGACATCATGAAACAGGCCCAGAAAATGCAGGAAAGCATGCAGCGGGCGCAGGAGGAGATTGCCGCCACGGAGGTACAGGGTGAAGCAGGCGCCGGGATGGTGAAAGTCATCATGACCGGCAGGCATGACGTGAAGCGGGTTGAAATAGAACCCTCCCTGCTGACTTCGGACAAGCTGATGCTGGAAGACCTGATCGCCGCCGCGGTGAATGACGCCAACAGGCGGGTGGAAAAGGCCACCCGTGACAAGATGGCGGACGTCACTTCCGGAATGGGCCTCCCCGCGGGCTTCAATCTGCCGTTCTGACGGCAGGACCTGTGAATGAAACAGGCTGAACCACCCAGCTTGAGCGCACTGATCCAGGCGTTGTGCTGTATGCCTGGAATCGGGAAAAAATCAGCCCAGAGAATCAGTTACCACCTGCTGCAACGGGACCGGGACGGCGCGAATTCCCTGGCGTTGGCTTTGACTGATGCGATGGGAAAAATCGGCAGTTGTGAAAGGTGCCGCAATTTCAGTGAAACTCCGTTATGCGGCCTTTGCCGGAGTAACAAGCGCGACGGTTCGCTGCTCTGCATCGTGGAAAGTCCGGCGGACGTATTCGCAATGGAGGAGGCGGGCTACAATGGAAAGTACTTCGTATTGATGGGACACCTGTCCCCCCTGGACGGAATCGGCCCGCAGGAACTGGGACTGGACAAGCTGGCCGCGTACCTTGCCGGACCGCCGGATGCCGACGCGGGTGGCGAGGTCAGGGAAGTGATTCTGGCCACCAACTCGACCATGGAAGGCGAGGCGACCGCGCACTATATCAATGAGATCGTACGGAAATATCAAATCCGCGTGACCCGTATCGCCCACGGCGTCCCGCTGGGTGGCGAACTGGAATACATCGACAGCAATACACTCTCCCACGCCCTGGCCGGGAGAAGCGAGGTTCCCTGAATCCGGGTTATCCTGATGCCAGGTGAGCTATCCTGATGGGCGCCGGCGGGTGTGAATCGTGAAAAGCCGAATACATCGGGTCAGGAGTCAGGGTATTGGCATTTTCCTTGTAGAGTTTGACCAGGGCATTGATCAGGCTGCCGGACTGTACCTGGGCCCTGGCGAAATCGTCGGCTTCAAACTCATGTTTACGGGAGATGGATGAGAATGCCGGCTGCAGGAAGAAGGTGAACGCCGGCGCCACCAGTACGAACAGGGTGAGGGCAATATAAGTGGAGGGTTCACTTACCCCCAGGCCGGTATAGAACCACGGTTGTCCCAGCAGTGCGCCCAGTATCGCAAAGCCTGCAAGAAAAGTCGTCCCCAGGATCGTGAGCCGTTTTTTTATGTGGCCGCATTTGAAATGTCCCAGTTCATGCGCCAGCACCGCCTCTATCTCGTCGTAGGACAACTCGTCAATCAGGGTATCGAAAAAAACGATCCGTTTGTTCGCCCCCAGGCCGCTGAAGTAAGCGTTGCCATGGGTGGAGCGGGTAGAGCCGTCCATCACGAAGATGCCGTTGCTGGTAAACCCGTTCCGGTCCAGTAACCCGGCGATGCGGGTCGCCAGTTCGGCATTTTCCAGGGGTCTGAATTTATTGAATAACGGCGCGATGAACGCAGGATAGGCCCAGACCATGACCAGGTTGAAGCCAAGCCAGGTCAGCCAGACGTACAGCCACCACCAGGGACCGGAGTTGTCCATGAACCACAGCACCAGCATGATCAGCGGCGCCCCTATCGCCAGCGCGAGCAACGTATTTTTCAACAGGTCGGTAATAAACAGTTTGAGCGTCATCTTGTTGAAACCGAACCGCTGTTCCAGCCTGAACGTGCGGTAGAGAGACAACGGCAGGTCCAGCAGAGATGTGATCAATATCACGGCCAGGATGAAGACGGTCCCTGCCCACAGGCCCGGCAGGTCATACGTGCGGATAAGTGAATCAAGCAGGTCGAGGCCGCCTCCCAGGGTCCAGATCAACAGCAGCAGTGAAGACACGCCCAGTTCCGCCAGCCCGGCGCGGGTCTTGGCGCAGGTGTAATCGGCAGCCTTCTGGTGTGCGTCAAGAGGGATCTTGTCCGTGAAGCTGTCCGGCACCGCGTCCCGGTTCGCCCTTATGTGGCGAATATGGCGGACACTCAGGCGCCATTGAAGAAAAACGCCGGTGATCAATGCTATGATAAGCGCGTAAGTCA
>CAYOEQ010000388.1:0-2221 GCA_964402775.1 uncultured Enterobacteriaceae bacterium
GACACTACCACGTCTCGAAAGCGTTTAGGCCACACCATATGAACTTTGGAGCGGGTGAGAAGTCGCTATACCTTCAACGTTAAATCGAAATAACAACTCTTCGCTGGTATTTTGACTGGCGTCATAGGGGCGGATTACAGAAACGAGTGAGATCGAAACAGTGTGCGGTCGAGTGAATTTCAGGTAGCGTTCATGGGTGGTTTGTAAGCGTTGATGAGAAGGAATTCAATGAAACGACGCTGCGTTTCGTCGTGTTCGACGCGGGCGTGAACGTGTGTGGCGCCGAGAGACTTAGCCTGTGGCCACCGTTCGTGCGTGATTTTGCCGGAACCTAATCGGTCCTTGAATGAGAGGGTTCTTCCGATGTATTTGGGTGCCCACCATCTACGGTCCGAACTGAGACCGGCGAAGATGTAGATGCCGGGGACCTCGTTCCAGTCCGTATTGTCAGGATTGTAGCTGGTGAAATTGTAGCCTTTCCAGGAGATTGTAGTGGGGGTGTTCACGAGTCTTGTTCAGACGCGGCGGGATTACCTGCAGGGGCTGGTTTGTATCTGGCAATCGTGCAATACCAGAGGGTTACTACGATGAGGAGAAGAAGCAGCACAACGACGTGGAAGACTGCATGAGCGGTAGTCCAGGACCAATTCCACAAAGGAATGTTTATGGCATAGATTGAACAAATAATTTGCAATGCGGCAATCCAGGAGCCGAGCCCGAGAAATACCGTAATGATGTTCACGTCTTTCTGAGGAAGAATCCGGCGTTCGTCACGTATGTCGGCGGAGACTATTGCGGTGATCGCCATGAAGATAGCGACGACGATATAGAGTTGTGCGTCGGGAAGGACAAAGGGGGCGTGGGCGGCTTCCTCGGGCATAAGTCAGGCTGCTCGGTCTGCGTTCTGCAAGCCGAGCGCAAAGTTGTCGTGGAAAGGTTTGCTGATTCTATTGCGAGTGGCGAAGTCGATGAGGCGTGGGGCCTTGAGCAATTTGTACTTTCGTTCATCCCCACCATGCTCGTGCTCTGAAATGTGCAAGAGTTTGCCACCATCCACGATCTTGTAATGGGTGTCGGGAACGGGCCGTTCGCCCCTCAGATACCAGATTTCGATGTTGTTTCGAAACTCGTCGGAACGAGCGAGATCTACCAACTTTAGCGGTTGGTCTCTATCGTTAAAGAGGCATCGAACGCTAATGTTGCGTTTTTGAATGGCTCCGCGAAGAGCATTGATGACGCCGGGGTCGTTGTATATTGAACGGGGAAGATCGGTTCCGTCGTCGTGAATGATAATCTCGCGGCGAGTCTGGTTGACCATGTCGATGAACGTTGCGATAGCCCTGTCATCGGTGTTCACCAGAAAGCGGTCGTCGAGGGCGAGGTCGCCTTGCACGGTGATTACGAGGTACACGCAGACGAGAAAGGTCGTTACCACGCATAGCAAGATGATCCATTCAGGTCCTGGAATTGTGTCCATGGCGAGTGCTCATGTGATTGTTTGTTAGTTTAGTTGATAAGTTGGGCCGGTGGGTCGGACAATAGTTCCGCAACGGCGGGGATGCTAGATAACAACGAAGTTCAGACATGTCAAGTTCTGTATAGTATGAAATCAGGTGATTTTCAAGAGTCATCTGGGTTGCGCCCGGCTAACTAAGTGTACAGCGCAACGGCACGGGCATGATCTAAATCAGGTTCGAGCGAGCCAGTCCTGGGCGCTTCGATTGACGGGCGCCCCAATCGGGGACGCCCCAATCCGGGACACCCATCATTTCTCCCCTCAACCCGAAACTGGCAATCCCCCCAATCTGAGCTATGCGGGTGCTAAAATACATCCATGACGAAACGCTGCCCGAGCGCCTGCCGGGAATCCTGTCGCTGTTTCGGCAATTGGGCTCGGAAGCCCGGGAAGTGCGGGATTTTTTTGAGGGGGTGCTGAACTACCTGTTTCAGGCGGCCCGGCATCTGGATAAAGGCAGGATAGAAGAGGCGCTGAAACAGGCGTTACCCCAATTTACTGACGAAGGAGAAGTGGCCATGGCAACCATAGCGCAAAACTTGAGGGCGGAAGGAATGGAGCAAGGCAGGGCAGAAGGACAGGCGCGGGGCTTCGAACAACATGCCCGGCAAACGCTGCAGCGCCAACTGTCACATAAATTTGGTCCACTGCCCGACCACTTCGAACAGCGCATCGAACAGGCCGGCCAACCCCAGCTGGATCACT
>CAYOEQ010000389.1:0-2217 GCA_964402775.1 uncultured Enterobacteriaceae bacterium
AAAAAGTTCCGATCGAAGGAGTTATAGGTATTGATGGTCTGGTACTCCTCGTCGAACAGGTTCGCCACTTTCGCCCGCAGGGTAAGGCGCTCACTGAAGCGGTATTCTGCCAGCAGGTCCAGCGTCGCAAAACCGCCGACCCTGATCGTATTGGAAACGTTGTCATAGCGATTCCCCTCCGCAAGCAGGCGCGTGCCGAACGTGAACCTGTTGACGTTTCGTCTCAGGTCGAGCGACAACCGTTTCTTCGCCCGGCGCGGCAACCGGTTCCCGGTAATTTCATTCTCGGGATCGAGGTATTCCATGGCCAGCATGGCATCCCAGCCGCCCCACTGTGCGAGAAGCTCGCTTTCCACGCCGGTCACCTGCGCCTCGTTGACGTTTTCCGGCGCACAGTTGAAAAACTCGTCACAGACGGTGGCAATCAGGTCTTCCGCATCGATTCGATACGCCCGGATACTCCACTCGAAATATTCGTGCCGGCCTTCCAGACCCGCCTCCCAGGATTCCGCTGTCTCAGGTCTCAGGCGCGGGTTGCCGAAGAAGGGGAAAAACAGCTCATTGAAGGTGGGTGTCCTGTAAGCGGTGCCGTATGAAGCATACAGGCGCAGCGCATCGTTCCAGGCGTAACTCCAGCCGACTCCGCCTGTCGTCTTGGCGCCGAACACCTCATCATCATCCCAGCGAACCGATGCCAGCAACTGGTGACCGTAAAAATCCAGGCCATACTGCCCGAACACACCGGTGTTATCCCTGCTCTTCAGCGCATAGTCAGTAGAACTGCCCACCTTTTCTTCCCGGAAATCAACGCCGAATGCCAACAGGTTTACATCGAACAGGGAAACATGGTTCTGCCACGACAACTGCCGGCGCCGGGTATCGAAACGCGAGGCGAAATCCCCGGATGGAGCAAAATTTTCAGTCTCGTCCCGGGACTCGCTCAAACGTAAGGTCGTATTCCAGTCCTCAACAGGGTCGAACGACAGTGCCCCACCAACGACCTGCTGCAGGAAATCAGTCTCGTCCTGGAAGTTGCCGTCGAACTCGGTCGTGCCTTCAGCCCGCTTGATGAAGGCTTCGACCCTGCCGTCAGCGCCGAATTCATAGCCCCCGCGGAACTGCACGGATATATTGTCATAGCTGTCATTGTCCGGCTGATCCACGCCGAAGCGACCAGGCGTGGGGCGTCTCGCATCGATCCCGCGGCTATCGAACCAGGACACGGCCGCGCTGTAGTCGAAATCCCGGTATTCGCCGCTGACGCCGCCGGTAACCTCGAAAGTATCGTAAGAACCGCCGCCCGCATCCAGGCTGTAACGCGGTTTCTCGCCCGAACCCCTGCGGGTGAAGATGTGAATGACGCCCCCCAGCGCCTCGGAACCCCAGAGGCTGGAACGGGGCCCGCGCACGATCTCGATACGCTCTATCAGCGCCGGTGGAATATGTTGAAACGCAGCAGTGCCCAGGGTTGCCGACCCTACCCTCACGCCATCGATCAGGACCAGCACGTGGTGGCTCTCGGTGCCGCGCATGCGGATCCCGGTCGTTTTTCCATAGCCGCCGCTGACCGTTACGTCTATACCGGCGATGCCGCGCAGCAGCTCGGGCAGGGATTTCACCTGCAGTTCCTCGATATCCTCCCGATCAATCACGGTAACGGCGGCCGGTAACCTTGTGGCCTCTATCGGAGCGCGCGTCCCGGTAACGATGATTTCTTCCTGCTGGGCCGCCTGGATGAGCGTCCCGTAAAGACCGGCGCAGACCAGCAGCGCCCGGATAAAGACCTTGTTCATAATCTTCACTCCCGCGGAGTTTCGGAATCTCTGACTTAATCAGAGGTTCCTTTCGCATGGACGGTAGCAAAGAGGGGATTTTGAGCAGGTGAATGCCCTATGCCGCCCTCCGCAACATGTCATTAACGGATCGTGTTCCAGCCCGCGTTTCACACCATCAGGTGAGAAACGCGGACCGTACCCGGTCCGGCGCATACAGGCCGGTCTCCGGACTGACAGCGCTGACTGTCGCCAGTCAACATCCCGGACACCTTCCCGTGCTATGCACAGTGGTTAACGTCCGGGACCAGGGCTGATCACCGTTGCGGGGGCAGTGCTGGAATCGCTCGTGAAAGCTCACCAGGCTTCCCGTTAATCCATCCGGCAAACTTGCCTGATGGAAACCTGTATACGGGGTTGGATAGTAACGGATGTAACGAGGCAA
>CAYOEQ010000390.1:0-2201 GCA_964402775.1 uncultured Enterobacteriaceae bacterium
GGTTCGACTGCCGCTGCCCTACTCTCGTCGTTCTGCAACGAAGCCTGACTCTAGCGCCCCGAAACCTGAATGCTTACGACTTGAACTTCACGACGCTTGCCTTGATTAGCTTCATCGCCCAATATCCTCGCGCTTGTACCTACAGTCAATGCCGCTAATCGTTGGAGCGGGTACCATGAGACAGCATTCCCTTGGCCCTGAGAGTTTGTATGTAGTCCTCCTTGGAGACAGGACAACGGGCCAGCCCGATAGCTTGCTTCATAGTCGTCGAAATCTGCCTCGGAATGTAGTCGTGTCCGGTATTGCTACCCCTCCGGATTCCGTAGCTCCCGATGTAAACTCCGCAGATTCGTACCACAACCCTCGCATGTCGGCGGCCCTCGGAGATATCCGCATCCAGCTTGTCGGCAATCTCGCGCGCGGATTTCGCCGTGAGAAGACTACGCTTTGGCAATGTACGTGCGGAGGATACGGAGCTGGTCGCTTGCCGCCGGTCCCAAGACCGCCTCCTCATTGAGAATGTCGAAAGTGTCCAGAATCTCGGCCACGAGCGCTTGGTAGGCGTCATCACTGTGGATTCCAGATATCGAGATGTTTGCTTCTGGGAACGACGCCTCGAAGTTCCCTAGTCCGATCCTCTTGACCCGCACGCGAATCGGCTGTAGAACACGGTACTCGTCCTCTCTCAGATCCTCGATCCAGTAATACTCGTGCGGTAGGATGCTGTTCGTTCCCGTTTTGCCAACTAGCCGGGACGATGAAGGGCCTGCTGGGGAGTGCCCGACATTGAATCGGACTTCGATGGACGCCGTCAAAGAACCAATTCCGTATACGCCGCCATCAGAGTGATTCGCTGTGGAATTGACGAGCGATAGCACGTTGCCCGCATTTGGTGTTGGCCTAGTGGGTTGTAACAGTGTCTCGCTCACTGTCTGTGTCTCCTTTCGCTCTCGCAAGTCGGCGGTGTTCGAGCGCCTTCTCCTGAAGCCAGCGACCTATGCTCTCCGCTTGATCCGCGGTAAGCATCATGCCCACCAATATTGTGCGTTGCAGCAAGGCCGACTGCTTGCGCTCCAATTCCTCCCCGAGGCTCCCGTCGGGTGCTACCGCTTGGGTGACCTCATCTGGTACGGTGTAGGACTCGTAGAAGAAATCTGCTTGAATGTCACCTCGCGGTGAAACACCTCCCCACACTCCGTTCACCGGGAGGAGGCGGTAATCGTCGTCCTGCTCGAAGTGGAACTTTACAGATTTTTTTGCGTTTGCCATTTCGCTACGAGCTTCTTGGATTACTACGTCTACCCGGCCTTCCCGTCATCGGGCAGACTCCCTGCATTCGCCTACCGCAGCTTAGCACTAATCACCCGGTTCCGACTCCGGACCACCCCTACCGGATCACGGGAGACCGTAGCTCTCCCGGAAGGTCAGCGGTGGTGTGACTTGCAGCGATTGGCATTTGCGTGGACCGGTTGACCGGTACGGACTCGGTCGCGCAGGTAGTTGCACGGCAAGGGACAAGGTAATGTGCATGCGAAGGAAGCCGCCAAGCCTAACAAGGGATACGCGCTCGATATCTTCGGTGTCGTCATATCCACCGCCTTTCATCATAGGCGCCGATGATCACAGTAGGTGCTCGGTCGAATTTACTTGTTTTGAACTTTTCCCAATGCTACTGCTCGTACAGCATTCTCCGGCGCACGTTCGCTTCACGGTGCCCGGACGAGTGGTCGCGAAGCGGATTCGCCCTTGCTGTGAACATGTGTCGCAAATCTGGACTCAGTCCTTGCATAGGCGGGTCCCCTGCGCACTCCGGGAATGGGCTCACTTTGCACATCATTGCTTCCAGCAACTCTTGAGTGACTTGTTTCCAGGATCCGAACAATCTCAGCAAGTCATGAGCGCGGTCCAGCGGCTCTTGTCGCTCCGAACTCTGTCAGGCCTTCGATGCGATTCCGGTCGCTAGCGACAAGAGAATCGCACTCGCCAGAAAGATGCCCTCGAAGAGCTGTTCGTCCGACGACTTGGCTTGGTGACCGTTCTTTTCCAACTCGTTCGCAACACACTGTAGGACCGAGTGCTGTTGATCATCGAATCGGGGATCCAACGGATGCGACCGGTGTTGTTTTCAGGCATCAGAGATCCTAGTCCGACTTTACCGTGTTTGGTCCAGAAGGCGAGGATAAGTGGAGGATTTGCAGGGA
>CAYOEQ010000391.1:0-2200 GCA_964402775.1 uncultured Enterobacteriaceae bacterium
AAATGGGCCGGGTTCGTATCAGGTGAATTTTCCGGGGCGTTATCCGGCATCAGTGTAATCCCGTATTATTCTCCGCAGCCCATTTCCTGCAACACCTGCCTTACCGATGCAACTGCCGCTCGCATCTCGTCTGCGCCGAAGTGTCCGATACAGCCAATCCTGAAACTCTCCCTGTTAGTCAACTTGCCCGGATAAATGACATAACCCAGTTCATTCAAGCGTTGATAAAACTTCCGGAAGCTGAATGCTTCATCCTCCGGCATCAGAAAAGTCACTATGACGGGTGCCTGCAACTCATCGGGCAGAAATGTTTCAAAACCCAGTTCACGCATACCGTTGACAAGCGTGCGGCAGTTCTCTTCATAACGCATACGCCGTCCGGTGATGCCGCCCTCTTCTTCAAGCTCCCGCAAGGCCAGGTCCAGCGCCAGCAGACAGTGAGTGGGCGGGGTAAACCGCCATTGGCCGGTTTCATTCATGTAGCGCCATTGCTGATAGAGATCCAGGCTTAATGAGTGGGCATTGCCCTCGGTAGCAGAAAACGAGTCCCCGGCCGCAATCACAAATCCCAGTCCCGGCACGCTCTCCAGACACTTGTTGGCAGAGCCGGCGAGGGCGGCAAACGGGATACTGGAGGCGCTCAACGGCAATGCGCCGAATGCGCTCATAGCGTCGATCAATAAACTGCGACCGTGATTTGCAACTACCTGCGCTATCTCCGGAACAGGGTTCAATATGCCTGAGGTAGTTTCGCAATACACGACCGTGACATGCGTGATCCCGGAATCGCTTTCCAGGATCCGGTCCAGATCGGCCAGATCTACCGGTTGATCTTCTCCCGTTTCAAGCACACTGACCTCCCTGTCCAGATAACGGCAGATTTCGGTGACGCGATGCCCGTAAGCGCCGTTGACCAGGTTGAGCAGTTTTCCGTCCCGAGGCAACTGGTTGGCAATCATGGCCTCCACCGCAAACGAACCGCTGCCCTGTAAGGGGATACACAGATGCGTCTCACCGGCATCACACAAGGAAAGCAATCCGTTACAGATGCGCTGATTCAGTTCAATGAAACGAATATCCCGCGAACCGTAATCATGCAGCATGGCCTGTTTGACGGTTGCGGAGGTGGTCAGCGGTCCGGGCGTCAATAATAACGGGTCAGTCCGGTGGGGCGGTGCCATTCTGTTTGATCTCCGGTATCAATCTGCAAGCATATTGCGTGACAGGCTGGACTCAATGCCTGGTTCGTGAATAATAACAACTTCACTGCGCGGATTCCTCATCGTGAGAAGCGAGGAGAAATTCAGGCCACAACAGGAGATTGTAACATGTCAGACAGTGTTTTATACGAGACCGGGGGCGCCGTTGCCACGATCACGCTCAACCGGCCCGATTCCCTGAATTCATTCAACGATGATATGCGGGTTGAACTCGCCGCCGCGACCGCGCAGGCCCGTGAGGATTCGGCAATCCGCGCCGTCATACTCACCGGCGCCGGGCGTTGCTTCAGCGCCGGGGCGGATTTGAAAGCCGGATTCAAGACCGGGGAAGAGGTGGAGCAGATACTGAATGAAGAATACCGGCCCAGCCTGGTTGATATTGCGGAGATGGATAAACCCGTCATCAGCGCCATCAACGGATTTGCGGCAGGCATCGGTTTGTCCTACGCCCTGGTCTGCGATCTGGCGCTGATGGGAGAGAACGCTTTCCTGCTCTCGCCGTTCGGCAGCATCGGGCTGATCCCGGACGGCGGTTCAACCTGGCTGCTGGCCCGCGCCATGGGACACATGAACGCCTACCAGATGGCCGTTGAAAATGACCGCCTGCCTGCCGCGCGCTGCAGGGAACTGGGACTGGTCAACAAAACAGTTGCAGATGACGCGCTCATGGAGACCGCCAGGGAGTGGGCAACCAGGCTGACCGGCAAGGCGCCGCTGGCGCTGGCGCGTACCAAAAAAATGATGCGCCAGGCGCCGACGCTCAGCTACGCAGACGCCATCGGCGCCGAAGCCGCCCTGCAGCGCCTCTGTTTCGACAGCGCCGACTGCAAAGAGGGTATTACGGCCTTCCTGGAAAAAAGGGAACCCATGTTCACCGGAACCTGAATGGAAACGTGACCGCTTCAACTCACTCAGCCCCCTCTTCGGTTCAGCCGGTGCGCTGGCAGGACGGAGAGTTATACCTGCTGGACCAGACCAGG
>CAYOEQ010000392.1:0-2180 GCA_964402775.1 uncultured Enterobacteriaceae bacterium
TGCGCGGCTGGGAAACGCAGACGATAGAGGTGCGAGTGGCGGAACGTCCTGCCCCTATGCAGTGATCCGGGTCAATAAGGTGTCCCTGCGGGACGTGCGTTTGACTGGATTCCCGCATTCGCGGGAATGACGAATGTCTCTCTTCGTCATTCCGGGCTTGTCCCGGAATCCAGTGGAATACCGGGTCGCCCTCCGGGCGACTCCTTTTTTATACGTCCTTCATACGCAGTTCCGCGGCGCGGGCGTGGGCCGTCAGGCCTTCGGCGCGGGCCAGGACCGTCGCGGTTTCGGCCAGCCGGGAGGCGGATGCGGGGGTGCATTTGACCAGGGACGTGCGTTTCTGGAAATCATAGACTCCCAGCGGGGATGAGAACCTTGCGGTCCTGCCGGTGGGCAGGACGTGATTCGGGCCGGCGCAGTAATCACCCAGCGCTTCCGCGGCAAAATGCCCGAGGAAGATCGCGCCGGCGTGCCTGATGCCTTCGAGATAGTTGTCCGGGTCCCGCACCGCGAGTTCCAGGTGTTCCGGCGCCAGGCGGTTGACGATATCGCATGCCTGTTGCGCGTCTCCGACCAGGATCATGGCGCCGTTGTTTTCCATTGCCGCGCGGATAATGCCGGCGCGTTCCATCCCGGGGAGCAGCCGGTTGACGGATGCCTCGACTCTTGCAGGCAGGTTTGCGTCGGCAGTTACCAGCATGGCCCTGGCGTCCTCATCGTGCTCGGCCTGCGCGAACATGTCCAGGGCTATCCAGTCCGGGTCCGCGCTGTCGTCCGCGACGATCACCACCTCGGATGGGCCTGCGATCATGTCAATGCCGACGACGCCGAACACCAGGCGTTTGGCGGCTGCCACGTAGCGGTTTCCCGGCCCCACGATCTTGTCGACGGCGGGGACCGGACCGGCGCCGAAGGCCAGCGCCGCCACGGCCTGCGCCCCACCGACGGAAAATATCCGGTCCACCCCCGCAATGCGCGCCGCGGCCAGCACCACGGGGTTCATCTCGTCGTCCGGGGCCGGCGTCACCATGACGATTTCCCCCACTCCGGCCACCTTTGCGGGTATGGCGTTCATCAGGACGGTTGACGGATAAGCGGCCTTGCCGCCGGGCACGTAAATCCCGGCCCTGTCCAGGGGAGTTATGCGTTGTCCCAGGGCCGAACCGTCCCGGTCTTCAAATGACCAGGACGCGCCCGTCTGGTACCGGTGGTAAGCGGTGATCCGCTCCGCGGCGTCTTCCAGCGCCCGGCGCAGGTCCTGCGGGATGGCCGTGACGGCCTGCTCCAGCGCCGCTCCCTCGATCTCCAGGTCGCCGGGTCCGGCGGCGCGGCGGTCGAGCCGGTTGGTATATTCCAGCAGGGCCGATACGCCGTTATCCCTGACGTCGTTGAGAATGTCTGATACGGCTGCGGTCAGCTCCCGGTCGAGGATTTCGTTGCCGGCAAGCAGTTGCGCGAAGCGGTTCTCAAAATCGGGTTCGGATGCCGACAGCCTTGCAATGCCGGCCATTACCGTACGGCCCGGGCAAGGCGCGTAATGAACGGCTTGATCATTTCCTGTTTCATCTTCATCGATGCCTTGTTGACTATGAGCCGGGAGCTGATGTCCGCTATGTTGTCCAACGGTTCCAGGCCGTTCTCCTCCAGGGTATTGCCGGTATTGACCAGGTCAACTATGAGGTCCGACAGGCCCAGCACGGGGGCCAGTTCCATGGAACCGTACAGCTTGATGACCTCCACCTGCTGCCCTTTTTCGGCAAAATAGCCGCGGGTTGTCGAGACATACTTGGTGGCGACCCGTAAACGGCCCGTTTTTACCGGAACGCCTTTGGGTCCTGCCAGCATAAGGCGGCAACTCGCTATCTTCAGGTCCAGCGGTTCGTACAGGTTGCCGCTATCGGATTCCATCAGCACGTCTTTCCCGGCAATGCCGAGATCGGCGCCGCCGTTCAGCACGTAGGTGGGCACATCGGCGGCGCGGATGACGATCAGCCTTACACCGTTATGATTGGTGTCGAATATGAGCTTGCGGGTTGTGCCGGGATCGTCCAGGGGTTGCACGCCGGCGCGCGCAAGCAACGGCAGGGATTCATGAAGAATCCGCCCCTTCGAAACAGCGATGGTGATACCGTCTTTCATAAACCTCCGAAATCTCCGGGGTCAGAGTAAAAACCCTGGCG
>CAYOEQ010000393.1:0-2177 GCA_964402775.1 uncultured Enterobacteriaceae bacterium
TCCTCTTGTACACATACTGAATATTGATTAGGTAGCTTGATATTGATTAGTCCGCTTGCTGCTCGCGGCGAGCGTCAAGCAAGCGCAGCAATTTCGCTTCCGGTTCCGACAGGACGCGCAGGAATTTGCCGAGCGGGGCCTGCAACAGGCCCAGGAACATGCTGCGCGCCTGGTCCAGGGTCGGCATATTCGCCACGGTTTCAATCTGCGCGCTATCAAGCAGTTGCCCGTCCACGGCAATAAGCCGGACGACCAGCTTCTCATTTTCCCTGGCGAAATCGCGGATCACTTTTGCCGCCGACCCCGGTTCCTCATTGGAAAAGGCCAGGAGCAACGGGCCGGTAAGCGTCTCGCGCATACATTCAAATTGCGTTCCTTCCAGGGCGCGGCGCGCCAGGGTGTTCCGGACCACCCTGAGATAAACCCCCGCGGTGCGGGCCGAGCGCCTTAACGCTGTCATTTCGGCGACGTCCAGCCCCTTGTACTCTGCCGCGATGGCCGCGGGGGCCGCGGCGGCTACTGCAGCGACCTCAGCCACAACGGCCTGCTTCTGTTCCAGTGAAAGACCCATTATCCGCCTCCGGTGATTACAACGCGGTCTGGTCAACCATGATGCCGGGGCCCATGGTGGTTGAAAGACTGATTTTTTTCAGGTAGATACCCTTGGAAGTGCTCGGTTTCGCCTTTTTCAGGTCCGCCAGCAGGGTATCCAGGTTGTCCTTCAGGGCCTCTGCGGCAAACGATGTCTTGCCTATTCCGCAATGGACGATCCCGTTCTTGTCCGTCCGGTAACGAACCTGACCCGCTTTTGCATTGCGTACTGCCTGGCCGGTATCCTTCGTCACCGTGCCCACTTTCGGATTGGGCATCAAACCGCGGGGTCCGAGCAGTTTACCCAGCTTGCCCACTACCGGCATGGCATCCGGCGCGGCAATGACGACACTGAAATCCATCATCCCGCCCTGAATCTGTTCAGCCAGGTCCTGCATGCCTGTGTATTCGGCGCCGGCAGCCTTGGCCTCGTCGGCCTGCTCACCCTGGGCAAACACGGCCACCTTGACGACCTTGCCCGTTCCCTGGGGCAACACGGTCGACCCCCGGACGATCTGGTCGGATTTTCTCGGGTCTACGCCGAGGTTGACAGCCACCTCCACGGTCTCGTCAAACTTCGCCGTTGCGTTCTCCTTGAGCAGGTTGAGAGCATCAAGAACCGCATAGGATTTCCCGGTATCGAACTTTTCCCTGGTCTCGCGGGTCTCGCGCACGCGCTTCGATAACCTTGCCATCTCAGGCCACCTCCGTCTCGATGCCCATGCTTCTTGCCGTTCCGGCGATGGTAAGCACGGCCGCATCGAGGTCCATCGCGGTCAGGTCGGGCTCCTTGGCCCTGGCGATTTCCTCAAGTTGCTCCCTCGTCACCTTCTTGCCGACCTTGTCCGTGTTGGGCGTGCCGCTGCCGCTTTCCACTCCGGCGGCCTTTTTCAACAGGTAGGAAGCCGGGGGCGTTTTCGTCACGAACGAGAAACTCTTGTCAGTATAGACGGTGATGATTGCCGGCACGGGCAGACCTTCCTCCATATTCTGGGTCTGCGCATTGAATGCCTTGCAGAACTCCATAATATTCAGGCCGTGCTGACCCAGCGCCGGGCCCACCGGAGGACTCGGGTTTGCCTGCCCCGCCGGCACCTGCAACTTGATGCAGGCGCTGATTTTCTTTGAACCGGTTTTCTTTGCCACTGTCTTACTCCTGCGGATTACGCAGCGATATTGCCTCTACTCCTTCTCCACCTGGGTGAATTCAAGCTCCACAGGGGTTGAGCGCCCGAAGATCAATACGGAAACCCGCAATCGACTCTTTTCATAATTCACTTCTTCCACCACCCCGTTAAAATCCGTAAACGGACCGTCGTTGACCCGGACCACCTCGCCCGCTTCGAACAGCACCTTCGGCCTCGGCTTGTCCACCCCGTCCACAACCCGCTGCAGGATGGAATCCGCCTCGGCGTTGGAGATCGGCACCGGCCTGTCCGTTGTCCCGCCTATAAAACCCAGCACCCGGGGCGCTTCCTTCACCAGGTGCCAGGTCGCATCGTTCATTTCCATCTGCACCAGGACATAACCAGGGAAAAACTTGCGGTCACTCTTGCGCTTCTTGCCGTCACGCATCTCCACAACTT
>CAYOEQ010000394.1:0-2168 GCA_964402775.1 uncultured Enterobacteriaceae bacterium
TGGAGCCTGCCGAACCGGCTGGTATTACACCCCTCGAACTGGTATTGCCATACCCGGCTTATCTACCTGGGGATGGCGGCGGTGTACCCGCACCGGTTCCAGGCGCCGGTCACGCCCCTGATCGCATCGCTGCGGGAGGAACTGTTCCCCGAGGGGTATGCAAAGGTTGATTTTTCCAGGGGGCGCAACCGCTTGCGGGAGGCCGACCTGTACGCCCGCCCCGGTGTGTGGCTGCGGGCCGGATTCGGGTTTGCGCGGCTGTACGAACGCTTCCACAACAAGCGCCTGCGCGCCCGCAGCATGGAGGCGCTGGTGCGGCAGATAAGATGGGAGCTGCAAAGCACCAACCATAACAGCATCTCCCCGGTCAGCGGCTTCCTCAATATCCTGGCCCTGTGGCTGCGCGATCCGGACGACGCTGACTGCCGCAAGGCGCTGGCGCAACTGGACGGGTGGATCTGGGAGGACGAGGAGCAAGGCGCGCGGGTCACCGGCGCCAGGAGCAGTTCCTGGGACACGGGTTTCTCCCTGCAGGCGCTGGCAACGGTCCCCGGCCTGGACGGGGCGGAAGACGCGCGCCGGAAAGGGGCCGCCTTCCTGCGCGGGCAGCAGATCGGCGCGGGCTTTGAAGGGTTTCGCGAGGCGTACCGGACCGACCCCAAAGGCGGCTGGTGTTTCCCCGGGGCATGGCATGGCTGGCCGGTGAGCGACTGTACCGCGGAAGCGGTACTGGGCATACTCGCCGCCGATCCCGACGCTGCAGACGAGCGGGCGCTCGGCGATGCAGTTCAATTCATGTTGCGGGCCCAGAACCGTGACGGCGGTTTCGGCAGCTACGAGGCGCGCCGCAGCGCGTTTACTCTCGAATGGTTGAACCCGGCCGAAATGTTCGGCGATTCGATGACCGAGCATTCCTATGTCGAGTGCACCGCGTCCTGCCTCGCGGCCTTTGCCGCGTGCCGGGAGCGCTTTCCGCAAATTATGGACCAGGCGCCGGCGGACGCCGTTGCCCGGGGCGACGCCTGGCTGCGCCGCGTCCAGGAACGCGACGGGTCGTGGCGCGGCGTATGGGGGGTGCAGTTCATCTACGGCACGTTGTTCGGCATCCGGGGCCTGCGCGCGGCCGGCGCCCGTCCCGGTGATCCGGCGCTGCGCCTGGCCTGCCGGTGGCTGCTGGAGCGCCAGCGCCCGGACGGAGGCTGGGGCGAGCATCACCGCGGCTGCCTCACCGGACGCTACGTGGAACACGAGGAAAGCCAGGTGATCCAGACCGCCTGGGCATTGATTGCATTGCTGGAGGCGGGCGAATCGAACTGGAGCGCGCTGACCCGCGGCGCCCGGTTCCTGATGGATGCCCAGCAACCGGACGGCTCATGGCCCAGGCAGGACATGGCCGGGATCTTTTTCCGCACCGCGCTGCTGGACTACGTCCTGTACCGGCAGTATTTTCCCCTGCACGCGCTGGGCCTTTACGAGCAGCGGCGCCGGGTACGGCAAGGAGACGGCGTCTCTGGTATAGTAATCAAATGAAATACGTTTTTGACCCCGACGTCCTGCGCGAGGTCGCCCATTCCCACCTGGACCTGCCGCTGGAGGAGATGCTGCCTGCCATCGCCCGGGACCTTGCCGAACGCTATCCCGGCCGGATTGATACCAGGCCCGAGTGGTTCTTCTCCAACGCCGGCGGCGTCATGGGCCAACTCACCATCCTGTATGCTTCGCTGCGGGAGTACGTCATCTTTTTCGGCTCCCCCCTCGGCGGCACGGGCCACACCGGCCGCTATCATTTCGTGGAGGATTACGCGTACATCCTGGACGGGGAGATGTGGTACTACGACGAAGGCGACGTTCAACGCAAGGAATATCGCAAGGGCGACGTCGTGCATTTACCCAAAGGCGTTGCCAAAGGTTTCCGGATGGAAGACCGCGCCTGGATCCTCGAATACGTGCGCGGCCCCGTTCCCACCATGCTGCCGTTCGGGGTTGCGGATACCCTGTTCAGCACCCTTGACTTCAGGACCCTGTTCCGTACGTTCGCGATCTATACCCGGCACCTGCTGCGTTCCGTCAGAAAACAGCGGTAGTTTGTCAACGGGCATACCCCGTTCGTCATTCCCGCGCAGGCGGGAATCCAGTGAAAAAACATTCCTTATAAGGAGTTTTATTGT
>CAYOEQ010000395.1:0-2166 GCA_964402775.1 uncultured Enterobacteriaceae bacterium
GTATGGAAACCCTGCCGGGCACAGGCGCGCCCGGCGCGCCGCCCGTTCCGGTCTCAGGTAAACCCGGCGCACCCGGAACACCAGGCACTTCCGGCATACCCGATACACCCACCTGGACGGATGGACCCGAAGAACCGGGTGAACCCGACGGCGCAGGTGAACCCGGCGCAGTCGGCGCACCCGGCGCACCGGATGACCGGGTTACGGGCGTGGTGTTACAACCGGCTGTCAGCGCCAGAAGGGAAGCAATGACCGAAAAACTTAATGCTCTTGTTACTTTACTTGCGAAACACATAAGCTCATCCCCGCACCGACATTATGTTATATAATGAACCCCCACCGTGTAATAATCCGTTAAAGTTGGACAGGATTCAGCGCATATCGTTCCCTGAACTGAAATAATAGGTTATAGGCAGGACGCTGACAACATCTTCATCCTTATCAAAAGGACAGAATATCGTGAACGAGTATAAACTGCCCGACCATGATAATCGGCAGGAAGTATGGAACTTGTGATTCATTCGGGCTGTCTGACAGTTTATACTTTCAGGGTAAGTTAAAGCGGCGAGGAAACCCACACATGATCAAACAGACCGTACTGATCTGTCTGGCATTGCTGATACCGGGCCACATCCTTGCCGCGCCGTTCAGCTATACCTGGAGGATTGAGGACCTTGCCGGCGGGAACGCCGAGACCATTGAACTGCGCGATAAAAACAACAGGCTGCTGAAGAGGATAGATACAAAACAGATGATCTATCTTTATTCAGTCATGCAGGCCATTGAGGAAGTCACGGAACTCAGGTCGGAACTGATCATCACGGACGGCGAAATCCCCAATGCCTTTGCCACCAAGGCCATGGGGGAACTGGTGCGGAAAGATCCAGGCGCCGGGAACGGGCCCGATCCAGGCGCCGATGAAACAAGTCTGAAGGGCAGTGCCATCGCGGACGCAAAACCGATCGACGAGGAGAATGCCGTGGAAATCAATATCATCGGCATCAATTTCGGTATGCTGGACCTGCTTGGCCTGGACGTCCATATGGCCGCCGCATTGATCGGCCATGAACTGGGCCACCTGAAGCTGGACCACGGCAAAGACCACAAGAACAGGCGCAGGACCGACATGCAGACTGCCGCCAACACAAAATACAGTCGCGACAACGAGCGCGAGGCTGATTACCTGGGCGCGATCTGGGCGGTTGAAGCCGGTTACGACCCTCAAGGGGCGGTGCGCCTGCAGGAACTGGTGTATAAAAAAACCCGCCACCTGTCCGGTGCATTTTCCGGCTCACACCCGTCTTCTATTGAACGCATCACGAAACTGAAGTCCCTGGCCCGCCGGCTTTCCCGGTAGCATGCGGATTGGCGATCACATCGAGCGCGGTCATACCGTCGTCTGCGCCAATGTGCGGCTCGCTCATCGCTTCAGGCACCTGTATGCGCAGGAGCAGTTGCGCAAAAACCGGCGCGCGTGGGAGACCCCGGATATATTACCGTGGCAGGCATGGTTGCGGCGCTGCTGGATTGCCCTGCGCGAGCGCAACGGGGCCGGCAGCCTCCTGCTGAGCGGCGAACAGGAAGACGCGCTCTGGCAACAGATCATTGAACTGTCCGATTACAGGCACAGTCTCCTGCAGGTCACTTCCGTAGCGGCACAGGTTGCCGCTGCCTGGCAGCGCCTGAAACAATATCATGTCCCGATTTTTCCTCATGGAACGCCCATGAACGAAGATACCGTCGCTTTCAAGTCCTGGACAGACGAATACCGGTTGCGCTGCGGGGAAAACAACTGGATCGATAACGCTTCACTGGCAGACGTCCTGCACGGGAACGCGGCTGATGATACGGATATCTTCGGCAAGGGACTGGCGCTGGCAGGATTTGACCGGTTGGCCCCGCAACAGGCAATGTTACTGGAGAAACTGGAGGATGCCGGCATTACGGTACATGAATACCGGCAGGAGGACGGCAATGTATCCGCGCAAGTGCTGGATTTCGCCGACGCCGGCGAGGAAATCCGGGCGGCTGCGGTCTGGGCGCGCAGGTGTATTGAAGAAAAGGATGGGGTTACCGTCGGAATTATCGCGCCGAACCTGCGCAGGCTGCGTACCCGCATCCGTTACATCTTTGAGGACGTGCTGGCGCCCGGCAACCTGCGCTACC
>CAYOEQ010000396.1:0-2162 GCA_964402775.1 uncultured Enterobacteriaceae bacterium
GGGCGCCGTAGTTTTCACAGACGTAGCCGCGGCTGGGGCCGTCGGGCAATGCCACAGCAAACTTCATCCCGCGCGGGATCAATACGACCTCTCCGGGGGACACATCCAGCCGGCCGCATTCCGTGTGGATGTCCAAGCGCCCCTGTTGCGGCACGATCAGCAGTTCGCCGTCCGCGTCGTAGAAATAGCGGCCCTCCATGGAGCGGTTCGCCAGGTAGTAATGAATGCCGCAACCGGTCTGGGTGGCTGCGTCGCCATTGGCGGCAAACGTCACCAGGCCGTCAACGAAATCGGCGGGCGTGTCGGGTATGGGTATGGGGTCCCAGCGCATCTGGTTGGGCGGCGTCGCTATGTCGGTGATGGGTCCGTTGCAGATGCGCGACTGTTCCAAAGGACGAAAATCCCCGTGCGTCACCGAAGGCCGGATACGGTAAAACCAGATGCGCCGGTTGGATTCCCGCGGCGCGGTGAACGCGGTGCTGCTGAGCTTCTCCGCGTACAACCCGTAAGCCACCTTCTGCGGAGAAAACCGGCCCTGGGGCAAGGCCCCCGCCAGGGCCTCGGATTCAAGCTCGTTGCCGAACCCGTTCAGGTATTCGTATGACTCGGCAGTTGCCGGAATGTCTGCTACCCTTGGGCTAATAACTGTTGCCATGATGAATCTCCTGTCTGGATTGGCGGGGTCAGAGTAAGTGTCGCAGAATTTTTACTCTGGCCCCATAATTCAAGATCTTCAGAATACAGTATAGTTACAAATGAAACTAATTGCAACGTAACCTGCCGTGACCCGGATCAACTTCACCCGCGAACACAACAACCTTGACGCGGCCCGGCGCTTCGACCGGGAAGACGAACTTGCCGCTTTCCGCTCCGAATTCACCTTTCCCACGAATGCTGAGGGAGAGCCCCTGCTCTACTTTGCCGGCCACTCGCTCGGACTCATGCCCAACAGCGCCCGGGAGATGCTGAATGCCGAGTGCGATGCCTGGGGCAAGTATGCAGTCAAGGGCCACTTCGAAGCCGATCATCCCTGGACCCGGTCTCACACCTTTGTCGCGGACAGCCTGGCGCGCATCGCCGGGGCCAAGCCCAGTGAAGTGGTGGCGATGAACACGCTCACCGTCAACCTGCACCTGATGCTGGTCAGCTTTTACCGCCCGACCCGGGAACGCTACAAGATCCTCATCGAGAAAAACGCCTTCCCGTCGGACCAGTATGCGGTGGACTCCCAGGCCCGCTTCCACGGCTTCGACCCTGATAACGCCATCGTCGAACTGCAACCCAGACCGGGGCAACTGGCCATGACCGACGAGGACGTGCTTGAGCAAATTGAGGCGGTAGGCGACGAACTGGCCCTGGTAATGCTGGGCAACTGCAACTACCTTTCCGGTCAGTGCTTCGATATGCGCGCCATCACCGAACTGGGTCACAGGATGGGCGCCATGGTCGGTTTCAACCTGGCCCACGGCGCCGGCAACATCCTGCTGGACCTGCATGATGATAACGTCGACTTTGCCGTCTGGTGCTGTTACAAGTTCCTCAACGCCGGTCCCGGCGGCATGGCTGCGGCCTTCGTCCATGAACGGCACCATGGCAACGATGGCATCCCGCGCTTTGAAGGCTGGTGGGGCACAAGGGAACAGGATCGTTTCAAGATGCGCCGCAGGATAGACCGCATCCCGACCGCGGAAGCCTGGGCCATGTCCAACCCGCCCATCTTCCAGATGACCGCGCTGCGCGCCAGCCTGGAACTGTTTGACGCGGCGACCATGCCCAGGCTGCGGGAGAAGAGCATCAGGCTTACCTCGTACCTGGAATGGTTATTGAAAGAAAATGCCGGCGAGTACGTAGAAGTGATGACGCCCCCGCACACACCGGAAAAGCAGAACCGCGGCTGCACCCTGTCCTTGCGCTTCAGGAAAGACCCCCGGGGCATGCTGCAAGTCCTGTCCGGGAAGGGCGCAGTCACCGATTTCCGGGAACCGGACATCATCCGCGTCGCGCCCATCCCTCTGTACAACAGCTTTGAGGATGTATACCGGTTCAGCGAGATTGTGGCGGGGTTCTTCAATAATCAAGAGACTTGACTTGGACTATCCTGCATCGGTATAGTTTCAAATGTAACTAATTTTGTGAGGAGAGAGCTGTGAAACTGGCCAGTC
>CAYOEQ010000397.1:0-2150 GCA_964402775.1 uncultured Enterobacteriaceae bacterium
CAGGGCAAGGGCGCGGCGCAACTGGACGGCAAGATGATCGACGCCGCATCGGAACGCATGGCAAGGAACATCGTACGGCAGGCTGAATTAATTGTGAGGTAACAACTATGGAAATTCATGAATATCAAGCAAAGGAAATCCTGACGGATTTCGGCGTGCCCATCCCCCGGGGGGGACTGGCGTACAGCCCGGAACAGGCTGTGTACCGTTCCCATGAAATCGGCGGTGATGCCTGGGTGGTCAAAGCGCAGATACACTCGGGCGGGCGCGGCAAGGCCGGCGGGATAAAGCTCTGCCGGGACGACGAGGAGATCTGGGCGGCTGCCGATGAACTGCTCGGCAAGAGACTGATTACCAACCAGACCGGCAGCGCCGGCAAGATCATTCACCGTTTATACGTCGAGGAGGCGCGCGAAATCGCCAATGAATATTACATCGGGTTTGTCCTGGACCGGCAGAAGGAGAGGATCTCCATCGTTGCTTCCTCGGAGGGGGGAATCGAGATCGAGGATATAGCCAGTGAAAAGCCGGATTCACTCATTCGCGTAACCGTTGAACCGGCGGTGGGCATGCAGCCCTTCCAGGCCAGGGAGATTGCCTTCAAACTGGGCATCGATAAAGCCCTGAGCAGCCAGGCGATTACAACACTCCTGGGTTGCTACCGGGCGTTCCGCGACCTGGACGCCACCATGGTGGAAATCAATCCACTGGTCGTGACGCAGGACAACCACCTGCTGGCGCTGGATGCAAAAATGGGCTTCGATGACAACGCCTTGTTCCGGCGTCCCAATATTTCCGAACTCAGGGACAAATCCCAGGAAGACCCCCGGGAAATGAAGGCAGCGGACCGCGGCCTGAGTTACGTAGGACTACAGGGGAACATCGGTTGTATCATCAACGGCGCCGGTCTGGCAATGGCGACCATGGACATGATCAAGCACGCCGGCGGGGAGCCGGCCAACTTCCTGGACATAGGTGGCGGGGCTTCGCCGGATCGCGTGGCAAAGGCCATTAACCTGATCCTGGCAGACAAGAACGTCAGGGCGGTACTGGTGAATATCTTTGCCGGGATCAACCGCTGTGACTGGGTTGCCGAAGGGATAGTTCAGGCCCTGGAGAAGATTGAACTGACGTTGCCCTTCGTGGTCAGGCTGTCGGGCACCAACATGGAAGAGGGCAGGGAAATACTGAAGAACAGCGGCTTGCCGATCATCATGGCGGACACCTTGCAGGAGGCGGCGGATAAGGCAGTCGCCGCATGGCAGGACTACGAGAAAGACCAGGGTCAGGGCTAGGAGGGCAGTTATGTCGATTTTGATAGATGAGAACACAAAAGTCATAGTCCAGGGCTTTACCGGCCAGATCGGCACGTTCCATTCCCGGGACATGATCGGTTACGGCACCAATATTGTCGGTGGGGTTACCCCGGGCAAAGGAGGGACCATGCACCTGGATCGGCCCGTGTTTGACACGGTCAAGGATGCAGTGGCGGAGACCGGCGCCGACAGCAGTATCATTTTCATTCCGCCGCCGTTTGCGGCCGACGGCATCATGGAAGCCGCGGACGCCGGCATAAAGTATTGTGTCTGTATCTCCGACGGTATTCCCGCACACGACATGATCCGGGTGAAGCGCTATATGCGCCGCTACCGGGTGGAAGACAAGATGCTGCTGACCGGACCCAACTGTGCCGGCACGATCAGCCCCGGCAAGGCCATGCTGGGTATCATGCCGGGCCATATCTACATACCGGGCAGGGTGGGCGTTATCGGCCGCTCCGGTACCCTGGGATACGAGGCCGCTTCGCAGATGAAAGCGCTGGGCATCGGGGTATCCACCAGTGTCGGTATCGGCGGTGACCCCATCAACGGCAGTTCCTTCAAGGACCACCTGGTGCGGTTTGAAGAGGACCCGGAGACCGACGCGGTGGTGATGATAGGCGAGATCGGGGGACCGCAGGAAGCCGAAGCCGCCGAGTTCTACCGGGACAACATGAAAAAACCGGTGATTGGATACATCGCAGGTCTGACCGCGCCCAAGGGTAAACGCATGGGCCATGCCGGCGCCATTATTTCCGCATTCGGCGAGAGCGCCGCGGAAAAGGTGGAAATCCTGCAGGAATGCGGTGTAACCATCGTGCCCAGGCCGTC
>CAYOEQ010000398.1:0-2150 GCA_964402775.1 uncultured Enterobacteriaceae bacterium
CCTGCGTGGCGGCGTTCCTGACCCTGTATCCCCGTTTCAGCCGGTTAAAACTCATGCGCCAGTGGGCCGGCATCGTGGATATCTCGCCCGATACCAGCCCCATCATGGGCAGGACACCGGTGACGAACCTGTATATCAACTGTGGCTGGGGGACTGGTGGATACAAGGCCATTCCGGCGAGCGGTGACACCATGGCGGATACCATAGTCAATGATCGGCCTCATGCGTTGATCAGGCCATTCTCCCTGGAACGTTTCGAAAGCGGCGCGCTGGTGGATGAATCGGCCGCGGCAGGCGTCGCTCACTAGGATTTGTCATGTTCCGGATTTTTTGTCCTTTCTGTGGTGAACGTGATGAAAATGAATTCGTTTATGGCGGTCAGGCCCATATCGCGCGGCCTGAACCGGCGCAGCGGGTTTCAGACCGGGAATGGGCTGAGTATCTGTTTTACCGTGATAATCCCAAGGGGGTTCACTTCGAACGCTGGCAACACCGCTACGGTTGCCGGCAGTGGTTCAATGTCGTCCGGCATGCGGTAACCCATGAGATTGTGACCGTGTATCGTCTCGACGAGGCGGCCCCGGATATTGACCGGAAAGAAACGGTATGAGCGTAGCACAGTCCATGCGGCTTGGAACGGGCGGCAGGATAGACCGTGAAAAGCCGTTGTCATTCAGTTTCGACGGTAAACAATACAACGGCTTCGAAGGCGACACCCTGGCATCGGCACTGTTGGCCAATGGGGTACGCGTGGTGGGGCGCAGCTTCAAGTACCATCGCCCCCGCGGCATCCTCGCCGCCGGCGCCGAGGAGTGCAATGCACTGGTGACCGTGGGACGGGGCGCCCTGGAAGAACCCAATATACGTGCTACGATGCAGCCGTTGTACGATGGATTGGAGGCGCGCAGCCAGAATTGCTGGCCGGGCGTGAAGTTTGATATCGGACGCAGCCTTGATTACCTGCATTTCCTCTGGCCTGCCGGGTTTTACAACAAGACCTTTATCTGGCCCCACTGGCACTGGTACGAGGGGTTTATCCGGCGTATGTCCGGGCTGGGCAAACTGCCGCCTGCCGATGACCCCGATCACTACATTCACCATAACCTGCACTGCGATGTCCTGATCGTGGGTGGCGGTCCTGCCGGGTTAAGTGCGGCACTGGCCGCCAGTGACAACGCGGCGCGGGTCGTTGTGATTGAGCAGGACAGCTTCCCGGGCGGCAGCCTGCTGTGGACTGAAGAGGACATTAACGGCGAGCGCGGAGACGTATGGCTGGAAGAGACGGTGAGCGCTTTACGGCAACGGGATAACGTTACCCTGTTGACCAATACTACGGCCTCAGCCTGGTTTGACCACCGTATGGTGATAGCGTGCGAGATGGTGAGTGACCGGCGCGCCACGGGGGAGGGCAAAGGACCGCGACAGCGGTTATGGAAGATCCATGCGCGTGAGATTGTGCTCGCCACCGGCGCTATTGAGCAGCCGCTGGTCTTCGCCAATAACGACCGCCCCGGCGTCATGCTGGCGAGCGCGGTAAAGCAGTACTGCAACCGTTATGCGGTGGCGCCGGGAATGCGCATTGCTATTGCAACCAACAACGACAGCGCATACGGCGTTGCCGGCGCGCTCATGAACGCAGGGGTGGACGTTGTGGCCATGATCGATGCGCGGCAGTCACTTGCAGGTGAGGGCGCCCGGGCGCTGCGTGATCAGGGAATGACAGTATTTCATAATGCGATTCCGCTGAATTGCCGGGGTGATAAAGGCGTGCGCAGCGTGTCTGTTGCCAGACGGGGAGGCAAGGAGCGTCTGGCAACCCTGGAATGCGACTGTATTGCCATGGCCGGAGGCTGGCAGCCCGCGGTCCATCTCTTCACCCAGGCCCGCGGCAGGCTGCGCTACGATCCCTCACTGGGTGCATTCTTGCCGGATGAGATACCTCCCCACGTACATGTCGCGGGGATGGTGACCGGTGCCTTGACTCTGGATATGGCGCTGGAGCAGGGGCGGGAGGCCGGTCTCGCTGCCGCTGGGGACGGACTTCAAGTCCGTCCCCGGACGCGCTCGAAGAGCACTGGCGCTTTGCATATGGAACGTGCCGGGTGTGAACATCGTCCCGACCGTCAATGGATCGATTTCCAGTATGACGT
>CAYOEQ010000399.1:0-2148 GCA_964402775.1 uncultured Enterobacteriaceae bacterium
GCGCACGCTCAGCGGTATCGGGTGGTCCTACCTGGCCACTTTCATCAGGGCATTCCTGTCATTACTGGTATTGGTGATCCTCGCCCGGCTGCTCACGCCGGTTGATTTCGGGCTGCTCGCTATCGCCTGGATTTTTATCATGCTGGGAAACAGGTTCGGCCAGGCGCTTGTCGGGCCGGCAATCATCCAGCGGGCTGAGTTGACCGACGGTCATATTCAAGTCGGTTTTACTCTGTCAGTGCTCATCGGCTTTGCCATAGCGGTGATGATCTGGTTGTTTGCCCCGTTCATCGGCGATTTCTTTCGTGAACCCACCGCATCACAGGTTCTCCAGGCGTTATCAGTGATATTCGTCATTAATGGAATCGGGAGTGTCCCCACCCACTTGCTGCGCCGCGACCTGCATTTCAGGGAATTGATGGTGGCGGACACTCTGGCCTATTGCGTAGGCTACGGCTTTACGGCAATCACCCTGGCTCTCCAGGGTTACGGTGTATGGTCTCTTGTCTGGGGAGAGATCATGCACAAAGTGGTCCATACGGTGATGGTAATCCGTTACACACGCATGCCCCTGCGTCCCCGCTGGGCGCTCCGGGAGGCAACGGATCTCCTGTCCCGCGGGGCCGGATTTTCGCTGGCCCGATCATTCGAGTTCATCGCCCGGCAGGGCGGCTACTTTGTCGTCGGGCGCTGGCTGGGCGCCGCATCGCTTGGTTATTTCACGCGCGCCGACAAGCTGATCCTGTTGCCGAGAAACTATGTCGGCCAGAGTTTATTCCACGTGCTTTTTCCGGCCATGGCGCAGCGGCAACAGGGAACGGAACGTCTGGCAACCATCTACCTGCATGGTTCCGAGGTATTATCCCTGGTGGCATTGCCGGTAAGCGCCCTGCTGTTTGTGTGCGCTCCCGAGATTGTCCCGGTAATCCTGGGAGGACAGTGGGGCCCGGTAGTTGTCCTGCTGCAGATCCTGGCGTTTGCCGTCCTGTTCCAGATGTGCGATATCCTGAATTTCGCCGCCATCGGCGCGCTGGGGGCGGTTTATCGCCAGGCGTGGCGGCAAGGGATACACGCCGTTCTTGTTGTCGGCGGCGCCTGGTATGCGAGCCGCTGGGGCCTGGAGACTGTAGTGATTGTCATAGTCGGCGCCCAGGTTCTCGCTTACCTGTTATTGGCGCAGTTGACGGTTTCACTCCTGGGTATGCGCTGGCGCCGCCTGCTGCGCTGCTGTCTGCCGGCGTTATGGGCAGGCGCATGGACCGCCGCGGCGTTGTGGCTGACGGCAGGACAGGTCAGGGCCATGGAGTTGCCGGCAGGACCGGCGCTGGTTATCGAGTTGCTTGTCTGGCTCGCAACGCTGATCGCGGCGCTGTATTACGCACCGTCTTATCTCCGCCCTGCCTCCCTCAAGTGGGCGCTGACCAATATTCCCTTTGAGGTACTGGGCGCGCCGGGGAGTTATATGAGAAAGGGATGCAAATGGCTGGCGCGGGAGAAGGAGGATTGTTGACATCAATACCGGAACAGTCATACTTTGCATATCATTCTCTGGTTATGCCAAAGGCCCTTGCCCGGTAAAATAGTGTGAACGAAAGCATTGGCGTGCGTGACGGATATAAACGCGCCTTCGACCTGGCCGTTATTTTTTTCGCTTGTATCCTGCTGCTTCCCCTGTGGCTGCTCATCTGGACCCTTGTCCCGCTTGCCATCCGGCTGGAGGACCGCGGGCCGGTCTTCTACGCACAGGAACGTGTAGGCCGGGGGGGAGAGCGCTTCAATGTCCTCAAGTTCCGCACCATGATCCAGGACGCCGAGAGCCTGACGGGACAGGTCCTTGCCGCGGAAGACGATCCCCGCCTGACACGGGTCGGGAAAATATTGCGTAAATTACATCTTGACGAGATGCCCCAGGTCATCAATATCGTGAGAGGCGAGATGAGCCTGGTAGGACCGCGCCCGGAACGCCCGGCCCTGGCCGAACAGTACAACCGCGAAGTGCCCGGCTTCTCGGAACGCCTCAGGGTGAGGCCGGGAATCGCAGGACTGGCCCAGGTGCGCGGCAGTTACTGGACGGACCCGGGTTACAAGCTGAAATACGACAACCTCTACATTGAAACCATGAGTCCGTGGCTGGACTGCAAGCTGCTT
>CAYOEQ010000400.1:0-2140 GCA_964402775.1 uncultured Enterobacteriaceae bacterium
TGACATTGTCTTATCCTCCTGTTATCGATATTGCAAAGCTCTTGACAGTATATTTTATATTGGGGGTAAGAGTAAAAATCTATTCCCCAGCCTGCCGGGGACGGATTTCAAATCCGTCCCCATTATCTCTGTGTATTTTACGATGACCCCGGATTCATGCCTGTAATAAAATGTTTTTGCCATTTCCCCAGAACTATCAAGCGCAGATCAGCCTCGGGAAACAGCTTGCATGCCAGACAGATGCCCTGCTCTTCGTCCTCCACGGGCACCTGTTCCCGGCTCATCTTGCCGGTCCGGTAACGACCGTCTCCCACGACCTGCACGCGGCATACGCCGCAACCTCCGCCCCGGCAACCCACCGGAATACCCTTCCTGCCAAGCTGCTCCATGGCCTTGAGAACGTTTCGTTCTGCCGGACAGGCGAATTCCTCACCACTGTCTTCAATAATAATTATAAATTTTTTTGCCACAGAGCGCACAGAGGACACAGAGTAATTACAGAACCAGCCGTTTGATACGGCTTTTCATAAGTTGCGAGCCGGCAGGTTAATATTCATGAATTTTACCTTTAAAACCTCTGTGATCTCTGTGTTCTCTGTGGCTTATTCCATTCAGAACTTCTTGAACAGGGCGCTGCGCCGCGCCGGTTTGGTACTGTCCGCCGCTGTGAAAAAGTTTTCCATGAAGATGTGCTCTTCGAACAGCCGCCCTCGCATCAGGCTGGTGATGCTGCTGTCGATCATGGGGGGAGGTCCGCACAGGTAGGCCTTGTGCCCTTCAAACCGTTTCCCGAAATGTTCTTCGGCCAGTTCATGCACGAAACAGCGCGGTCCGTCCCAGTCATCGGTGTCCACCGGCTCGGATAATGCCGTAAGATAATGAAAATTATCATGTTGCCGGGCAAGCTCGCTGAACAGGTCGAAATAATAAAGTTCAGCCTGGTTGCGGGCGCCGTAGACGAGAGTGATTGCGCGTTCCTCGCCATTTTCCAGCAGGTCCAGGATCATTGACTTCGGGCTGGACAGGCCTGAACCGCCGGCCAGGAAAATCATCGGCTCCGGCGCTGACTTGCGCACGAAAAAACGGCCCAGCGGCGCGGTAAAACCGAGTTCATCTCCCACCTTGAGTTGTTTGTGCAGGTACGTGGTAGCCTGCCCGTCTGCGACATGGCGCACGTTCAGTTCGATGACATTTTTCTCGGATGGCGGGTTGGCCAGGGAAAAGGCCCGGGGAATATCCACGCCGGGAACATTCAGGTTCAGGTACTGGCCGGCCTGAAATTCAATGCCGTCACCCGGCACCTCCAGCCATATGCCTTTAACGGTCGGGGTTAAATCTTCGATCCGGACCACCTTGCCGGCGTAATCCCCGACCGGCAGGTGCTGTGCGTCTTCTTCTTCCTCAATATCCGCCTCTATGACGATATCCGATGCGAGTGTTGCACAACAGGCCAGGGTCTTGCCTTCGTCCCGCTCGATGTCCATCAGCGCAAACGAGGAGGCTTCATTGTGCTCGACCTCGCCTTCCAGCACATCTACCTTGCAGGTGCCGCATACGCCGTGATTGCACGCATAAGGCAGCCAGACCCCGGCGCGCAGCGCGGCATCCAGCAGTTTCTGATCGTCTTCAACCTCTATCGTCTCACCCAGAGGTTCTATGGTTGCCTGGTAGGACACGGACGAATCCGGAGTTAATTGCCCACTCCGTGCATGCCTTCGAGTCCGGGTGTAGTCACCCGGATGAATGAATTATGCGCGATACCGTTCTCGGCAAAGGATTTATCCAGGTCGGGCTGCCAGGGCTCGTTTTCCAGTTGCCAGACGCCCTGGTCCCAGTCGACCTTGTCAGTATCAGGATGTTGAGGATAGTCGGGAGCGAACACCTGCTCCAGGAAATCCCTGAATTTCATGTCCGGCGGCAACCGGTAGGTATTGGGCGCGCAGTAGATCAGGTGGTGGTCCCAGACCACGTACACGTTGATATCGCCGCCGTAATTCTCCACCTGGTTGGCGCAGGGGAAATCGTACGAATCACCGACAAACTTCACCGGCATACAGGTTCACCTCCTCTTACGGGAACACGGGGTCAGGCCGGCGCGTCGGCCGGTTTACCTGCCTGGGCTTTCCAGCTTTCCCACATG
>CAYOEQ010000401.1:0-2139 GCA_964402775.1 uncultured Enterobacteriaceae bacterium
CGAAGGCTTTTATAATGTGGATCTGGATGGTCTGGCCCAGGTAATGATCCTTGAGCGGCGCATAGTCGGTGTTGCGAAAACCGCGTTTGCCTTGACCCCCTTGCGTCAGACGGATTGTCATGGCCGGACGAAACACGGCCAGGCCCTTGTTCAGGCGAATGACCTCAAGTTCGTGCAGCCACATCAGGGCGCGTTCCATCAGTTTAATGGGGTTTTTCATCTCCTGTTTCAAGATGATGTCATCATCGAGCGCCTTAAGCAGTTTGCCCAGGGTTGTCTCGGCCAGTAAATCGACGCCGCGGCTGCCGGATGGCAGACTGTCAAGAAAATGCGTCAACAAACACTCTGCTGCGGCGCGTCGCCGTTCGGCTGTTTTTTCCAATGTGGACCATTCACGTTCCAGTTTTATTCGTACTGTCTCCGCATCCAGCTTGGTTACACCGAGACTACTGCCACTGCCATCTTCACCACGGCCGTCAGCGCCAAGACTACGCAGAATACGCAACAATCGTTCCGGCAAGGCATCCTCATGGCCGGCAGTCTTAAGTTGCTGGTTAAGCTGACGCAGGTGCAACGGCCAGGCATCGCCTTTGCCCATATCCGGCGCCTCCTCTCGCAGGCGCTCGATCAGCGCACGTTCCAAATCTACCGCTTCGGCCAGTCGTTTCTTTGATGAATGCTCAACACCGGCATGCACAAACGCGGTCAGCGCAATGTCATTGCTGGCGATCCCCAATTTCTCCAGGTCGTACAAAGCGGCGCGCAATCCTTCAGGATTCATGTCTGCAACACCGATTAACTCATCCGTAGAAATGCCCTCATCCGGGTCTGCTTGCATCAGGGTTTCCACAATGCGCAGTAACTGCTTGCGATAGTTATCCGGGATAGACGCTTTGCCAAGCCTGTCTTGTGCCTGCTTTATTGAGTTTACTCGTAGAGATGATGGAAAAACCTGCACCTGGTTCTCTTCCCGGGACAGTAACTTTGCCTCCTCCAGCCAAGCGACGGCGGTGCGCACACGGGTGTCGTCGGTCGCCGAGTCCCGATCGAATACTTTGTCCTCCTCATCCAGCAAAATCTCACCGGTAGTGGCCACCACTTCACCTTGCCCGTACTTTTTCTGGTTCAGGCGGTGCAATGCTCTCAGGATACTGTGAATTTCCCTCCGGTTAAGTCGTCCACGACTGGATAACATGAATTGCTGCTCTACGTCTTCCAGCGTATACAACAGCACACAACGCGCCGGTCGCCGGTCCCTGCCGGCACGGCCGGCTTCCTGCAGGTAGTTCTCAAGCGAGCCGGGGATATCAGCGTGGATGACGAGGCGCACGTCTGGCTTGTCGATGCCCATGCCAAAGGCATTGGTAGCCACGATTACCCGTGACTCGCCATCGATGAAACGCTTCTGAACGTCCTTCTTGCTTTCCGGTTGCAGACCCGCGTGAAAATAGTCCGCGGCTACTTCCCGCACTTGTAAAAAATCGGCAAGCTCTTGGGTATCACGCCGCTTAGCCCGATAGACTATGGCTCCGCCGCATTCTTCCTCAGCCAGACAATCACTTATCAGTTGATGGATATGGGAAAACTTTTCCGGCCCGGTGGTAGGACGCACTTCAAATTCCAGGTTATCACGTTGCGCACCACCGTTAAAAACCTTCATCCTGATAACAAGTTTATCCTGCAGGTGTCCCACTATGTCCTCTACTACATCCGGCTTGGCCGTGGCCGTCAGACATATCAACGGTGGTATCGATTCATTTTCCGCATTCTCACGGATAAAGCGCGCCACGTAACGGTAATCGGGGCGAAAATCATGTCCCCATTTTGACAGGCAATGGGCTTCATCCAGCACCCATGCGCCGATCTCCCGTTGCGCCAGCGCCCGGCGTACGGAACGGTTACGCAACTGCTCTGGCGAGATGAGGAGGATACCGGCATCCCCCAGGCGCACCTTGTCCAGGGCGTCACTGCGCTCCGGGAGCGATAACAAGCCATTGACCGCTACGCTGCAAACAATCCCTTGTTTCTCCAATCCCGCCACCTGGTCCGCCATCAGCGCAACCAGGGGTGATATGACAACGGTGAGGGCGCCGGTCTTGTCGTAACGGGACAGGGCCGGGATCTGGTAGCACAGGGACT
>CAYOEQ010000402.1:0-2128 GCA_964402775.1 uncultured Enterobacteriaceae bacterium
GGGAGTGGCCCTACGACGTTATTCCCCGGATCATCCTCAATAATGAATGGAAACGGATTGAAAAAGGCCTGATCCAGCGCCTGACCGCGCTCAACCTGTTCATTTCCGACATCTACAACGACCGGAAGATTATCAGGGACGGGATGTTCCCGGAACATATCCTGAGTACGTCGAAGAATTTCCGCAGTGAATGTATCGGCATGAAGCCGCCGATGGGTGTGTGGGCGCATATCTGCGGCACCGACCTGGTGCGTGACGATGACGGCGTCATGTACGTGCTGGAAGACAACCTGCGGGTTCCCTCCGGTGTCTCCTACATGCTGGAGAACCGGCGATTGACCAAGCTTACCTTTCCGGAGTTGTTCGAGGACTACTCCATCAGGAACATGGACGGTTACACCGTGCAGTTGTTCGACATGCTGAGTTCCATCTCGCCGCGCCCGCAGGATTACCCGGAAGTCGTCGTGCTTACTCCCGGCATTTACAATTCGGCCTATTTCGAGCATTCATTCCTGGCTCACCAGCTTGGCGCCGAACTGGTTGAAGGCTCGGACCTGGTGGTCGGCGAGGACGATTGCGTGTACATGAAGACCATCGACGGCCTGGTCCGGGTCGATGTGGTTTATCGCCGGGTTGACGACCTGTTTCTCGACCCCGAGGTGTTCCGCAAGGACTCGCTGCTGGGAGTGCCCGGCATCATGCGCGCATGGAAAAAAGGCAAGGTGGCCATCGCCAATGCCCCCGGCGCCGGGGTGGCGGACGACAAGCTTGTATACACCTATGTCCCCGACATGATCCGGTATTACCTGGGTGAGGAACCGCTGCTGCCAAACGTTCCCAGCTACCGTTGCGGTGACGATAAACAACGGCGCCACGTACTCGCCAACCTGGATAAACTGGTGGTGAAACCGGTCAATGAATCAGGCGGTTACGGCATTGTTATCGGGCCGCGGGCAAGCAGGCGCCAACTGGCGCAAGCGGCGAAGCAGGTCGATGACGACCCCCGCAACTATATCGCCCAACCGGTCGTCTCCTTGTCCACGGTGCCCACCCTGTGCGGCAGGCGCATCGAACCGCGCCACGTCGACCTCAGGCCGTTTATCCTGCAGGGCGATCGCTCATACGTAACGGCAGGCGGGCTGACCCGCGTGGCCCTGGTGCGGAATTCGCTGATAGTGAATTCGTCCCAGGGAGGCGGCAGCAAGGATACCTGGATAATTGCCAGGTCCAGGGAGTGAGCCATGCTGTCCCGGGTCGCGGAGCAACTGTACTGGTTCGGGCGCCACGTCGAGCGGGCGGAGAACACCGCGCGCCTGGTCAACGTCAACGCCAACCTGATCATGGACCTGCCCCGCCCCTTCAAACGGATCTGGGCGAACATGATCGGCATCACCGGGAGCAATGACCTGTTCTACCGCGCCTACGGGACAGCGGACGAGAAAAGCGTCCTGCAGTTCATGCTCACCGATGAGGGCAACCCTTCCTCGATGGCCTGTTGCGTGCGCATGGCCCGTGAGAACGCGCGCAGTTCCCGCGAGATCCTGCCCGTGGAAGCCTGGGAGACCATCAACGAATTTTACCTTTACGTCAAAAACAATCCGGCATCAGGCATGCGGCCCGGCGAGCGCCATAAATACCTGACCAGCGTCATACGTTATTGCAGGCAGATAACGGGAATGCTGTTCAGCGGCATGAGTCACGGCAGCGCCTACAGTTTCGTGCGCATCGGCAGGAACCTGGAACGGGCCGACATGAGCACCCGTATCATCGACGTGGGTTGCGTCAATCTTCTGCCTGCCGGAGACGAGAGCGCCGCCGCTTATGCTGAATTGTTGTGGCTTAATATCCTGAACTCGTTAGGCAGTTACCAGATTTACCGCCAGCACGTCAAGGTGCGCCCCAACGGCGAAGACGTTGTCGATTTTTTATTCAAGTTCGTCGATGCGCCGCGCAGCGTTCTGCATTGCCTGGAAGAGATCCATGCCCGCATGGTGCGCCTGCCCGGAAATGACTCGCCCCTGCAAACGCTTGCCGGCGCCAGGGACATGGTCACGGACGCCGACACCATCAACATGATGGAACAGGGCGGCCTGCATGAATTTATCGATAAAATACAGCTTGGCCTGAG
>CAYOEQ010000403.1:0-2117 GCA_964402775.1 uncultured Enterobacteriaceae bacterium
ACCGGGCCGCGCACCCGCAGGTAAGGAAAGTCCGGCGCGTTATCCCGTTCGCCGGGGTCGCTCTGCATCCAGGCGCGCCAGCGCCCCGTGGTTGCGGCAAGATCGGTGTCTATGTAACGATCATGATTCCCCGGCACAATTGAGATATAATCCGGCGCGCCGGCGCTGTTTAACCAGTTTTCGGCTTCCCGGCATTCGTTTGCGGTGCCGAGGTGAGTGAAATCCCCGCTGATGACCAGGTGGTCGGGTTGCCGGCCTGACAGGTCGGCAAGCGTACGGGACAGGACCTCCCGGCTGTGGGACCGGCGCCGCTTCACCCGCCAGGAGAGATAGCCGAGAACGCGTTTATTGAGTAATTCACGCCATGTAACATGGTGCAGTGAGGTCAGGTGCGGGTCCGAAAGGTGCGCTATGGTTACTGTCATCTATTCAGGAGATATTGTTGGGATTCCTTAACCTGGAGAATACACAGGGTATCACGAATCGCCATGTCCGGATCATCGGCGACAGTCCGGTGGATATATGGGGTCTGGGCGGCCGTACGAGATTGACCCGCATGCTGGAGGGCATGGAAGGCGTGACCATCGTCACGGACGAGACGCCGGCCCCTCCCGGTACGGCGGTCGTTTGCTTCCGGGGTGACTACCTGTACCACGGCCGGTTATTGCGGGCCGTCCTGGAACTGGACGATGATTTTGCGTTGTACGAACGGAACAGCGACGCGGTTATCGCGGTGCGGACCGAAAGTTACGACGCCGGGATATTCGAGGCCGGGCATGAAGCGGGTTTGCCCCACAGGATTGAACCCGACGACCTGGTCAACCCATACGACAACAGGCTGAAAAAATACGAGCCGGCCAGGGCCTGGCGGATACGCGCCGATAACCGGGATGAACTCGAGCAGGAGTTGTTCAGCAGTTCCTACAAAGGCGTGACCGACCTGGTCACCAAGTGGGTGTGGCCTGCCCCGGCGCGGTGGGCGACAAAGGTCTGTGCCCGGCTTGGCATCAGGCCGAATCACGTTACCGGGTTCAGCGTGGTACTGGCGGTCCTGGCAGGCGCGGCTTTCTGGTACGGCCATTTCGTTACCGGCCTGGCGCTGGGATGGTTCATGACCTTTCTTGACACCGTGGACGGCAAGCTGGCCAGGGTGACGCTCACCTCAAGCCGTTTCGGCGACCTGCTGGACCATTCCCTGGACCTCATCCATCCGCCCCTCTGGTATATTGCCTGGGGTGCGGGAGCAGGCGCCGATTCACTCCTCCTGGTTGCAGTCATGTTTGCAGGGTACATCGGCGGGCGCCTTTGCGAGGGGGCATTCCAGTTGTGGGTGGCGCCGTTCTCCATCTTCCTGTGGCGGCCTGCCGATTCCCTGAGCCGGTTGATTACCGCCCGCCGTAATCCCAACCTGATCATATTGACCGCCGGCCTGTTTGCCGGTCAGCCCGCCGCGGCCCTGGTAGCGGTGGTTGCCTGGCATGCCCTTTCCACCTTGTTCCTGCTGGCCAGGCTGGGTTTGGCCTGGAAGGTGAAGCGCGACCTGGGCACGCTTGAACCCTGGCTTGCCGGCGTCGGTCCCCGCGCTGCGCAGGGCGCGGGACAAGGCAACAGGCTGGCGTTGAAAATCTTTACCTGAATGGTTCGGCCGGATATACCAGCGGCTTTGATCGACCTGGTCGAGCAACAATGCGCCGGCGCTGTGCCTGAATCCTGCAGCCTGGTCAGCGCTGCGCTGAAGGAAAGCTACGGCGCCGCCCTGCAGGGCATCCTGTTTTACGGTTCCTGCTCCAGGGGGGAATCCATGGAAGACGGTATCGCCGATGCGTTCGTCATAGTCGACAACTACAGGAATGTTTACCCCAGGCGCTACCTGGCCTGGCTCAACGCCCTTCTGCCGCCTAATGTCCTGTACCGGGAAATCCCCACCGGGGGCGCGCCGGTGCGGCTGAAGCTGGCCCTGATCAGCATGGCGGATTTCCGCGACGGCATCCGCCACGGGTTCCACTCCTACCTGTGGGGGCGTTTCGCGCAGCCGGCGCGCATACTTTACGCCCGGACCGGGACCGTGCGCCGTGAATTCGAGGAACTGATGGCGTGCTCCGTGCTGACGCTGCTGG
>CAYOEQ010000404.1:0-2109 GCA_964402775.1 uncultured Enterobacteriaceae bacterium
TAATGTCAATCAGTGCAACAGAAATCAGTGAACTGATAAAAAAGAAGATACAGGACTTCGACCTGGATACCGACGCCCGTACCGAGGGCACCATCGTCAGCCTGTCTGACGGGATTGCCCGGATCCACGGTCTGAGCGACGCCATGCAGGGAGAGATGATCGAGTTTCCCGGCAATACCTACGGCCTTGCCCTCAACCTGGAGCGGGATTCGGTGGGCGCCGTTATCCTGGGTAACTATGAACATATTTCCGAAGGTGATACCGCCAGGTGCACCAAGCGTATCCTGGAAGTCCCGGTCGGCGAAGCCCTGCTGGGGCGCGTGGTCGATTCACTGGGTAATCCCATAGACGGCAAGGGTGAGGTCAACGCCAGCGACACTTCTCCCATTGAAAAGATTGCCCCCGGCGTTATCCAGAGGGTCTCGGTAGCGCAACCGGTGCAGACCGGCCTTAAATCCATCGACTCGATGGTGCCCATCGGGCGCGGACAGCGCGAACTGATCATCGGCGACCGGCAGACCGGCAAGACCGCGGTGGCGATAGATACCATCATCAACCAGAAGGGCGCCGGGGTGAAATGTATCTACGTGGCCATCGGTCAGAAAGCCTCTTCCATCAGCGTGGTGATACGTAAACTGGAGGAGCACGGCGCCATGGAGCATACCATCGTGGTTGCCGCGACGGCCTCGGATTCGGCGGCCATGCAGTATATCGCGCCCTACGCCGGCTGCGCCATGGGCGAATTTTTCCGTGACCGCGGCGAAGACGCACTGATCATTTATGACGATTTGACCAAGCAGGCCTGGGCGTACCGGCAGGTATCCCTGCTGCTGAGACGGCCGCCGGGACGCGAAGCGTATCCGGGCGACGTGTTCTACCTGCATTCACGCCTGCTGGAGCGGGCCTCGCGTCTCAACGAGGATGCGGTGGAGAAACTGACCAACGGCGAAGTGAAGGGGAAGACCGGGTCGCTTACCGCCCTGCCCATTATCGAGACCCAGGCGGGTGACGTCTCCGCGTTCGTGCCCACCAACGTGATCTCCATCACCGACGGCCAGATCTACCTGGAAACTGACCTGTTCAATTCCGGCTTCCGCCCCGCGATCAATGCCGGCCTGTCCGTATCCCGGGTAGGCGGCGCGGCGCAGACGAAGATCATCAAGAAACTCGGCGGCGGTATCCGCCTGGCCCTGGCCCAGTACCGCGAACTGGCGGCATTCGCCCAGTTCGCCTCCGACCTGGACGAGGCGACCCGCAAGCAACTGGAGCGCGGCCAGCGGGTGATGGAGTTGATGAAGCAGAAGCAGTATTCCCCGCTCAGCGTGGCCGGCATAGCCGTGAGCCTGTACGCGGTGGAAAACGGCTATCTCGATGATGTCGAACTGGAGAAAGTCGGCGATTTCGAAGCGGCGCTGCACAACTTCATGCACAGTGAACGCAAGGAACTCATGGCTGACATCCAGGAGAAGGCGGAATACACCGACGAGGTGGCCGCCGCGTTGAAGGACAGCCTGGAAGAATTCAAGCAGAACCATACCTGGTAAGGTTCAAAGTATCCACAGATTACACAGATGAACACAGATTATTTAAAGATAAACCTACTATATTCATAGTGTTATGCAAGTCTCGTCAATCAACAGATCTTCCGTTTGTATTATTTATGTCGTTCCCGGTTGTTTTCCGGTTTCCGCCGTTCTGACATCATTTATTAACATTCATCTGTGTAAATCTGTGTAATCTGTGGACTGAACAACCAGGAGCTGAAGAAGAACAAATGGCAGCAGGTAAAGAAATCCGCACCAAGATCGCGAGTGTGAAGAACACCCAGAAGATCACCAAGGCGATGGAGATGGTGGCCGCCAGCAAGATGCGCAAGGCCCAGGAACGGATGCGCATGGCGCGGCCCTATGCCGATAAAATCCGCAACGTGATCGCGCACCTGGGCGCGGCCAACCCCGAATACAAGCACCCGTACCTGGTTGCCCGCGCAGAAGTGAAACGCGTGGGGCTGGTGATCATCTCGACGGACCGCGGCCTGTGCGGCGGGTTGAACTCGAACCTGTACCGGGACGTGCTGGTAAAAATGAAGGAATGGGATGATGCCGGGAT
>CAYOEQ010000405.1:0-2106 GCA_964402775.1 uncultured Enterobacteriaceae bacterium
GTCAGGAGAATAGGTGAAGATACCGGTATCTCTGGCGGTGATGGACTGCAAATCGGTATCGTAGCCCGTCTCCAGCGCGGTGTTGGACGACCCGAGCCGCAGGTAGCTGCCATGCGTGGCATCGCTTGAGCGGAGCGCGATCCGTGCCCGGCCCGCGGCCCCATGCGCGTCGTCGTGAATCTCGAACAACGCCCCCGAGTGCGTGACGATCTTGTTGGTCGTCTGATTGGTCTGATTGACTGGACTCTTCGCCGTTCCTTTGGGGACCGCCGCGGTAATGATGGGTTGATCCGGGTCGCCGTTGCGATAGCTCACCAGGACTTCCGTCCCCTTGTTCAGCGGGAAGTGCATTCCCACCGTCCGGTCCGCGTTCGTGCCGGCATACGGCTCGGCTTTGCGCACGGCGCGGGAATGCTTGCCAGCCGATACCGTCACCCGGCTGTCATAGGTGTGGTCAATTTTATACGCCCCGGTGTCGTCCAGCTCAGCACGGCGCTCGCTGGCGGCGTCAATATGCGCGGTATAGACGCCCGGCAGTTTGGGAACCGGTGTGACCCGACGCGGACGAAAGGTGGGGGCGGAAGGGGCGCTATATTCAATGCACTTGATGGTGTTGAGAAAGGCCGTCTGAAGCGTACCGCCCTCGGGGTCCACGATGCCCGGTGCGGCCAGCGTCATTTCAAACTGCGAGTGCGTGACCAGATATTCATGGCAGCCATTCGTAACCGGTCCGGATGACCCATATGACGACACAGACGGGGATGACAAAGACGGGGACAACGATAAAGTTGCATTATCGAGCATTCTGACGATCCTGCCGGGCGACGCAAAACTCGAGGTGGTCAGTCCGATGTAGTAGTCCTTGGTGACCCTGATTTCTTCGGCACGGATGGCAGCGAATTTTCCCCCTTCGATCTCATCCAGGAAATGCGTGCTCTGATCGACCCGTATTCCGCGTCCGGCAGCACTGACGGTGGCTTCCACCGCCAGGGTGCTCCCGCTCGTATAATTATAGTCAGCCAGCCGCACTGTCTTGGGCATCGGTCGGCACACTCGCTGGAAGTTCAGCAATTCTCCCGCGTAATACTTCTGCCCGTCCCTGACCTCCGTTGAGCCGAGAAAGGGGGTGAGGTCCTCATCGCGTCTCAGCAGCCAGACTTTGACGACTTCTGTCGCATTCGGGTCGGTATCACTTGGGGCCAGATGGGTATTGAGTTGGGTAAAGCTACTCTTGTTATTGCTGAAGACAGTGTGTTCTTTGGCGGCCTTCTTGTGATGGTGAAAGAAGTAATAGATACCGTAATGCTCGCAAAAGCGGTTCAGGAAGTCCAGGTCGCTCTCATTATACTGCGTGATATGGGACACGTTTTGCCTGGGAAGGTTTTCCGGCGTGAGGGAGACACTGAATTCGTCCGTTCCCAGTTTCTCCCAACTCGTCGTTTCACCGGTATAGTCGTCGCCGGTAGCCTTGAGTTTATTCGTGATCATATCCGCCGGCTCCATAGCGCTGGCTGTGGCGTGAATCCGACTTTGACGGTTGAGCGCAAGCCGTGACAGACGCGGCTCCATCACCAGGCGGTAATGATACTGCCCCATCAGTTCCCCATTGGTCAGTTCGTTAAATTCCGTGATAATGCCGTGGTATTTTCGCGACGTTACATTCGTCACCTGGATACCCTGTCGGTCATCATAGGTCAGTTCGAGCGTGGCTTCCTGGTCAACAACTTCTGATATCGCCAGTTGGGCATAGTTATTGCCGACGATGCGGACCAGGTCGATTTCATAGCGGAACGGCTTGGACAACGCGTCCTCCCCGCGTACGCGATAGACCTTTAGTTCACTGGAATTCAGCGAACCGATAGTCAGGCTCAAGGCTGGAGTCCCAGGAACATGCACTACACTACTATCGTCCATATCGTCTCCCCCATTGTCATCGTTGTCATCATCGTCATCGTTGTCATCATCGTCCGGCCTCTGTGGTTTCGGTGGGTTCGGCCACGGTGGTTTCGGGTCATCCGGATCCTCGGGGTCCGGTTTATCGTTCGGGTCCGGTGATGGTATCCAACCCGGCGGTTTCCGGTTCGGGTCCTTATCGTCGTCCCCGTC
>CAYOEQ010000406.1:0-2105 GCA_964402775.1 uncultured Enterobacteriaceae bacterium
TCAGCGTCTGCTCGATATGCTCGTACAGGTATTCCATCTCCCTGGTCGTGGCCGGAGATTCAGCACCCTCAGGGGACGGATTAAAATCCGTCCCCAGTGCCCCGAAGCGTTCCCCTGTCCCTTCGGGGACGGATTTCAATCCGTCCCCACCACCGGCTTCCCGGGCAAGGTATTGCTTGCTGATTTCATAACAGATGATCTGCACCGCGGAAGCGATATTCAGCGAGGCGAACTCCGGGTTGGTGGGTATGCGGATCATGGCATGGCAGATTTCCAGTTCCTCGTTGGACAGGCCGGAACTCTCGCGTCCGAACAGGACTGCCGCGCCGGCGCCGGCCGCGCCGGCAATCTGCGTTGCGGCAGTTTCGGGCGTGACCTCCGGCCAGGCGATGCTCCTGGTGCGGGCGCTGGTACCGAACACCAGCCCGCAGTCCGCGACCGCTTCTTCAACACTCGGGAACACCGAGGCCCGGGCAAGGATGTCGTCCGCGCCCGCGGCCCTGGCCGTGCACTCCGCGCTGGGAAAGTGCCGCGGGGCCACCAGCGCCAGTTGATCCAGGCCCATGGTTTTCATGGCCCTGGCCGCAGCGCCGATATTTCCGGGGTGTGTCGTATTTACCAGGACAATTTTTACCTTTTCCGGCATATAATGTGCCTCCTTTACCGATTCCCTGAGCCGGGAGTTTACAACCGCAGGAGAAAAAAATGCACCCGATGTTGAACATGGGAATCCGCGCGGTCCGTTCCGCAGGTGATTTTATCATCCAGTGCATGGACCGCATGCAAGGCATCGAAGTTGCCGAAAAAAGCCGTAACGACTATGTCAGTGAAGTTGACCGGCGCGCCGAGGCCATCATCATCGATGTCCTGCACAAGGCTTATCCCGACCATGCCATCCTGGCCGAGGAAAGCGGCGCGCAGGGAGACGGCGAATACCGCTGGATCATCGACCCTCTCGACGGCACCACGAATTATCTGCACGGCTTTCCCCAGTTCGCGGTCTCGGTCGCGCTGGAACACAAGGGCGTTCTCGACCAGGGCATCATTTACGACCCGCTGCGCCAGGAGCTGTTCACCACAAGCCGGGGCGAGGGCGCCTGGCTGGATAACCGGCGCATGCGCGTTTCCCGCCGGGAAACACTCGAGGGCGCGCTGATCGGCACCGGGTTCCCCTTCCGGTCGCTGGACCGTCTCGATACCTACCTCGATACATTCAGGCAATTGACCAAAGTCACAGCCGGCATAAGACGGCCGGGCTCGGCATCCCTGGACCTTGCCTACGTCGCCGCCGGCCGCCTGGACGGGTTCTGGGAATACGGCCTGGAATTGTGGGACATCGCCGCCGGCGCCCTGCTGATCAGGGAAGCGGGCGGCTATGCCAGCGACATGGACAGCGGCGAAGTCCGCCTGGAGTCCGGCAACATCGTGGCGGGCAACCCCGCGATCCATGACCTGCTGATGGAGATAATCCGTAACCAGTGATAGACTATGCCCCGCTGTCTGACCCCATCAATTTGTGTTCATCACAGCAATAGTAACGCTCGGCATGTTTTATCGCAGAAGTATGCGGGATGTAGATTTGGCAATAATCGCAACGGACCATTTTCGCGATGCGCGATTCGTCCGGTTCGGGCGGTTTCCCCGGCAGGAACCGCTTGATCAGGGCGAACAGCAACACCAGCAGCAGGATGATAATCAACAGGCGTAACATTTTTAACAATTCCGGACTAGTACTCTTTCCAGGTGATATTGTCATGTTCAGAGCCAAGCAGAGGCTTCAAGACAAGGCGCAGTCCGCAGGGAATGGCGAGTCCTTGCCAAGGGCTGCAACGCAGGATTGGAGCCTCTGCTTGGCTCCCTGCGGGCGGGCCGGGAAGCGGTCGCCCGCGGCGTTGCGCCGCTTGGCAAGGACTCGCCATTCCCTGCGCGGCGCGTCTTGCGCTCAACCGCTTCCCGACCCGCTGAACATGACAATATCACCTGGAAAGAGTACCGCCCGTCATACACTGACAACGTCAACAGGAGAATACAGGAAATGAACCTGCATGAGTACCAGGCAAAAATTCTTTTTTCGGAGTACGGCATTCCCGTGCCCGAGGGAAAAC
>CAYOEQ010000407.1:0-2102 GCA_964402775.1 uncultured Enterobacteriaceae bacterium
TGTCCGCGAAGTTCATCAGGTTTACCTCGTAGTAACCCTGCGGATTGTTTTCGTAGGAATCCATCCAGCGTTCCACCCCGTAGGCCTGGTAGCGGTTCAGGTCGATCACCGGCGCAACGCTGACCGCGGTCTTGAAATGAGGCGCGCCCTTGGTCATCAGCGCTGCTGCCAGGTAACCGCCGCCGCTCCATCCCCAGAAGCCGAGTCTCTCAGCGTCAATGTAAGGCAATGATTTCAGGTAGTTGACGCCTTCAAGGTAGTCGAGGACGGCGTATTTCCCGTAGTGCCCGTAAGTCAGGTTTTTCGCCGCCTTGCCCCTCCCGGCAGTAGTGCGGTTGTCCACGGCGAAGATGATATAGCCCTGTGCGGCCATGTAGCGGTGCCAGAGATCCTGCTTCGTATTACGCTGCCACGGAGACGTCACCCACCTGTTGACCACCACCTGCGACCCGGCGTTGCCGTAGCCGTGACCTATGACGGGATATTTTTTACCGGGATCAAAATCCGGCGGCTTAATCATGTAGCCGTCTATCAGTATGCCGTCACCGGTTTCCACCTTGATGAATTCCGCACGGGGTATTGTGTACTTGTCTATTGCAGCCGAACTGCCTGCTTCGAGCACACCGATTTCCTCACCATTCGCCTTGCGCAGGGTCATGCCGGGCGGTGTGCCGGCATCCGACCGGGTCTCGATCACCAACCGCCGGTCCGGCGAAAACTGCCACTCATGCCAGCCCGGCCTGTGCGTCAGCCTTTCCAGCTTCGAACCGTCGAGCTTCACCCTGTACACATGCTGATCGATGAATGAATCCTTCTTCGCGTAGAAATACAGCCAGCCCGCGCGCTCATCAACAGCGATGAGCGCGGAGATTTCCCAGTCTCCGCGGGTCAACTGCACTTCATTTCCATCGTAGTCGTACAGGTAGGCATGGCGATACCCGCTTTTCTCCGAGGTCCAGACGAAGCGTTCCCGGTGCTTGAAAAACAGCAGATCATTCGTGACCTCCACCCAGGCCGGATCGGTATCCCTGATAATGGCTCCGGTTTTGCCGGTGGCGGTATCGGCAAGCAGCAGTACAAGCTCATCGTGGTCTCTGGCCTGACTCTGGATGGCAAGCCGATCAGATGATTTCGTCCAGTTGACCCTTGGGATATAATCATCGGGGTTGCCGCCGGTATCCATCCAGGCCGTGCGGCCGCTTTCCAGGTCGAACACGCCTATCCGGGTGGCTGCGAGGCGCTCGCCGGTATTCGGGTATTTCAGCGGGCGGACGGTATTGTACTTGCCCAGTTCATCCACCATGTAGAATACTTTCACATCGGTGACATCCATCCTCCAGAACGCGAGCTTCTTCCCGTCCGGCGACCACGACCAGGCCTGCCCGGCGCCGAACATCCTGCTGCCGTAGTCAAAATAGCCGTTGAAGACGTTGGCATCGCCGTCCGTAGTAACCGCGCGGGTGGTCCGATTGCCAAATTCCGCTACGTAAATATTGTTGTCCAGCACGTACCCCACGCGCGCGCCGTCCGGCGAGATCTGCACGTTGAGCAGGCGCGGGTTGTTTTCGGCCAGCGGCCAGAGCTCCCCACTGTCCGGTTCGTAGATGTAATAAGCCGCTTCGTTCCTGCCGTCCCAGGTCACCCTGGCCGGGCCTGCCAGCAGCAGGTAACGCTGATCGGCGGACCAGCGGCAACTGCTCAACCTGACCGGTTCATTCCCGTACCGGAGCGCATCCCCGGCAATGATCAACCGGGAAGCGCCGGCGGCAACGTCGTATTCATGGATATCAAGCAGGCCGGTATCCGGGTTGGTTCTTGTGAAGGTGAAACGCTTTGAGTCGTTATGCCACTGGATGTTTTGCGGCAAACGGTTGTCAAAATCACTGCCGGCAAAAATGCTTTCCAGGGTCAACGGCAGCCTGTCCTGGGCGGTGACGTATGTTGTCCCGCTGAACAACAGCAGGAACGCTGCCAGCGCCGGCAAAACTTTATGGGGCGTCATTCGATGTTCTGGACCTGCTCGCGCATCTGTTCTATCAATACCTTGAGTTCAATCGATGCGTTGCTGGTATCGATGTGGGAAGACTTGGAGCCCAGGGTGT
>CAYOEQ010000408.1:0-2100 GCA_964402775.1 uncultured Enterobacteriaceae bacterium
AGTCAGGCGCGGGCAGTCACCCTGGAACACCCGGACATGAGCCTGGATGACGCCTACCGGATCCAGGCGCAGTGGATGGCGCTGAAACAGGCCGAGGGCCGCGAGATCAGGGGATATAAAATCGGTCTCACCTCCCGCGCCATGCAGATGACCATGCACATCGACGAGCCCGATTACGGGACCCTGCTGGATGACATGTTTTTTGCGAACGGGGCCGTGATTGACGCGGCGGATTTTACAGATCCCAGGATAGAGGTCGAACTGGCGTTTGTCCTCAAGGACCGCCTGGCCGGGGAAAACGTGACCCTTGACGATGTCATGCAGGCGACCGATTACGTGATACCGGCCCTGGAACTCATCGCGGCCCGCACCTACCGGGTCGACCCCGACCACGGTTACGTGCGCAGGATACAGGACACCATCTCCGATAACGCGGCAAGCGCCGGCGTCATTCTCGGTGAACAGCGCATCGAGCCGGACAAAGTGGACCTGCGCTGGTGCGGCGCGGTGCTGTACCGCAACGGCGTGGTGGAGGAGACCGGCCTGGCCGCAGGCGTGCTGGACCACCCCGCCAACGGCATAGTCTGGATTGCCAGGCGCTTCGCGCCCCACGGCATCGCGCTGGAACCCGGCCAGGTACTGCTGTCCGGCTCGTTCACCCGGCCCGTACTGGTCCGCCCGGGCGATGTATTCCGCGCCGACTATGGCAACCAGGGCACTATCGACTGCCGATTCAGGTAATGAATAAATAATTTTACTCTGACCCCATATATCCTACAGGAGAAATCAATGGAATTACCCGTTAACCGCCTGAAACAGGCACTCGCCGCAGGCGAGACGCAATACGGCCTCTTTCTGGGATTGCCGGATACCACCTGCGCGGAGATCTGCGCGGGCGCCGGCTTTGACTGGCTGGTCGTTGACACCGAGCACGGTCCGTTCGACCTGCCTGCGGTGCTGCGCCACCTGCAGACTATCGCAGCCTATGAGGTATCGGCCATCGTGCGTCCGGTATCCGATGACCGTAATGTACTGAAACAACTCCTGGATACCGGCGTGCAGTCCCTGGTGGTGCCCATGGTTGAATCGGCAGAGCAGGCGGTGGAACTGGTGCGCTCGGTACGCTACCCTCCCGCGGGTGTGCGCGGACTGGGCACGGCCCTGGCCAGGGCGGCGCGCTGGACCAGGATACCGGGTTACCTGCACAAGGCAAACGAACAGATCTGCCTGCTCGCCCAGGTAGAGACCGGGCGCGCAGTCCGGGCGCTGCCGGGAATACTGGAGGTCGAAGGCATCGACGGTATATTCGTCGGCCCATCCGACCTGTCCGCGTCCATGGGCCATATCGGCAACCCCCGCCATCCGGACGTGGTCAAGGTGATACGGGAAGTGTTGCGCAAGACCCGGGCGGCAGGCAAGGCGGCGGGCGTACTTGCCCTGGATCCGGTCCACATACAGGATTACCGCGACCACGGCGCCAATATGATCGGCATCGGCGCGGATACGCTGCTGCTTGCCAACAGCGCGCAGCAACTCGCCGAAAGTGTCAGGGATGATAAAAATCAGGGTTAACACGGATGGAGCATTGCGTGAGGCCACGGTCGATGAGCAGGCCCTCATCCGCCTGGACGGCAATACCCTGGGACTGGCCGGCACCCGGTTGCAGCCCGTTACCGATCAGCCGGTGGCCTGTGTCGCGCTGAATTACGCCGGACATTACGAGCAGTTGGCGGATACTTTCAGCCGCCCGCCATACAAGGAACCACCGCGCCAACCGGTGTTTTTCATCAAGCCCCAAAATACGCTGGCGGGACACCTGGACGAGATACCGTGCCCGGACGGGGTGGACCGCATCTACACCGGAGCGGGACTGGGGTTCGTGATTGGCCGGACCGCGAGCAGGGTATCGCGGGAACAGGGGTTCGATTATGTCGGCGGCTACACCATCTACAATGACTTCAGCCTGGCGGAGGACAGCTATTTCAGGCCCCCCGTTACCACCAAGTGCCTGGACGGGTACGGCCCGGTCGGCCCATATATAGTGGAACCGGAAGAAATCTCCGACCCCCATGACCTCGCGATCTCGACGTACGTGAACGG
>CAYOEQ010000409.1:0-2088 GCA_964402775.1 uncultured Enterobacteriaceae bacterium
ACGTCCTGGCCGTTGTAGTGGGTGCTGAACTCATTGACGACCTGGGGATAACCCGTCTTCAGGTCAACATGGGTTGCCCAGTTGACGGCCGGATCATACTTCTCCGCTACCAGCAGTTCGCCGGTCTTGCGGTTCATGGTATAACCGAAACCGTTACGGTCGAAGTGAACCAGGGCCGGCGTCATGGTGCCGCCAACATCCAGTTCGGCCAGGATCATCTCGTTGACGCCATCATAGTCCCACTCGTCGTGGGGCGTCATCTGGTAAGCCCAGCGGGCTATGCCGGTGTCGATGTCGCGGGCAAAAATGGTCATGGACCACTTGTTGTCGCCGGGACGCACGACCGGGTTCCAGGTGCCGGGGTTGCCGTTGCCGTAGAACACCAGGTTCTCATCGAAATCGGCAGGCCACCAGCCCCATACGGAACCGCCGCCGATCACCCACTGGTCGGAAGTCTCCTTACAGAGACGCTCTTCCGCAGAATTGGCGCGCAGGGCCATCTCGCCCCAGGAGCTCTTGCCGGTGCTGACTTCGGCGTCGAACGCACACCAGGTCTTCAGGGAAGAATCCGCGCCGACCGGCTGGCCCATGGACGTGGTATTCTCGTCAAACAGGATATCCTCGTCCGGACCCATGCTGAACGCACGCCATGCCAGGCTGCCGTCGCTCGCGTTGAAAGCGGCAAACCAGCAGCGCACGCCAAACTCGGCGCCGGAGCAACCGGTAAAGACCTTGTCCTTAATCGGGTGCGGGGCGTTGGTGTTGGTCATGCCGTTATGCGGGCCGTAACCTCTGCCACCGGTATCGTGGCCGACCTTGTCGTCAGGGATATCGGCGCCGTTCTTTGTCTGCCAGACAATGCTGCCGTCCTTCGGGTTCAAGGCATACAAGGTGCTGTCGGCCGCCTGCAGGTAGATCTGCCCCATGCTGTAGCCAAGGCCGCGGTTCACGATGTCGCAACACATCTTGGGAACGGTTGCTTCCTCGTCCTGTGCCGGCACGAAGTCCCAGGTGATTTCCAGGGTCTCGAGATCGATGGCGAAGACATCATTCGGGAATGATGCGTGAATATACAGATGGTCTGTGGCCAGGCCCGTTTCACTGGGCGGCAGGACCAACGGACCTCCCTCATGACCTTGCAGGCGTCCCGTCGAGAACGTCCACGCAGCCACCAGGTCACCGGCGTTACCGCTGTTAATCTGATCCAGTTCAGAATAACGCCAGTTGTTGTAATTGCCTCCCGGATATACCCAATAGTTCGGGTCTTTCATCAGTTCCCTGACGCCATCATTGGCGAAAACCGATAAAGACATGAACAGGGCAAGAGGGACAATTATCCATTTACTGAAGGAAAATTTACTCATGACCTCCTCCTCTTATTGCTAATTAACAATTTTGATCTCGATTTTATTGACCTCCCCGCTATCTCGAGATCATGAAAGATAGCTGAGAGTTGAATTATCGGGGCGTTAACATGCCCGCGTCAATCTTTATTATAAATTGTATTTTGTTTTTTTGCTCTTATTATGACTGTGGATATTATCACAATATCGTAGCAAGTCAAATATAGGAAATATTCATGCAATAAGCAAGTACTTTTCCTCACAAACCGTATATTTCACCTTAATTGAAGAAGATGTCAAGCATTTTTCTCAATCTTTCCCCTGATCCGTAAAATATGGAAATAATATTGTCGATATTGTATACTTCGGGGGATAAAATCAGTCACCTTGATTAACTCCGGGAATTTATGGAGGGACGTATGTTGAACACAACCATAAAAACGCTCATATATGTTGCACTGATACTCATCTGGGCGCCAGCAGCGCTGGCGGACGTAATGCCTCCTGACTGGCGGCAGAAACTGTCGGACCAGGCCTGGGAGGAGAACTCACGCCATGCAGCCTTCCAGGACCGGGAAATCATTGAAGACGCCGAGCAGAGCGTTCTGGAGATAAGAGTGCCGTATGCGGCGGAAGATGCAACGCTCGCCCCCGTTACCATACATACCAAAATTCCCCAGACCGATGAACTGTATATACAACGGATGCATGTCTTCATCGACAAGAACCCGGTCCCGCTGGTGGG
>CAYOEQ010000410.1:0-2068 GCA_964402775.1 uncultured Enterobacteriaceae bacterium
TTGGCGTGGACATCGGCTCCTTGATTGAGCAAGACCTCGGCCGTCGCAGAAGCATCCACTACCGCTGCAACGTGCAGCGGCGTCCGGCCATCGTTGTCTTTGGCGTGGACATCGGCCCCCTGATTGAGCAGGGATATAGTCACCAGAGGCAAGTTCAGTCTCGCTGCAATGCATAGGTCGGTCTCACCTTTGTTCATCCCCCTCGGATGTGGCAGGCGTCCCACCTCTGCGACAAATGCCTTTTCCTGACGCTGCTTCTCCAACGCCGCCGGTTCCTGACGCTGCTTCTCCAACGCCGCCGGTTCCTGACGCTGTTTCTGCGGCTTCGATGGTGGCACGTCCTGATCCACATGCCTCACTATTGTCGCGTCATCCACCTCATCCTTTTGGGCTTCTGCCAAATCACCCGCCACTTCCGCCGCTTCCATCGCCTCACGCCAAGCTCCAACACTCTGCGGGCGATCTCCCTCATCCACTGACAACGCCACATTGATCGCCGACAAAAATGCACCACTCGCCTGGCCCGCACACCGCTGCGATACCGGAATCAGCGGATCATTCCGCATCCTGTCCGTCGCATCATCCGGCACCTGGCCCGTCAATGCCCGATAGCACACCCCACCTAACGCATAAATGTCCGTCCACGCACCCTGACGACCCCGACTCGAATACTGCTCTATCGGCGCATATCCCGGCGTCACAATCGACGTAACCGAGCGACTTTTCGCTCCGATCGCCTGACGCGCTGCGCCAAAGTCCAACAACACCGGAGATCCATCCTCTGCGCGTAGGACAATGTTGCCCGGCTTGATGTCCCGATGCAGAAAATCAGCCCCATGCACCACCTCTAAACCATCCAACAGCGGATACAGTATCCCTTTGAGTTCAGTTTCACTCAACGTCCCCTTGCGTTCGAAATACGCCGATAAGGTCTCGCCTTCGGCATACTCCATCACGATATACGCCGTACCATGTGCCTCAAAGAAACGATGTACTTTAATGATGTGACGATGGTCGAAACGAGCTAAGGTGCGTGCTTCGTCCAAGAAACGCTCCAAACCCCACTGGAAGTCGTCGCGAAATTCGCTAGCTTGCGGGGCGATACTGCGGTCGGCGGTGCGGGTGGCGATGTCAGAGGGTAAGTATTCCTTGATGGCGACAGCTTTGTCCAAGTTGTGGTCAAAGCCCAGATAGGTCATACCAAAGCCGCCGAAACCTAACACGCGCACCAGTTCGTATTCTTGCAGCCGATGGCCTTGGGGCAAGGCGTGAAGAGGATGGTGCTCTTCGCTCATATCATCTCCAATTGGTTCAAAAATCAGCTTATTTTACTTTCGGGCACCGTAACGATGAACACCTCGGTCGTCCCAGAAGCATTACGCCGCACTACAAAGTGCAGTGGTGTCTCGCCATATGTTTTCAGCAACAGCATCGACATATATTTGCGTCGAGACAGGACTTGAGCAAAGGAACCAAGCCCCTACTAAATGCGCGATGAAGATAGGTACTGTTCATTACATAGCCTCTCCGTGTATGTTCAAACTGGCCGTCAACAGCTAAGAAGGCTGATCAAAGCTAAGATCCCCATACCCACAAAACTCTTCGCAACACAACCTATACTCTCCTCGCTACTCGACTTATTGGCACCATCAGAGAGGCGGCGGAACTGCGCGTGCTGCCCCCTACGCCTTGGCGTTTTCTCTTGGCGATGCTCTTTCTGCGAGATTAATACGTCGATCCGTCGGGGCGGTAAATTTGTGCCCTGCCTTTCCTCCTCTTGGCGACGCTCTTGCGACGAGGCCGAACCAGCCTCTAACGCCGTCCGCCAAGCCCCAATACTTTGCGGACGATCCCCCTCATCCACCAACAACGCCGCATCGATCGCCGACAAAAAAGCACCACTTGCCCGACTCGCACATCTCTGTGATACCGGAATCAACGGATCATCCCGCATCCTATCCGTCGCATCATCCGGCACCTGACCCGTCAACGCCCGATAACACACCCCACCTAACGCATAAATGTCCGTCCACGCCCCTTGACGACCTCGGCTCGAATACTGCTCTAT
>CAYOEQ010000411.1:0-2050 GCA_964402775.1 uncultured Enterobacteriaceae bacterium
CAGAGTTTGATATGGCAGAAATATTTCCTGAACTCCAGCAGGTCCGAACTCCTGCCGAACTTGGGCAGGCGGTCCGCCGGCATAGAAAATCCCGCCGCTTGACTCAGGTCAGGGTGGCTGGTTTAGGCAACATCAGCATAGGATTTCTTTCCGACTTTGAAAACGGCAAACCCACGGCAGAAATCGGCAAGGTCCTGGGCACCCTGAATACAATGGGTCTGGACGTGTATATAGCGCCACGGGGCGTCCTGCGCCAGGCATCGAATACGCCAGATGACCGATCCTGACACTCTCCACCTATGGCATGAAGATCGGCTGGTCGGTTTCCTCCGGCGCAACGCAACAAACCAGATAGGTTTTCAATATTGTGACGATTGGCTGTCCGGCAGTAATGGTTTCGCTATTTCCATATCAATGCCGCTGAACGCCGACCCTTATCAGCCCGAAGACGCCCTTGCCCACCGTTTCTTTGCCAACCTGCTGCCTGAAGGGCGGGTAAGGGAACGTATTATGCGCGACCTGAAAATACCGGACTCGGATTTTGACCTGCTGAGGGCGATCGGAGGAGAATGCGCCGGTGCGCTGTCAATCCTGCCGGATGATCGCGAGCCGGATGCCGGGGAGGTTTATCAGGAATTGACAGGGGAGTCGTTCCGGGACCTGATCCTCCGCAAAGGGCAAATCTATGCCGCTCCCCGTAGCGGAATGACCGCATCCCATTTCCCGCGACTTTCCCTGGCCGGCGCCCAGGAAAAATGTCCGGTCCTGCTCCGCGGCAGTCAATTCCATTTATCGCAAGGGGAGGCCCCATCAAGTCATATCCTCAAATTTGCAATGACCGACTATCGGCATGTGCCCGCGTATGAGGCGGTATTGACGGACCTGGCGCGGCGGGTCGGTTTAGATACGGCTTCAGTCGAGTTTCACTACCTGCACGTTAATGAGCATGCACACGAGTACCTGGTCATTAAACGTTACGATCGCGAGAGCACAACCGGCGGCGAGGTGCGCCGGTTGCACCAGGAAGACTTCTGTCAGGCATTGGGGGTTGGCAGAGAGCGCAAGTACGAGACGGACGGCGGCGTCAGTTTCAGCGAGTGTTTCCGGTTGCTCAGAGAGGTTTCTACAGAACCCGCTCTGGATGCCGAGCAACTGCTGCGCTGGCAGATATTCAACTACCTTGCCGGCAACTCAGACGGCCACGCCAAGAACCTGTCACTGCTCTACCATAAGGACGGCGCTATCCGGCTGGCCCCTTTCTACGACCTGGTCTGTACACGGGCCATCGAGCGAATTGACCCGAAACTCGCACTGGCCATCGGCGGGGAGCACATACCGGGGAACATTCAAACAGTTCATTGGCAAAAACTGGCGGCGGCACTGGACATCAAATTCGGGTACCTGCAAACACTTGTTAGCGAAATAACAGAGCAGATTCGGGAAGAAATCGGCCCGGCTATTGAATCATTCCAGCAAAAACACGGCGACTATCCCGCGCTGCAGCGTGTACAACAGGTAGTTGAACGGCAATGCAGAAAACTTAAAACGTCGTAATTAACCGTGTTGCTACAGGTTCGCCAGGATATTCTCCGCCGAACTGACCTTGAACTCCATGGGCGCTTCGACGTGGAGCTGGGTAATGGTGCCGTCCTCCACCACCATGGCGAAGCGCTGGCCCCGGGTGCCCAGGCCGAAACCGGAACCGTCAAGCTCCAGCCCAAGCGCCGCGGTGTAGGTGCCGTTGCCGTCGGCCAGCATCAACACCTTGTCGCCGGCGCCGGCGCTCGCGCCCCAGGCGTCCATGACGAACATGTCGTTGACCGCCATGCAGGCGATGGTGTCCACACCCTTTGCCCTGATGGCGTCTGCATTCTCGATGAATCCCGGCAGGTGTTCTTTCGAACAGGTCGGGGTGAACGCGCCCGGCACCGAAAAAACCACGACTTTTTTGCCGCCGAACAATTCATCGGTGCTTACCGAGCCCGGCCCGTCTGCATTGATTACGTGAAACCGCCCCGCGGGGGCTTTATCTCCGACTTGTACTGTCACT
>CAYOEQ010000412.1:0-2038 GCA_964402775.1 uncultured Enterobacteriaceae bacterium
TCTTATCCATGTCCCACTTCCTCCAGCAGATCTTTGAGCTTGCGTTCAAACGTTTTGGGCAGTCTCACGTCCACCGGCACATACCAGGCATTCTTCAGCCCGAAGCGCCGGCACTTGACCGCGTCTTTTTCCGTCATCAGCACGGCGCCGGCGTCACCGAATTCCAGGTCGGAGCGCCTGAAAACATGATGATCGGGAAACGCGTGTTCTTCTATTTCGATACCGTTCCGGCGCAACGTGGAAAAGAATCGCCCGGGATTGCCGATGGCGGCGACCGCATGTACGGTCTGCTCCGCGAACCCGGCCAGTTCCTTTTCCTGCCCGCCATCCAGGGATTTCACCGGCAGGCCGGTATATTCCATAAGATATTCGTCTCCTGCCGCACGGCCCCCGGCCACGACCAGGTCCACCGTATCCAGGCGCGCAGGCGGTTCGCGTAACGGGCCGGCGGGCAGACAGCGGCCGTTGCCGAAGCGGCGCACGCCGTCCACAACCACGATTTCAACATCCCTGGCGAGGGAGGAATGCTGCAGGCCGTCGTCGCTGAGCAGGATATCGCAATCCGTTTGCCGCAGCAGCGCCCGGGCGGCTTTGACCCGGTCCGGCGCCACCGCAACCGGGCACCCGGTCCGCTGCGCCAGTAATACCGGCTCATCGCCCACCAGGGCCGGATCGCTGCCGGGTTCGACCCGTCGCGCCTGCGACTGCGCCGCGCCCCCATAGCCCCTGCTGACGATACCCGGTTTATATGCCAGGGTTTGCAGGTAACGGGCCAGCCAGATGACCAGCGGGGTTTTTCCGGTCCCGCCGACCGTGAGGTTGCCCACGACGATTACCGGTACGGGAAGCCTGGTCACAGGCAGGATACCGGCCGTATACATGAACCTGCGGCAGGCCAGCGCCGACAGGTACAGCCAGCTCAACGGCGCCAGCAGCAGCGCCAACGGATGGCTCCCATACCACAGCGCCTCGATACGGAACTGGAGCGGCATAATGTTCACATCGTGCGACCTGGCCCGGTTACTCATCAAGAACCCGCGTCGCAAACGTGATATTGACCAGTCCGGATTGCCTGGCGGCATCCATCACCTTGATCACCGCCTGGTGGCTGACGCCGGCATCGGCGCGGATAACCACCGGCGCATCGGACAACCTGTCCGCCTGCTCCTTCAGCGCCGCGCCGATCGTCGCAATTGCCGTGTCCGCCAGGGGTTCATCGCCGATATACACCTGTTCATCGGCATCGATAGCGACCAGGATGATGTCATCCCGGGCCTCTACCTGCTCTTCCGAGGCTTCCGGCAGGGCGATCCTGATCTCCGACTCGCGCTCGAAGGTCGTTGAAACCATGAAGAAGATCAGCAGCAGGAACACCACGTCGATCAACGGGGTGATGTTGATGTCGGTCTCGCTGTGGCGTTGTGAGCGAAAATTCACTCTCTCTCCCCATGGATGACCTCGACCAGTTTCAGGGACTCCTGTTCCATGGTCACCACCAGTTCATCGACCCTGCCGCGGAAATAACGGTAAAACATCAACGACGGGATGGCCACGGTCAGGCCCACGGCCGTGGTGATCAACGCTTCGGAAATGCCTTCGGCCAGTACGCTCGGGTCGCCCACCCCCTGCGCGGTGATGACGGCAAAGACTTTAATCATGCCGACAACCGTGCCCAGCAATCCCAGCAGCGGTGATATGGAGGCAATGGTGCCCAGGGTGTTCAGGAACCGTTCCAGGTCATGGGCCACATGGCGCCCCACTTCCTCTATGCTTTCCTTCATCACTTCCCGGTCGCGCTTCCTGTTGATCAGGCCGGCGGCGAGGATGCGCCCCAGCGGGGATCCCCTCCTCAACGTTTCTATATGGTGCTCGTCAAGGAAGCCCATCCTGTTCCACTCCCACACCGTTTTAACCAGGTCTTCCGGGATAATGCGCTTTTTCTGCAGCGACCAGAACCGTTCACCGATGATCGCCAGCGAGATGACCGAGCACAGCAGCAGCGGCCAGATCAGAATTCCACCTGATTGGATTAATTCAA
>CAYOEQ010000413.1:0-2032 GCA_964402775.1 uncultured Enterobacteriaceae bacterium
CAGTTACTGCAGTTACTGGATGAGCAGTCCATAAGCGTCGCGGATAACGAATTGCTGCTGCGCCGGACCGTCAACAGGGACGGGCCTTCGCGAGCCTATATCAACACCACTGCCGTGCCGCTGCAACTGCTGCGCGACGCGGGTTCGCTGTTAATCGATATCCATGGGCAACACGAACACCAGAGGCTGTTGAAAAGAGACGAGCAAAGAGATTTGCTGGATGGCTTCGGGGACTACGGCAACATAGCGCTTCAGGTAAGCAGGGCGTATGAAAAATGGGATGCGGTAAACCGGGAGTTGCGTTCGCTGGTCGAACCCGACGGAGAAGCCGGCGACCGAATATCCCTGCTCAGGTACCAGGCGCATGAATTACAGGCGCTTGAACTGGAAGAGAATGAACTGGAGCGGCTGGAAAATGAATACAAACGCCTGTCCAACATAAACACCCTGCTGGAAACGACCCGCCAGGCCCTGGACGGTTTATACAGCGGCGAGCAGTCGGTAAACGACGGCATCAATGCCGTGAAAAAGGAACTGGCAGCCCTCGAGCGCTTTGATTCCGGACTGGCCGGCGTCAACGCACTGCTGGAGAATGCGTCCGTGCACATTGCCGAGGCGGCCGACGAATTGCGGTCTTACCCGGGCAGGCTGGACCAGGACCCCGAGCGCCTGCACCAGGTGGAACAGCGCCTGGGGAAGTTGCACGATATGGCCCGCAAGCACCGGGTGCAACCGCAACAACTGTACGCGCACCAGCAATCGATAACGCAGCAACTGGCCGACATGGAACACATTCGCACACGGCTGGCGGAACTCGAACAGGAACAGCAGCGGGCGCTGGAGGAATACCGATCCGCCGCGGATGAGTTGAGCGAACAACGGCGCCGGTGCGCGGCCGTGATGGCAACTCAAATCAGCGAAAGAATACGCGCCCTCGGCATGCCGGAAGGCGCCTTTCATATAAACGTCACCCCGGGCCCGGACCTGAAACCCCACAGAAACGGGAACAACCAGGTGGAATTCCTCGTTTCCGCCAACCCCGGACAGGCGTTGCTGCCGTTGAGAAAAGTTGCCTCCGGCGGGGAACTCTCACGAATCAGCCTGGCGGTCCAGGTCAGCGTAAACCGGGACAGCAGCGCGGCGACCATGATATTCGACGAAGTGGACGCGGGGATTGCGGGCGGCATCGCGGAAATCGTCGGCAACCTGTTGCACAGGCTCTCGCAGGACCGGCAAATCCTGTGCGTCACCCACCTGCCGCAGGTGGCTTCACAGGGGGACAACCACTACAGGGTAACAAAAACCTCCGATAAAAAAACGACCGCGACCCTGGTTCATGAACTGAACGACGAACAGCGGGTTGAAGAAATCGCCCGCATGCTGGGCGGCATCAAGATTTCACGGCAATCTCGCGACCATGCCCGGGAGATGCTGGGTTCGGCTTAAAACCCTATCCGGGGACGGACTTAAGTCCGTCCCCAACAAGATCCTGGGGTCGGCTTAAAATTCTATTCCCTTCTGCGCCTTTATGCCGTGATGGAAGGCATGGCGGATTTCCCTGACCTCACTGATGGTATCGGCAATCTCCAGCAGTTCCGGTATCGGGTCCCTGCCGGTGACGATGACGTTCTGTTTTTCCGGACGGGCCAGCAGGACCTCGCCGACGTCCGCTGCTGACAGGTAACCGTACTTGAACATATAGGTTATCTCGTCCAGGACGATAATATCGTAAGCAGGGTCCCGGAACAGGGGAACCGCCTTGCTCCAGACCGCCTCGGCAGCGGCGATATCCTTCTCCCGGTCCTGGGTGTCCCAGGTAAACCCGGTTCCCATGACCAGGTGTTTCACGCCAAGTTGTCTGAATATCGCCTGTTCCCCGGTCTTCCATTTCCCCTTGATGAATTGCACCACGGCGCCTTTTTTGCCGTGACCCAGGCTCCGCGCCAGGGTGCCGAACGCGGAACTGCTTTTGCCCTTGCCGTTGCCGTACAGGTAGATGATGACCCCGCGCTTTGTCTTCGCGTCCGCGATC
>CAYOEQ010000414.1:0-2031 GCA_964402775.1 uncultured Enterobacteriaceae bacterium
AAAACAGCAAGCAGTTCGCCGACTTCCCTGCGGTTGTTTCCGTCTCTGCTGATGTTTCTCCTGACCTTGAACCGGGAAATCCGCGCGCCCCGGGCCATGTATAAATCCTGTATCTCTACGGTATCGTGGTTTGAAATGACAACCTGTACCCGGTTATCCGCCAGTTCGCAGGCGATGTTCGCCAGCCGCACATGGTCATCCCAGGTGAAACCGCCCGTGTGGTAATCGGTGAAATGCGCGGTATCCGACAAGGGGACATACGGCGGGTCGCAATACACTGCATCGCCGGGTTGAGCGACTGCCATGGTCGCGTCGAAAGGGTCCTGCTGCAGCAGGGTGACCTTGCCGGCGCGCCGGACGAATGCCAGCATTTCTTTTTCCGGGAAGTAGGGTCTGGCATAGCGTCCGAACGGTGTATTGAACCCGCCCTTGGAGTTGTAGCGGCATAAACCGTTGTAACCATGCCTGTTGAGGTACAGGAACAGCGCCGATTTCCTTCGGGCGTTACGGGTTTTGTTAAATTCCTTACGATAGGCATAATAGTACTCACGGCTATTAGTCCTGTCGATAAAGAACCTGCTGCAATAGCTTATGAAAGCGGTTCCTTCTTCAAGTAGCCGGCTGTACAGACCAATCAGGTCCGGGTTGGCGTCCGCGAGCAGGTATGCATCGTAGTCGGCATTGAGAAACACCGCGCCCGACCCGACAAACGGTTCTATCAGCCGGTTCGCCGGCCGCAGGACTCCGCGTATCCTGCCAAGAAGCCGGTATTTCCCTCCCGGCCACTTCAAAAACGGTCTTATGTCTGGTTGTTCTCTGATTTTTCTTCTTCCGGTGCGCGCGCCCTGATGCTTAATGCGTGGATTTCTTCCGGCATCATGTCGCTGACCGCCTGGTACACCAGGCGGTGACGTTCAATGGTCGAGTGACCCTGAAAGCGGGAACTGACGATGCGGACGGTATAGTGGCCGGCCCCGCCCGCGGCGCCGGCATGCCCGGCATGCAGGTGGGAGTCATCGATGATTTCCAGGTGTTCAGGCGCCAGGGCCTGCTGCAGTTTCGACCTGATGGTCTCGATTCTGTTCACGTCAATCCTCGCCGGACCGGGGTTGCTCGATGGCGTAACGGGACAGGAACATGACCAGGCCGGCCAGGTAAACGATATTCAACACCAGGAAACCAAGCAGTTTGAACGTGGCCCATGCCTCGGTGCTGAAATTCCAGGCGACAAATAAATTGATAAAGCCGCAAAGCAGGAAGAAGGCCACAAAGGATAAATTGGCCTGGCGCCAGACGGTCTGCGGCGCATTGAACACCTGTCCCATCAGCCGCTCCGTCAGGTTGCGTCTGCCGATGTAATCGCTCAGCAGGAACGCAAGGGAGAAAATCCAGAATACCACGGTAGGTTTCCACTTGATAAATCGCTCATCCCTCAGCATCAGGGTTGCGCTGCCCAGCACGAGTACCACCAGGAAAATGACGACGTATTGTTTTTCTATTTTCCTGGTAATCAACCAGCCCAGGAAAATCTGCAAAAACGATGTTGCAATCAGGACTTTAGTCGCCAGGTAGATTCCTTCCTGCCTGTTTTCGGGGATGAAAAGGGCAACCAGGAAGGCCAGTCCGGGCAAAAAGTCCAGGAAAAATTTCATATTATCGATATCATAGCCGATGTATGGCGCAGTATTTTAAAATCCACCCGGACAATCCACAAGTGCGTTTGTTGAACCAGGCTGCGCTGATCCTGCAGCAGGGCGGGGTGATAGCCTATCCCACCGACTCGTGTTATGCCCTGGGCTGCCTGCCGGATAAAAAAAGTGCTTTCGAAAGAATACTCTCCATACGCCGGTTGAACCAGAAACACAATTTTACATTATTGTGCTCATCAATGACTGTCGTGGGCTCCCTGGCAAGGACGGACAATACCGCGTTCCGGTTGATGAAACGCCTGACGCCCGGGCCGTACACGTTTTTGTTACGGGCGTCGCACCATGTGCCCCGTTATATCCAGCACCCGAAAAAAAAGACGAT
>CAYOEQ010000415.1:0-2026 GCA_964402775.1 uncultured Enterobacteriaceae bacterium
TCGGTATCGCCGAAACGGGCCAGGTCTTCAATTCCCAGCGTATCCACCACGTTGACCGTATCGCGTTCCACCAGTTCCATGCCCTCCGGCCGGTAGGCGCCCAGCACGACCACTTCCTCCATCACGCCGGCGGCATCCTGGGTGAGACCGAAATCGGCGGACCTGGCCACGTTGGCCACCAGGCGCATGGCGCTGATCGAACGGTCGCGGTACTCGGGGTGGGTTATCTCCAGGTTATAGATGCCGCGCGGCAGTTCCAGGCGGTAGCGTCCTCCTTCATCCGACCATACCTGGACGTCCTCGCCCTCCACGGTGATTTCAGCGCCGGCTACCGGGGTTCCAAAGGATGTGACCCTGCCTTCCAGCACCGCCCTGGGCGCCTTGGCGCGGTCCCCCGGGGTTTCCGTTTCATAATAGGATTCCATGGTAACGTCCGGGTCGCCGGGGCCCAGTGTTACGCTGACATCCGTATACTGTCCCAGTGCATAATTGATGCGAAAACTGTGAAGTTGGTTGCCGTTTTCCAGGATCTGCAGGGCGTGCGCCCCGGGGACCATATCGAAATAAGCCGCCCCGTCGATACCGGTCGTTTCCTCGGTTTCCCCATCCAGCACTACCGTGAGCCCGCTCCCCGCGGCGCCATCCTTGAACACATAAACCACCAGTTCGTCAAATGCAAACGCATGAGTAGCGACGCATAACAGAAAAATCACGCCAATCAGTCTTGATGCCAGGTAGTCAGTTCTTTTCATTATTAATCACTCGTGACCGGTAAAGTCATCAGCCAGACAACCCCGCAGGGACTGACTGGTTGAAGATATGTATGAACGGGCCCTCGGCCGCGGTAACTCGTTAAGTCAACTTACCGTGGGATATTCTGAAAGGCTTATATGACAATCCGGCGATGTTTCCGTGACATTCCGGCGAAAGTTAAATGACATGGATATGACGAAACAATATCTTCCTTCATCATGCCGTGCCTGGCCCGGCATCCGGTGAAATATGGTGTCGCAAGCGACTGTCTGTCTACTGGATTCCCGTCTTCACGGGAATGACAAGTATGGTGGATTCCCTTTTTGCGAGGTGGTGGGTGGCCGGCGCGGGGATTTGTCCGGGTCAATCAAGAACGAGTTGCCACTCCATTGTGACGCTGTCCTGGCCGGCGCGGCCCAGGATCGGCAAAATACGCCGCAACGGAGCCGGCGCATCCGGGGAGAGTTGGCCCAGGCCGCTGAACCTCAGGGTTTGCGATGATGGTTCGTGCATGACAGACCCGGTGACCGTGAGCAGCGCCGGGCCGGGAAGCGTAGTCAGTTCCCCGCTTATCCCTGCCTGGTCGAGCGCCTGCAACTGCAACCGATATTTCCCCAGGGGCCGGTCCGTTTGTAACCATATGGCGCGGATATCCTCGAAACCCACCGTCAGCCGCCCGGCGTGCGGCAGGGAACCGTACTCTGCCGAAACGGCCTCGCCCCGTATCGCCAACCCGCCATCCAGCCCCGCTATCTCCAGTTCGGGGAAGGTCGGCAACAGCACCGCCAACGGCAGTTCCCCGTCAATTTCCTCCAGGCGCCAGTCATGCAGGCCGAAGCCGGCTGAGCCGGAGAGCGCTTTGCCCCCGTCATCGATCCGGAATTCCAGTCCCAGCCTTCCTCCGAACAACGACAGGAACGCAGGGTCGAGCGTAACCTTGCTGAGATAGGCCCGGCGCGCGCCCGGCAGCCTGAATGTCAATCCGCGGATAACCATCCCGGAAATCGTGCCTTCGGCGCCGGTCCAACCGGTTTCAGCCGGCAGCAGCCTGTTGGCGCCTGCCAGTATCCAGGCGGCCGGCGCGCGCAGCAGCAGGGCGCCCAGAAAAACCACCAGGGCCGTTACGCCAAGGAACATCCAGCGTCTGTCCATGTGATTCCTTTTTTTCCCGGACCCCGGTTCGTTGCAAGTACTCTTTCCAGGCTACCTGGGAAGCAGTTTCAATTCCGCCATGACCCGCCCGTTTTGGTCGCCGAGCGCGCTCACCCGCGTG
>CAYOEQ010000416.1:0-2001 GCA_964402775.1 uncultured Enterobacteriaceae bacterium
GGGCGCTGACCGGCATGGAGACGGACCGTCTCAGGGAGGAAAAGGAAAGAGGCCTGTCGATCGTGCCGGGTTTTGCCTATCTCGAGTCGGAACGGGGCGTGATCGATTTCATAGACGTGCCAGGCCATGAGGATTTCATTCGCATGATGATTTCCGGCGCCACCGGCATCGATTTCCTGTTGCTCACGGTGGCGGCGAACGAAGGGATCAAGCCGCAGACGCGGGAGCACCTGCATATCGCCGACCTGCTCGGCACGGGCAAGGGACTGGCCGTCATCACCAAGTCCGACCTCGCAGCCCCGGGCGATTGCGGGCGGGTTGCGGACCAGATCAGGGACTTTACTGCCGGCACGTTCATGGAAGGCTGCCGGATCATTGAGACATCCGTAAGCGACGGGCAGAGCATCGGTAAATTAACCGCGCTGCTGGAACAGCAGTTGCTCGACCCGGTCGAGAGAACAGACACCGGACGCTGCTACCTGCCCCTGGACCGGGTGTTCACCATGCCCGGTTTCGGCACCGTCGCAACCGGCACCCTGAGGAACGGTGCGCTGGCGACCGGCCAGGAAGTCGATATCCTGCCCCAGGGACGCCGCGCCGTTGTGCGCCAGTTGCAGGTGCATAACAGGGAGGAGGATGCCGCCCGGCCGGGACAGCGGGTCGCCGTCAACCTGCGCAACGTGGACATGAGCCACATAGCCAGGGGCGATGTGCTGGCCACTCCGGGATACCTTGAACCGACCCGCCTGCTCGACGTGGAACTGCGCCTGCTGGACGGGCCGGATGCCCCGCCGAAGTACGGTGAGATGATCCGCGTCCTGTTCGGGACTTGCGAAGTATCGGCGAAATTGCGCATCCTGGGCGATGGGGAGGCGCAACCGGGTTCGACGTTCCCTGCCCAGCTTGACTGCGCGCGCCCCGTGGCGGCGCCGGTCGGGGAGCGTTTTATCGCGCGCACCTTGTCACCGGCGAAGACCATCGGCGGCGGGCGCATCCTGGACAACGCCCCGGCAAAACACCGCCGCTCGGACCGGCGCGCCGTAAGTCGCTTGTCCCGTCTGGCAAGCGGTGATACTGCCGAAGTTATTCGTGAACGGGTCCGGGCCACGGGCGCCCGGGGAATGGATATCGCCGACCTGGCCAGGTCCGTGCACCTGGCGGAAGATGAACTGGTGCGCCGACTGGATACTACGGAATGTGTTTTCATCGAGGCGCGGCGTGTGATGTCAGCGGACGCGTTCAAAGTCTTGTGCGAACAGGCGCTGGCTGAAATAAAAGAATTTCACAAGGCAAACCCGCTACGTAAGGGACAGCCCCTGGAAGACCTGCGCGCCCGTCTTGGAGACGGCATCGACGAGACGGTGTTCCGGTTCCTGGTTGACGGCCTGGCCGGGGAGGACCTTGTCCGGACCGATAAAACCCTGGTACGCCTGCGGGACTTCGATCCCCTGGAGGCGCTCGATGCCGGTGATAAAAAGATCGCCGGGGAAATAGCCGGCGCATTCAAGGCGGGCGGTCTGCAACCGCCGGAACTGAACGAGGTGCTGCAGGGGAGCCCGCAGCGGAAACGCATGTACCGGTTCCTGACCGAAACCGGCGAACTGGTGCCGCTGCATAACAGGGAGACGAACCGCACGCTGGTGTTCCACCGTCACAGTATCGACGGGATGGTTCGCAAGCTGCAACAGGCGTACCCCGGTTCCGCGGCATTCACCGTGGCGGATGCGCGCAAACTCCTGGATACTTCAAGGAAGTTCGCGATACCCCTGCTGGAATACCTGGACGGTATGCGCGTGACCGTCCGCATCGGGGACAGGCGTAAGGTATTATGATATTCGAAGGTACCCGGGGTCAGGGTAAAACTCTCCGGGTTTTACCCTGGCCCCATATATTTGACCCCGTATATTGGAGGTGAAAGAAGTCTGGTGACTTCCCTGGTCTTCAAAACCAGTGACTTGCCCAACGCGAGTGGTGGGTTCGATTCCCATCCACCTCCGCCAT
>CAYOEQ010000417.1:0-2001 GCA_964402775.1 uncultured Enterobacteriaceae bacterium
AGCGGGCCTGAAAGCAACGCTGCCGCGCATCCGGATACTGGAAATCCTTGAGGCGTCGGCGCAAAAGCATGTGAGCGCGGAGGATGTCTATAAAGCGCTGCTGGATGCCGGGGAAGACGTGGGCCTGGCGACGGTATACCGGGTGCTTACGCAGTTCGAAGGCGCCGGGCTGGTAATCCGCCACCACTTCGACACCGGCCATTCCGTGTTTGAACTGGATCGCGGCAAGCACCACGACCACATGGTCTGCATAAAGACCGGCAAGGTCATCGAATTCGAAAATGAAAAAATCGAAGTGCTGCAACGGGAGATAGCGGAACAGCATGGATACGAACTGCATGATCACAGTCTTGTACTGTATGTAAAACCGAAACAGTAACCGGCTTGATAACCCGCTCCCGCGCCGATGGAAGACCGGCGCGGATCTCTCACCAGGCGAAGTGATGATTGCGCTGAACGAAGTTCCGGAAAAAATCCGCCCTGTAGATGACGCAGCCATGCGCCGCGCGCGCGCCAGGCAGCGGCAACTCACCAAACCGCCGGGCAGTCTCGGCCGCCTGGAGGATGTCTCCGTGCAATTGGCCGGGATCTTCGGTACCGACCGGCCGCTGTTGCGCGGCAAGACCGTCATCATCGCCGCCGGGGACCACGGCGTCGTCGCCCGGGGCATCAGCGGCTATCCCCGGGAAGTCACTGCGCAGATGGTGCGCAACATCCTGGCGGAAGGCGCAGCCATCAGTGTGCTGACCAGGCGTCTGGGCGTGGATCGGATCGTGGTTGACGCCGGCGTGGCGGGTGAACTGCCGGCGGCCCCGGGGATCAGGAGCCTGAATATCGGCAACGGTACCGGCGACATCACGCAGGGACCGGCCATGTCGCGATTGCAGGCGGAGCAGTGCATCAGCGCCGGTATGGAACTGGCCGTGGAGGCTGCCGGATCGGGCGCGGACCTGATAGGGACCGGGGATATGGGCATCGGCAATACCACCCCATCCAGCGCGATCGTCGCGGCATTGACCGGCAAGCCGCCGGCGCAGACTACCGGCCGGGGCACCGGCCGCACCCCGGCGCAACTGGCCCGCAAGATACGGGTGGTCTCGGAAGCGCTGGAAGTGAACGCGCCCGACCCGGGAGACCCCCTGGACGTCCTGGCCAAAGTGGGCGGCTTCGAGATCGGCGTGCTGGCCGGCGTCGCGCTGGGCGGCGCCATGATGCGCCGGGCAGTGGTGCTGGACGGGTTCATCGCGTCCGCTGCCGCGCTGATCGCCTGCTCGTTGTCTCCCGCGACGCAGGATTACCTGATCGCATCCCACCGCTCCGCGGAAAAAGGGCACCGCGTCGCGTTGTCCCGGCTGGGACTGCGGCCGTTGCTGGACCTGGGACTGAGACTGGGAGAGGGCACCGGCGCCGTGCTGGCAATGCCTGTGATCGAAGCCGCGGCCGCCTGCCTGTCGGACATGGCGACCTTTGCCGAGGCCGGCGTATCCGGCCGCGCGCCGGGGAGTGTCCGATGAAAAGTTTCTGTGCCGCACTGGGTTTCCTGACCATCCTGCCCGTCTCACCCCGCGATCCGGCTGCGTTGGCGCATGCCCGCGCATACTTTCCGCTGGTGGGGCTCCTCCTGGGCGCATTGCTGGTTGGCCTCGACCTGCTGCTCAGCGGCTGGCTTTTCCTGCCGGAAGGCGCGTTTATCGCCCTGGCGCCGAAACATCTGCTGGAGAGTGCGCTCCTGGTCGTCTTTCTGGTGGTTATGACCCGGGGACTGCACCTGGACGGCTTCATGGACAGTTGCGATGCCCTGTTCGGCAGTTTTGACCGCGCCCGGCGCCTGGAGATAATGCGCGATCCGCACGTTGGCGCTTTTGCCGTGGTCGGTGTGGTCTGCCTCTTAATCGTCAAGTGCGCGGCGGTCGCCGGCCTGCACCAGCCCCTCAGGTTGCATGTGCTCATCCTGTTCCCGTGCCTGTCCCGCTGGGCCATGTTGCTGGTCATGGAACTTTA
>CAYOEQ010000418.1:0-1998 GCA_964402775.1 uncultured Enterobacteriaceae bacterium
AAAGATTAATTCAAACATTCTGTTACTCCTCTCTGTCTTCTCTGTCTAAGATTTGGCTGCTCTCGTAACAATATAGTTTCCGATACCGGTCATTTCCAGCGATATTTCTCTATGCCCAGGAATATCGGAAAGGAGAGGAAGCGGTCACAAGTGCCAACCGACGCGAAGTTGAATTAACCGAGACAAATTCCTCTTGCATGGGAACGAGAGAACCCATTTATTTTCCTATTCGTAGGCTTGCAACGATTTTAGAAGGTTGCGCCATAAACAGAACTTTTTTCAGGAGGAACGAAATGACTTCCAATCAGGACTGGTGGCCAGATCAATTGAGCCTGAAGGATCTCCGCCAGAATTCACCCCTGTCCGATCCGATGGACGAGGATTTCAACTACGCTGAGGCGGTTAAGACGCTTGACGTCGATGAGTTGAAGAAGGACATCGAAGAGGTGATGACGACCTCGCAAGACTGGTGGCCAGCAGATTACGGCCACTACGGGCCTCTCTTCATCCGCATGACATGGCACGCCGCGGGTACCTACCGCATCAGTGATGGTCGGGGTGGTGGAGGCTCTGGTCATCAGCGCTTTGCGCCCCTCAATAGCTGGCCCGACAATGGGAACCTGGACAAGGCCCGCCGCTTGCTCTGGCCGGTCAAGCAGAAGTACGGCCGGAACCTCTCCTGGGCCGATCTGATCATCTTCGCCGGCAATTGCGCTCTGGAGTCGATGGGGTTCAAGACCTTTGGGTTTGCCTTCGGACGCCCGGATGTCTGGGAGGCTGACGAGACGGACTGGGGCTCCGAGACGACGTGGCTCGACGATCAACGCCACGACGCCGACGGCGAGCTTGATGGACCGCTCGGCGCCGATCACATGGGTCTGATTTACGTGAACCCGGAGGGACCGAACGGCAACCCGGACCCGGTCGCTGCAGCACAATACATTCGCCAGACGTTTAAACGCATGGCGATGAATGACGAGGAGACAGTTGCGCTTATTGCCGGGGGACACACATTTGGCAAAGCCCATGGTGCTGCTGCTGAGGATAATGTCGGTGCCGAACCAGAGGGAGCCGGGATAGAAGAGCAGGGCCTCGGCTGGAAAAATAGCCACGGTTGTGGCAGAGGCGGCGATACGATCACCAGTGGGCTGGAAGGCGCCTGGACCAGTAATCCGATAAAGTGGGACAACGAGTTCTTCGAGAACCTGCACAACTACGAGTGGGAACTGACGAAAAGCCCTGCTGGTAAATGTCAATATGCGCCTCAGAATGCCGCTGAAGTAGCCACCGTGCCAGACGCGCACGATCCGTCGAAGAAGCACGCCCCTATAATGCTCACCACGGACCTGTCACTGAGAATGGCCCCGGACTATGCGACTATCGCAAAGCGCTTCCTCGAAAACCCGGCGGAATTTGAAGATGCTTTCGCCAGAGCATGGTACAAGCTGCTCCATCGCGACATGGGCCCCCGCAGCCGGTATATCGGGCCTCTGGTTCCCGAAGAGCCGCTGTTGTGGCAAGATCCGGTTCCCGACGTGGATCACGAGTTGATCGGAGAGCAGGATATCGCCGATCTCAAGGCGAAAGTCCTCGCCTCGGGGTTGTCCGTTTCCCAACTGGTTTCGACCGCATGGGCGTCGGCGTCATCGTACCGCGGCACCGACAAGCGCGGTGGGGCGAACGGTGCGCGCATTCGTCTCGCACCCCAGAAGGACTGGGAAGTAAACGATCCTGCGGCGCTCGGTGAGGTTCTGCAGACGCTGGAGCAGATCCAGACGGCGTTCAACAACTCGCAGACTGGTGGAAAGCGGGTCTCTCTCGCTGACTTGATCGTCCTGGCCGGGTGTGCAGGCGTTGAACAGGCTGCCCAGAACGCCGGTCATGATGTGCAGGTTCCCTTTGCGCCGGGTCGTACGGATGCGACGGAGGAGTGGACCGACGCGGAGTCCTTCGACGTGCTCGAACCCACTGCGGACGGGTTCCGCAACTATCTCCAGG
>CAYOEQ010000419.1:0-1993 GCA_964402775.1 uncultured Enterobacteriaceae bacterium
TCGACGGATATTTGCGTCTCTTTTGTCGACCTGTCAATGGAGGCCTGTCTTTCATTGCTCATGTCTGTTTGCCGAAATAATGGAAAAGTGTCGCCTGGAATCCGAATCAGCGCACAGGATACAGGAAACAGGGGACAGAGGACAGAGGATGGAAAAAGAGTAGAATACTGAACATGCCAAAATCAAGTTGAAAGAGTACTGCATTTGTGAACGATAAAATCAGTACAGATGATGTAAAAGCCTACCTGTTGGCGCTGCAGGACAGGATTTGTGGCGAAGTGGAGGAGGTTGATGCCCGCGCGCGTTTTCAGGAGGATATCTGGGAACGACGGCAGGGCGGGGGCGGTATCAGCCGGGTACTGGAGCGCGGCGCCGTTTTCGAGAAGGCGGGCGTAAATTTTTCCCATGTCCATGGCGATCGGTTGCCGGCAAGCGCCAGCGTCAACAGGCCGGAGGTGGCGGGCCGCAGTTTCCGGGCAATGGGGGTGTCGGCAGTGATCCATCCGGAAAATCCCTTTGTGCCCACCTCCCACATGAACGTACGCTTTTTCATCGCCGAAAAGCCCGGCGCGGAACCCGTGTGGTGGTTCGGCGGCGGGTTCGACCTGACGCCGAGTTACGGGTTCGAAGAGGACGCCCGGCACTGGCACAGCGTTGCCCGTACCGCCTGCCGCGGCTTTGGAGAAGACGTTTATCCGAAATTCAAGCAATGGTGCGATGACTACTTCCTCATTCGTCACCGCAAAGAGGCGCGGGGCGTTGGCGGGCTGTTTTTTGACGACCTGAACGAATGGGGATTTGCCAGGTGTTTCGAGTTCATGCGTAGCGTGGGCGACCATTACATGCCTGCGTATCGCCCCATCGTCGAACGCCGGAAGGACGCGATATATTCCGAGAAGCAGAAAGATTTTCAGTTATACCGGCGCGGGCGCTACGTGGAATTCAACCTGGTTTACGATCGCGGCACATTATTCGGCCTGCAATCCGATGGACGGGTCGAGTCAATCCTGATGTCGCTGCCGCCCCGCGTGCAATGGCAATACAACCGCAAGGAGGAACCGGGCTCGGATGAAGCCCGCCTGGTCGAAGAGTTTCTCACGCCCCGTGACTGGCTTGAATAAGATATAATCGGAAAGATGGGAAACATGGGGCCAGGTCGCACAATGCAAACACAACGAATTACCGGGAAACTGCCACAAATCAGGTTTGTGTGTGCATTGTGCGACCTGACCCCATGTTTCCTGCTGCCTCTCGTTCTCCTGCTCCTGTGCGGCCCGTTGCAGGCCGAACAATACAAGGGCTTCCCGCGCGGGCATGCCCTGGTTACCGCGGCCGAGGTTAAATCGATGCTGGACGGACAGGGCAGGAAACCGGTGGTACTGGCTGCGGTAAAGCAGGTCTCCTGGCTGGTTGAGCATATTCCCGGCGCCTTCCATGCCCCGCGCAAGGCCTACACCGGCAAGGCCGGCATGGCAGTGGACCGTGAACGCTTCCAGGAATTTGCCCGCGGGCTGGGCATCGATAACGATTCCACAGTCGTAGTCTATGACGAAAGATACGACGCTGCTCGTCTCTGGTGGCTTTTTCACCTTTACGGAAAACCCGATGTCCGGGTGCTGGACGGCGGTCTGGATGCCTGGAAAGACGCAGGGTACAACGTTGAGCGCGGCCCCGGGCACTCAGCGGGGAAAACCGGGAATTTCATCGCCACGCCCGCCCTCACCGGCTGGACGGCCGATATGGCCGACGTGGAACAGGGCCGCTCGGATGCGGGGACCCATGTCTGGGACGCCCGCGGTCCGGCGGAATGGGACGGGTCGGCGCCCATCGGCAGCTTGCCGGCAGGGCGCGTCGATGGGGCACAATACATCGGCTGGAAGGATTTTCGCAAAGCATCCGAAGGCCGCCCGTCGGAGTTCCGGACCGCCGCCGAGATCGGCGCATTATTAAAACAGGCGGCCTTTGAACCCGAACACGACCACATCTTCTATTG
>CAYOEQ010000420.1:0-1984 GCA_964402775.1 uncultured Enterobacteriaceae bacterium
TTGGTCAGATTGATTGCATGATGTTAGACTGACTTCCTTCCAATGCAGCACCGGCATTCTCCCATATAACAAACAAATAAGGAAATTCAAGAAAGCTCTGAACAAGTCCATCCAAGACTTGTCAGAGTGCGCAAAATAAAAAATGTGATTTTTATTTTGCTTCCATAATCAATGACATATTGTCATTGATTATGACGATACATCCATGTATCGTTAGGAACCTCTGATTAATCAGAGGTTCCTTGACAATGCAAACCGAAGCCGCCCAGGTCAACCAGAATGTTCGCTATGAACCTGATGAACGTCTCTCACCCGGCCTGACCCTCGGTCTCGGTCTCCAGTACGCGGCCCTCATCGTAGGCGGCATCGTGCTGACTCCCGCCATCATCGTGCGCGCCGCGGGCGAGAGTGAAATTTACCTGACGTGGGCGGTCTTTGCCGCGCTTGCGGTCAGCGGGTTCACCACGGTGATACAGGCCATTCGGGTTGGGCGTATCGGCGCGGGTTATCCCCTGCTCATGGGCACCTCCGGCGCATTCATCGCGGTTTCCGTCACTGCCCTGGCGGAAGGCGGCCCGGCGATGCTCGCGACCCTTGTCGTGCTCTCATCGCTGTTCCAGTTCGCGCTTTCGGAGCGTCTCGCCTTGTTCCGGCGGCTTATTACGCCGGCCGTGGCCGGTACCGTCATCATGCTGATCTCTGTCACCATCATGCCGATTACCTTTGACATGATGACGCAGGCGCCGGCAGGCGCGCCGGAGATGGCTGCTCCCGTCTGCGCCATCATCACGTTTGCCGCTACCCTCCTGCTGATCTTCTGCGCCACGGGGGTGATGCGTCTCTGGGCGCCGATGATCGGCGTGCTCGCAGGATGCCTGGTCGCTGTCGGCTTCGGCATCTATGATATCGACAGGATTGCGCAGGCCGCCTGGATCGGCTTCCCCGATTTTACCGGCTGGCCGGGCTTCGACCTTGAGTTCGGCTCCGTCTTCTGGACCCTGTTCCCTGCTTTTATATTTGTTACCCTGGTAGGCGCTATTGAAACCATAGGCGATGCGGTCGCAATCCAGAGAGTGGCGTGGCGTAAGCCGCGCGCCACGGATTTTCGCACGGTGCAGGGCGCGGTCGCCGCAGACGGTCTGGGCAATCTGTTGTCGGGGTTTGTGGGTACAGTGCCGAATACCACCTATTCGTCCAGTATCGCGCTCGCGGAGATCACCGGGGTCGCGGCGCGCCGGGTCGGGGCCTGCGTCGGCATTCTGTTTATGATAATGGCGTTCCTGCCCAAGCTCATCAGCCTGTTCCTGGCAATCCCGGACCCTGTCATCGGCGCCTACCTGCTCGTGATCCTGGGGGTTCTGTTCGTGCTGGGAATGCAGGTTGTGATACAGGATGGCGTCGATTATCGCAAGGCTGTTCTGGTGGGCGTGTCTTTCTGGGTCGGCGCAGGTTTCCAGAACGGCGTGCTTTTCAGCGCTTATCTGAATGACTGGTTGAGGGACCTGCTGGGAAACGGCATGACTGCGGGCGGGCTGACGGCGATCTTGCTGACGGTCCTGGTTAACCTGACCGGCCCGCGCCGGCGGCGCATGGAAACGGACCTGGATAAGGGCGCCCTGGATCGGATCAAGGAATTCCTGGGCGGGTTCGCCACGGCCAGGGGTTGGGGTACGGAGACCTTCGACCGCCTGTGCCTGGTTGCCGAAGAAACCCTGCTTACCCTGTCACAGTTGGATGACGATGATGAGACGGGTAAAAAGCGCCGCCTGTTGCTGGTTGCGCGTGAAGACGGCGGCGCGGCGGAACTGGAATTTATCGCTGCATCAGATACGGGTAACATCGAAGACCGCATAGCGGTGCTCGGCAAACAGGCTTCCGAAGATGCCGTCGAGCACGAGATTTCACTCCGCCTGCTGCGTCATTTTGCCTCGTCGGTGCGCCACCAGCAATACAGCGATGCGGATATCGTGACCGTTCGCGTCAA
>CAYOEQ010000421.1:0-1972 GCA_964402775.1 uncultured Enterobacteriaceae bacterium
GCCGGTGCTGCATTGGAAGGAAGTCAGTCTAACATCATGCAATCAATCTGACCAACCGGACGAGTCGATGAACAAGACCCAAATCACGTTACTGGTAATGGTCGCCATACTGGTGGCCGCGTTTTTTCTTTTTGACCTGGGCCGCTATTTCAACCTGGAATACCTGAAGCAGCAACAGGCCGTCATGGATGCATTCTATGAGCGGCAGCCGTTAACGACCGCACTTTACTATTTCCTGCTGTATATCGTTATCACCGGCCTGTCCCTGCCCGGCGCCGCTATCCTTACCCTGGCCGGGGGCGCCATTTTCGGCCTGCTCTGGGGGACCGTAATCGTTTCTTTCGCCTCTACCATAGGGGCGACCCTGGCCTTCCTGTTCTCCCGCTACCTGTTCCGGGACGCCATCCAGGGACGTTTCGCCGACAAACTTACCGCCATCAACCGGGGAATGGCGGAGGAAGGCGCGTTCTACCTGTTCACCCTGCGCCTGGTGCCCATATTCCCGTTTTTCATCATCAACCTGGTGATGGGCCTGACCCCCATCAGGGCGCTGACATTCTTTCTCGTCAGCCAGGCCGGGATGCTGGCCGGCACCATTGTGTACGTGAACGCGGGCACACAGATCGCCAAAATCGAGCAGCTCAAAGACATTGCATCACCCGGATTGATCCTGTCTTTCGTCCTGCTGGGCATCTTCCCCCTGCTGGCGAAAAAAACGGTCGATTACCTGAAAAGACGCAAGGGGAGCGCCGGTGGCTGAATATAATCATGACCTGTTTGTCATCGGCGCCGGGTCCGGCGGCGTGCGTGCCGCGCGTATGGCCGGCGGGTTCGGCGCGAAGGTCGCGATTGCCGAGGAGCGCTACCTGGGCGGCACCTGCGTCAATGTCGGCTGTATCCCGAAAAAGCTGTTCGTCTATGCCGCGCATTTCGCCGAGGATTTCCATGACGCCGCCGGTTATGGCTGGCAGGTTCCCGAAACCAACTTCGATTGGAATACGCTATTAAATAATAAAAATAACGAAATCAAAAGATTAAATGGTATTTATGCGAATTTACTTAAACGTAATAATGTAGTCCTGTACGATGGCAGGGCCGTGCTCACCGGGCCGAACACGGTCCGGATCAATGGTGCGGACATCAGCGCCAGGCGCATACTGGTAGCAACCGGCGGCTGGCCCCATATCCCCGACATGCCCGGCAGGGAACACGTTATCTCATCCAACGAGGCGTTCTTTCTCGAAACCCTGCCCGCCTGCGTCGTTATCGTCGGGGGCGGTTATATCGCCGTTGAATTCGCCGGTATATTCCACGGCCTTGGCGTGGACACCACCCTGGTCTACCGGGGTGATCTCTTCCTCCGGGGATTCGACGGGGAAATGCGGGAGTTTCTCGCTGAACAAATGCGCCTGAAGGGGATAAAACTGCTGTTCAATACCCGTATCAACAGCATGGAACAGCAAGGCAGTCGTTACCTGGTGAACGCCTCCGGTACCGATCCACTGCCTGCGGACCTGGTCATGTATGCCACCGGGCGGCGGCCGAACACGGCTAACCTGGGGCTTGAGACGGCTGGAGTTAAGCTGAACGACAATGGCGCCATAGTGGTCGATGACGAATACCGCAGTTCCGTCCCTTCCATTTACGCCATCGGCGACGTGACCGACCGCATGAACCTGACGCCCGTCGCTACCGCGGAGGGAACAGCCCTGGCAAATAACCTGTTCAACAACCAGTCAAGACGGGTTGACTACCGCGACATCCCCACCTGCATCTTCAGCCAACCAAACCTGGGCACAGTCGGCCTGACCGAGGAACAGGCCCGGCAGGAATACGCAAGTATCGATATCTACAAGTCCCGCTTCACCAGCCTGAAACATACCCTGACCGGCAACAGCGAGAAAACCCTGATGAAAATGATCGTCGACAAAGACACCGACCGGGTACTGGGCGTACACATGGTCGGCGCAGA
>CAYOEQ010000422.1:0-1971 GCA_964402775.1 uncultured Enterobacteriaceae bacterium
CTGCGTTCAATAACAGCATGTGACCTTATCCTCGTTTGTCAAGTTGTTTTTTCAACTTCGGTTTTTTTGTTACTGGGTTTCCCATGCTATTAAAACGGCCTGCCGGCGGAGGCCGCCGGCAAGCAGCATGAGTCAGTTGTGAGAGAAGTATGAAATATTCATGACATAATGTCCACCCCGGAATATGCCGGCAGATGACAAAGGTTTTACCAATGCTTGCAGACTCAATAATGACGCTCCGGAATTTCTCACCTTTCCGGGTACCGGCGCGGATTCGCGCCGGCAAGTTCCGGTTGACTCGGGCGCCACTGCCCCGGCGCGCCGGAGGCCCGGAGAGAAACAGGAACGGGAGGGGACGCAATCCGGGGGGATTTACATGAGGCCGGGCCGGTTTGACCCGATTGGAGAGAAATTACAGGACACCCACCAAAGTTATATGGGTGTCCTGAATTTACGGTTTCTTTTTTTCCCCGCCTGTATTAATATGGCCCTGTAGTCGGCTTCCCTTGCCGGCCGCACCGGTTTTACCGAACATCACCTGAACTGATAAGGAGGAAGGCATCATGGAACATGAAACGCAACATCACACCGCCACGTTTGAAAAAATCAACGCCACCCTGGACCGCATCGCGGAGAAGCAGGAAAAAGCCGCTCTGGAGATGGAAGAGATGCGGGAGAAAGAAGAACAGCGCCTGGAGAAAGAAGAACAGCGCCTGGAGAAAGAAGAACAGCAACGGGAGAAGGACAGACTGGAAGCCAAGCGGGAGAAGAAGAAATACGAGAAAGAGATGAAAGAACTGCGGGGGCTGTTCACCAGCCAGTGGGGCAAATTGATGGAGAGCCTGGTGGAAGGCGACCTGATCGGCCTGCTGACCGGGTGCGGGATAGCCGTGCATTCCATTCACCCGCGCGTCTATGGCCGGCGCAACGGGACGCATTACGAGTTTGACATCGTGGCCGGCAACGGGGACGAGGTGGTGGTGGTGGAAGTGAAGACGACGCTGAAGTCCGAGCAGGTGACGGAGTTTCTGGAGAAGCTGCAACGCTTTACGGTGTACGAACCCCTGTACCGGGGGAAGCGTATCTACGGCGCGGTCGCCTACCTGAAGGCGGATTCCAGCGTGACCCTGTATGCGGAGCGGCAGGGGTTGTTTGTGATCCGGGCCACGGGCAGCAGCGCGAGCATTGTCAACGATGATGAGTTTGTGCCGCGGGTGTTTTGAAGTCAGGGGTCAGCACAAATAATGAGTGAAACCGTAGCGACAAAAGCCGACCTGGAATTACAAAGCGCTGTGACAAAGGCCGATATAGAAGCGATGGGAGCTGAGCTGAAGGCCGAGACTGGAGCGTTGAGAGCAGAGCTGAAGGCCAGTACTGGAGCGTTGAGAGCGGAGCTGAAAGCCGATAACGAAGCACTGAGAACGGAGTTTAAGGCCGACACCGAAGCACTGAGAACGGAGCTGAAGGCCGATAACGAAGCACTGAGAACGGAGTTCAAGTTATTTCAGAAATCCGTAGACAGCAGGTTTGAGAAAGTGGATCTCAGGTTTGATACGCTGGAGAAATCACTACGCCAGGAGATGGCGGCGCAGGAGAAATCACTACGCCAGGAAATGGCGGCGCAGGAGAACAGGATCATCCTCAAGCTCGGCGGCCTGATGGTGACGCTGACCTTTCTGTTGCTGGCCATCGGCCCGTTTTATATTCGCTGGGTGCTGTCCCTGATGGGCACATCGTAAACGCCGGTAGTAACGGGGACAGCGGTTCCTGGCCCCATGAGCCCGCATGTGCATTGTGCGACCTGACCCCATCCTCGTACAACAAAATCCGCTTGACCCGAGCCGGCAAGGGGGGCTAAAGTCAGGATCACGGTAATCCATCGAGGTATGATTTCAGGGTTAAACAGGTAATCATCATGACCTATTGCGTAGCCGTAACGACTGAAAAAGGGCTGGTGTTCGTGTCCGATTC
>CAYOEQ010000423.1:0-1952 GCA_964402775.1 uncultured Enterobacteriaceae bacterium
TTGACCCGTTCGTCCCGGAAATCGATCTGCAGTTGTTTCAGACAACCCAGCACCTGGGTGGCAAAAGCCTCGTTGATCTCTATGACATCCATATCGGCCAGCGACAGGCCCGCCCGTTGCAGGGCTTTTTGCGACGCCGGGACCGGGCCGACCCCCATCACCCGGGGTTCGACGCCGGCGATGGCGCCGGACAGAATGCGTGCTCGCGGGGTCAGTCCCAGTTTTTTGCCGATGTCCTCGTTTCCCAGCAGCAGTGCGGCCGCGCCGTCATTGATGCCGGAGGCATTGCCGGCGGTGACTACACCGCCTTCAAACAGGGTGGACAGGGTAGATAATTTCTCCAGGGTGGTGCCGGGCCGGGGATGTTCGTCGGCTGTCACTTTGGCGGGAGGGTCCTTGCGCCGTTTTGCCGGCACTTCTATTTCCAGCAACTCTTCCTCGTAGAACCCGGCATTTCTCGCGGCCTCGTACTTCTGCTGGGAGGCGAATGCGAACGCGTCGCTGTCTTCGCGGCTTATGGCGAAGTCCCGGGCCAGGTTGTCCGCGGTCTGCGGCATGGTATCGTCGCCGTATTGCTTCAGGAGCGCCTTGTTGGGGAAACGCCAGCCAAGCACGGTGTCGTACATCTTCTGGTTGCGGTCGAAGCCGGTTTCCGCCTTGTTCAACACCCAGGGCGCACGGCTCATGCTCTCCACGCCGCCGGCGATGAATAACTGTCCCTGGGAACAACTGATTGCCCTGGCTGCATCCAGGGTCGCCGCAGCCCCGCTGCCGCACAAACGGTTGACGGTCGCTCCTCCCACCGAGGTATGCATGCCGGCCAGCAGGGCGGCATTACGCGCCACGTTGCGGCAGTCCTCGCCCGCCTGGTTGGTATTGCCGAGAATCACGTCTTCCACCAGGCTGCTATCGATGCCGCTCCTGTCCAGCAAGGCCTTGATGACGGCTGCCGCCAGGTCGTCCGGACGTTTTGCAGACAAACCTCCGCCATAACGGCCGAAGGGGGAGCGGATCCCGTCAAAGATAATTGCCTGATTCATACTCTCAATCCCGACGGGTTAACTGTTCTGCAGGACCACCTTGCCCGTCTGGCCGAATGATTCCAGCAGCTTGTGCGCGGCGACTGCCTCACTCATGGGCAATACCCGGTCCACGACGGGTTCGATCTTCTTCTCGCCGACAAAATCCAGCATTGCCTTGAATTCGGCATTGGATCCCATCATCGTCCCCTGTATGCGCGTCTGGTTAAAAAACAGTCTCGGTATTTCCAGGCCGGTCGAGGGCACACCCAGGGTGGCGCCGAAGAATACAAATCGTCCGGCGGGCCTCAGGGTGCTTAACAGGTTATTCATGTCATCTCCGCCGGCGCTGTCGATAATGGCGTTAAATCCGCCTGCCTGCTTTCTCAGGGTTTTATGGTAGTCCTCCTGCCTGTAACTGATGCCGCCAACGGCGCCGATGGCCCTGGCTTTTTCAATTTTCTCCTCCGAACCGCTGGTCACGTAAACCTCGGCGCCGAGCCCGCTGGCCCACTGGATGGCAAAGGTGGAAACGCCGCTCCCGGCCCCGGTAACCAGTACGGTGTGCCCCGCTTGTACTTCGGCCTGTGTCACAACAGCGCGCCAGGCTGTCAGACCGGCCAGCGGGACCGCGGCTGCCTGTTCCCAGCTTAAATGAGCGGGTCTCGCATAGACATCCGTAGCCGGACAGCAGATATATTCGGCAAACGTGCCCTGGTCCGGCATGCCCAGCACGCGGAAATCCGGTCCGGACACCGCCTCGCTGTCACCCCACTCCCTGGCCGGATAGACTACCACCTCGTCGCCGATCATCCCGTTGTCGACTCCCGCACCGACAGCGTCTACCGTGCCGGCGCCGTCCGAGCCGGCGATACAGGGCAGGTTCGTACGCGGGTACCTGCCGATGGTGATCCAGTAATCCCGCCGGTTCAG
>CAYOEQ010000424.1:0-1947 GCA_964402775.1 uncultured Enterobacteriaceae bacterium
TCCGCCTCCAGGATTTCATCCATAGGCAGTTTTACTTCACTCTGCGAATAGCCGATAACCAGTCCGAGTTTCATGGGAGTGTCTCAGTGTACGGTTCGGAAAGGCGCAATGATAAACTGAATGCCGGCAGGTTGCACCACCTGCGCAATCCGGAAAACGATCTATGTAGCCTGCAACCGCTGCCCGATAATACCCCTCGCCACCCGCAGGGTGCGCTCGTTGTCCACGTCTATCGGGGCTTCCGCGAACGGCATCTCGATGAAAGCAAGACGTACGCCGAAACCCAGGGACAGGCGCTCGGCGAACCGGTCAAGACTGAGCGCCCGGAATTTGTACAGGATGAGGTTGAACAGGCCGAAAGCGCGCAGGATACGCACGGTCTTTTTCCTGAACTGCCCTCCTCCCTGGAATATCCTTGCCGCGTGCAGTGCGCGCTCGCCGGCCAGCGCATAAAGATTGCAGTTCGAATACTCGTCGTCCCTGAAGCCGTAGAACCGGCGCTGTCCGTCCGGATACTTTGCCCGCATCACCCCGGCCCGGGTCATCGCCGCGGCCGCGTCGGCCTTGCGTGTTTCCAGTTCTCGGCAGAAGTGCGCCAGCATGTCCACGCTGAGCAGGGGGTTGTCCGCGGTGGTAATGATCACAGGATAGTTTGCGCCGTCTCCATGGGACAGCGCCCGGTCGATACTGGCATAGAGGTTCCCGGCGCTGGGGACTGCCGTGACGTGTGGATCGGCGGCTTGCGGGACCCCGTCAAGCACCGACTTGTCCTCAATGGAGATGAGCACATGCTTCACCATGGGCGCAGCGAGCAGGGTTTCCAGCACCCAGGCGATCATGGGACGGCCATGGATGTCAATCAGGCACTTGTGCCTGTTTCCTGCCAGGGCCGACAGGGGATCGCCGCCGCGCCGTTGCGCGGCAAGCAGGAGCACGGTGTACACAGGAGAAGCAGCCACAATCCCGGAAAGCTTATGCGGCGATGGTCTCTACTTCACTGATCACGCCCTGGCGCAGCAGGCTGTGACAGATAACCGTCTCGATGAGTTCCTCGTGACTGACGCCCAGGCTCGCGGCGCTTACGGCAATAGCCTTGTCCGCAGCCAGGTTGCAATTCAGGTTGATCTCGATGAAATTCGCCTTGCCGGTACGGTTATCGACCCGGAATTCAATACGTGCGTGGTCGAACGGCCAGAACTCGTTGATGATACGCCGGCAGAGAGGGTAAAAGCGCTGTTCCAGGTGTTTGTCGCGGAGCGCCACGCACTCGGTCGGCGTATGCGAGTGGAGCAACCCGCGTTTCTGCTCGTAGGTGCGCATGTTCCCTTCCGCATACTGGTAGCGGATGATCGGCAGGACCCAGGGATCGCCGGAACCTATGACCGGCACCGCAAAGTCGGTTCCTCCGATACAGGGTTCCACTATCACGTCATGGCCCTGCCCCTGCAGTTCCGCAACGTGCCGCGCCGCTTCGGCCCAGCCGGAGACCTGCCGTACGCCCCATGAACCGGAACTGGCATTGGGTTTGACGATCAGCGAGTCGTATTCGAAACCAGGGGCGGAATTATCCAGGCCGCCGATGGGATAATACTTCCAGGGCGGCGTGTGTATTGCCAGCGCCTGCACGATACGCTTGGTCACGTGTTTGTCATCGGAGACGCCACGCACAATCGGCGATCCGCCCAGGTAGGGTATCCGATGGTATTCGCCGAACAAGGGCGCGAACATCTCGCTGTTCCTGAACCCTGCGCGATTGAACAGCGTAATCAGGAAATTAAAGTCCGGCTTGCCGTAAAGCGCTTCGAAAGTATTTGCCGGCGTGACCCGCAGCCCGATGCGCCGCAGTTTCTGCAGGATGTCATGGTGATATACCGCGTGGTTTCCATCCTCCGGATCGGGCAGGCCGTGACTTAACGCATGTTTTGCGAGGAACAGGAAGCGCAGGGT
>CAYOEQ010000425.1:0-1947 GCA_964402775.1 uncultured Enterobacteriaceae bacterium
GTCGCGGTGCCAGACTACCTGGCTGCCGTTGCGTAGCACGCGCCAACCAGCCCCACCGCTTTCGAATTCGGCCTCCAGAGAGAGCGCCGGAGGGTCGTTTTTCTGCTGTCGTAGGAGATAGCCCAAGGCGCGCGCCAGGCTGCTCTTTCCAATGGCGTTGGGACCGGTGACGATATTGATGCCAGGGCCGGGGGGTACGAACGTAAAGCCGGGTTCGATACCCGGTAAGGTCTGGATTTTGAGTCGCTTGAGGCGCATCAGACCGTGTCGGAACCCTTCGCCAGGAGTTGATCCAGGGCGCGCAAACCTGCTTTTCGCAACCACTCGACCGGGTCCGGTTCATCGGCATACAGGCCGTTCCAGACGGGTTTTTGCCCCTGGCCGCGCAGGCGCTGTTGGGCTTTTGCCACCAGGTCGTCGCGCTGGGGATGGCCTTCCGGTTCATCCAGCCACAACAGCCGTTTTGCCAACAATCCCGGAGGGGTGGGTTGGCTGGCAAGTTCTTCCAGATCTATCTCCGGTCGGGTATCGGCGCTGATTCGCTCAATGAAATAGCAGCGGTTGCCAGTCCCGGTATAGATAACGTCTTCACTGGTTCCGGAAAATTCGTCAAGCACAGCCGTGGTAAAACGTGTACGTCCGCACAAGGTGATATGCACCCCGACCGCGTCCGGCGCGGCAACCAGACTCAGTGAAACGGAAGTTTCCGTGATTTGACGATCAAGTTCGCGCAATGTAGCCAGCACGCGTTCTCTCGCCTCTGCTGATTCACCGATACCTTCCAGGTCAACATCAACGGACTCCCGGCGCAACGGCGCCAGGGGTATCTGTTCAACGGATTCAATCCGGTTCCGGGTAATGTCTATGAGCCAGGGCCCATGGGGTCCGGTTTCACTGCGGTCCAGCCCGGTCAGGCTGCCGAGGTAGCCGTTCGGTGACTCGACAGACAAGGCATCGGGCTTGTGTATGTGTCCGAGCAACCAGCCGTCGAGCCCCGCCTGTTGGAGTTCCCGGCTGCTGACCGGGGCGTAAGGACTGCCCACCGCATCCCGGTCGCAGTGCAACAGCCCCAGGTTGATGCCGGCTTCACACTTGAAGGCTTGGCCGGCCAGAGGACTTGTCAGGACTTCCTTGCGGGGGAACGACCAACCCCAGAGGGTGATCGAATCCGCGTCGTCGGCGATTCGGCAGGACTGCCATTGACCGTCTTTTCCCAGGAGCCGGAATTCCGGAATGTGCTCTGCCAGGCGGGGCAGGACTTTGACGTCGTGGTTGCCGGCGATACCGATGACTTCAATACCGGCCCCGGTAAGCTCCTGAACACCTTGTTCCAGTTCCCGGTAAGCCTCGAAGAAATCGTTTTCCCGTTCGACTACGTCTCCGGCAAGGAGAACTGCCCTGACGCCGGCATCGATGGCAACCTTTACGGTTCGCTCCCAGGCGCCGGCAGGACCCAGGTCGCGGGATCGACGCGCGAGTTCTTCAGGCAACCGGGATGGCGTTCGCCCCAGGTGTATATCGCCGACAGCAAGGATCTTCATGAAGCCTGACCGGGGGCAGGATTAAGGGCGCCTCTAAAAATTAGAGGCGCCCGCGCAGTACATGGACGTGCTGCCATTTTCAATCACGTCAGTGATTGAAAATGAAGGAAACGGAAAATCGACATTTTTCGTTTCCGTCTCTGAAAATGCCCAGGACGGCATTTTCAGAGGTTCGTTTCACTCTGTCCCTTGCTGTCACAATCGGTGTCATCTGCGGATAGTTACACTCTTTCGATAATGACGGCAATGCCCTGGCCGATGCCGATACACATGCTGATCAGCGCATACCGGCCCTGGATGTTTTCCAGTTGCCGTAAGGCCGTGAGGATCAGCCGCGCCCCGGACGCCCCAAGCGGATGGCCGATGCTTATGGCGCCGCCGTTCGGATTGACCCGTTCGTCCCGGA
>CAYOEQ010000426.1:0-1941 GCA_964402775.1 uncultured Enterobacteriaceae bacterium
CTGGCATACCTGGCGCCGGCCGTTGGCCGGTCCGCAAGTATTCATACCCGGACGCAGGAATACAAGGCCAAAATCGAGCGCATGTCATCGGTGGTTGCGCCACAAACGCGCCTGGCTTCCCTGTTTTTAAAATTTGTCATAGACCGGCCACTGGAGTCGCTGCCCCTGCCGGGTTCATTCGTCGAGGTTGAGATAGAAGGGCCCGCACATAAGGACGTCTTTGTTCTGCCTGCTTCCGTCCTCCAGGAAGGCGACAGTGTCTGGACGGTCCGGGACGGTGTCCTGCGTTCAACCAGATTACAGGCGCTTGGACATACCGCCGCCGGCCTGGTAGTGGAGGCATTCGATGCAGGCGAAGGTCTTGTCGCAGGTATTCTGCCCGGCGCCGGCGAGGGGCTGGCGGTTCTCGTAGCTGAAGCAGCGCAATAAAAGAAACCATATCCGGTCCGTTCACACCCCTGATAAAAAAACCGGTGCAATCATGAAATCAGGATTCATCGCTTATTTCGCCGGAAATCCCGTTGCCGCCAACCTGCTCATGGCATTCCTGATTGTGGGGGGTTTGCTTTCCGCGCGGCAGGTCGCGGTACAGATTTACCCCGAGATCGATCTCCGCACGGTAACCGTAAAGGTACGGTCGCCAGGGTCGTCTCCCCAGGAAGTGTCGGAGGACATAAACCGCCGGATTGAACAGAGCGTAATCGGCATTTCCGGGGCGGAGCGGATTGTCAGCACCGCGAGCGAAGGCCTGGGAGAGGTCAAGGTTGAATTGTCAACCTTTGCCAATCCTGCCGCGGTCCTGGAAGACGTGCGGGAGGCGGTAGGCAGCATTGACAGTTTTCCGCCCGGGACCGCGGAACAACCGGAAGTAAAGCTCGATCAGACCGGTTATGAAGTCCTGACCCTGGCGGTGTCATCGGCCGTCGTAGGAGACAGGGAACTGCGGCTTGCCGCGGAGGCGTTGCGCGATGACCTGCTGGAGCTGCCGTCCGTTTCGCAGGTCAAGTTGCTGGGCACCCGTGACCGCGAGATAAGCATCGAGCTGAACGAAGAGGACCTGCAACGCCATAACCTGACCATCACCGATATAGTCACAAAAACACGGCGTGCTTCGGTGAACATGACATTCGGTGAATTAAGGACCGATTCCGGCGGCGTGATCCTGCATACGGTTTCAAAACGCCAGACCGGGGATGAGTACAAGGACATACCGCTGATTACGCGGCTTGACGGCACTATCGTCAGGCTGGGTGACGTGGCGGAAATACGCGACGGCTTCAGCGATGAGGATATCGTCTCCGAGTTCGACGGCACCCCTGCGGTTTTTGTGCGGATTGACTCGGCCAAGCAGCAGTCAATCGTCGCAATGGGCGAGGAGATCAAGAACTGGCTTGCGAACTATGATGTTCCCCCCCGGGTAACGGTCTCGGTCTGGAACGACAGGGCGCAGCCTGCGATTGACAGGATAGCGGAGATTATCGGGAATGCCGCGCTCGGCATCGTACTGGTATTCATCTGCCTGGTTCTCGTGTTCGACCTGCGCGTGGCGGTATGGATAACCGTTGGTATCCCGTTGTCCATGATCGGCGCGCTCATGTTCTTCGAACCCGCAGGCATGACGCTGAACATGGCTACCATCTTCGGGTTTTTCCTGTTGATCGGCATTGTCGTAGACGATGCGGTGGTGGTTGGAGAGAGTATTGCCGCGGAACGGGAGAGCGGCAAAAACGCCCTGGATGCAGCCATTGCCGGCGCGCACGCCGTAGTCGGGCCGATCACCATCGGGGTACTGACGACGCTGTTTGCTTTTTTTCCGTTCCTGTTCGTCACCGCGGGCTTCTACCAGGTCGTTACCGTATTCCCCTACATGGCGGCTTTCGTCCTGGTGGTGTCGCTGGTTGAAGCCTTCTTTATCCTGCCTGCCCACCTGTCGCACGAGGG
>CAYOEQ010000427.1:0-1936 GCA_964402775.1 uncultured Enterobacteriaceae bacterium
CCGGCAGGAAGTCGACGGAAAACGACGGAAAACAACAGAAAACAAAAAACAACAGAAAACAACAGAAAACACACGGGTATTGCATCGCGGGGCGGTCCTGATGGAAAATCGCCCCCATGCACGATGAATCGCAATGAATCGCGGGAAGGCCCGCACCGGCATCCGGTGCGGGGTCTGTCTTCTCCCGCACCGCACCCGCCGCACATGCCCGGCAGGGGCCTGAACAAGAAGCCAAGAAGAGGTTCAAGAACAATGAACACGACAACGACAGCGACCACGACAGCGACCGAAACACCGGTCTCCGGCACCGACAGGGCGAAAACCAGGCGCTTTTTTTTTGCGCACCTTTCCGGCATTTCCGGTTTTTCCTGTTTCGGGGCGACACCGGGGTTGACACCCGAATCCAGGGCCGCTTCGATGGCTTGCAAGCAAGCAAGCAAGCAAGCAAGCAAGCAAGCAAGCAAGCAAGCAAGCAAGCAAACTGATCCAGCTTCTCCAGCGGGCGGCTTAAACCGTTTAAACCGTTCAGTCAGCCCAACCCGGTCCGCCTCTCCCCGCGCTTCTTCTTCCGCCCCTCCCCGTTCATCCGGTTCATCCTTTTTCCCCCGCCGCGGCGGATTTCTCGCCTCCCTGCTGATCCTCCCCCTCCTCGGGTTCCTCGCCCACGGCGACGCCCGGGCCCAGACCGCGCCGGCCTGCTCGACCGCCGAGACCGACGGCTCCTACATCGTGCCCCAGGGCTGGTCGCTGATACCCTCCGGCGTCAATCCGGGCCAAAGGTTCCGGCTGCTGTTCCTCACCTCGACCACCCGCGATGCGACCTCGACCAACATTGCCGATTACAACACGTTCGTGCAGACCCGGGCCAAGGCGGGCCACGCCCAGATCAGCGACAGCTGCGGCAACCTGTTCAAGGTCGTGGGATCCACTGCGAGCGTCAATGCCCGCGTCAACACCGACACCGAATCCACCGACACGGGCGCGGCGATCTACTGGCTGGGCGGCGTGAAGGTCGCCGACGACTACGCCGACTTCTGGGACAACTCCTGGGACAGCATGCTAGCCCGGACGGAAGCCGGGACGCAGGCCAGCGCCACAGGTGTCATTTTCACGGGCACAAACGGAGATGGAACGACCCACAGCGACGCTTTGGGCAGTCCAGGCAGCGTCCGCAGGGGCAGTCTGTTAGGCGGCGAGAACCATATGTCGCAAGGATCGGTCGGCCGCGCAGGCTCCCGCCAATTCTACGCCCTCTCCCCCGTCTTCACGGTGGCACTGCCTGTCATTCAGTTCGAGTCGTCGACGTACAGCGTGGACGAGGACGACGGCACGTTGACGGTGACGGTGACGAAGACCGGCAGCGGGGCGGCGACGGTCCTTTATGCTCACCACTTCCCCGGTGGCATCACTAATGCCAACGGCCTCGACATTAGTAACTCTGCGGGCACCCTGAGCTTCGGCGCGTCCGAGACGGAGAAGACCTTCGATGTCACGATCGTCGACGACGCCCTGGACGAAGTGGACGAGACGTTCCAGATGGTGCTGCGAAACCCGTCGGGCGCGACGCTCGGCAGCCAGCCTAACACTACCGTGACCATCGTGGACAACGACACCGCGGGCCTGACCTTCAACCCCACGTCCCTGACGGTCCCGGAGGGCGGCAGCCGGACGTTCACGGTGGTGCTGGACGCCCAGCCCACGTCGAACGTCAACATTTCCGTGAACGTCGAAAACTTGAACTCGGACTTGACCATTTCTTCCGGTGGTGTCTTCCAATTCACGACCTCGAACTGGAACCAGCCCCAGACGATCACGGTGAGCGCGGGCCAGGACACCGACGAGATGGACGACACCGAGGCGCTGATCCACTCCGGGACGGGCGGCGGCTACGACGGCGTTTCGGGGACCGTTTCCGTGAGGGTGACCGACGACGACG
>CAYOEQ010000428.1:0-1935 GCA_964402775.1 uncultured Enterobacteriaceae bacterium
CGTCTCGTTCACGGAATTATCCCCTACATGTCAAGATACAAGTCCCGGGCGGGAGCCGTCACTGCTGTTGGGGCGGCGTCATCGAGAGATGATTCAGAAGAGGTCGGTTACTAAAGACGACCTTTTTTACAACGGTCAATGAGGTCGTATTCATTTAGGATATAGAGGTTGAACTCAGGTTTAGTTCTCTTGTGCTCATTTCCTTGACACGCGATAGTATAGCAGCCAAAAGTGGAAATGGAGTTTTGCCGACTATGTACTGAAGCTCCCGGTAACCCCTGAGAAAATGTGAGGTTCGGACTTTACATGCATGCTGAATCGGCCCTTATTGAAGTATGATGGGAGAGGCATAGGTGGTCGATGCAGGGGAGGCTTTCCGTGATAATAACGTTGCTTTCTGTGACGACCGCGATTATTCGTGCAAAGCCGACTTAATGTGCAAAGCCAGGGAAGGAATATAGATGACAGAACGACATATGATCGATCCGAAGGATATTCAGAACTATGACTTGGACAATCCTGTTAAGTCGGGCCCGATCAAGAACCGTCGGACCGTAGTTTCCGTGTCTTTCCCCAACGGATCCTTTCAAATCGTAGCGGCTGCTGCAGGCGAAGCTGGCCTCACCACTTCGCAATTCATACGGGAGGCAGCTATTGCCAAGGCTTCGCCTGTCTATGCGGAAGCCGTGGTGTCGTGGGCGGCTACTTGCAGTACTCAGTATAAGTGATGATTATTGAGTATTATGCTATAATACTTATATGAGGTACGTCCCTTCCAGAGAAGCAAGTCGCATACTCGGCGTACATCCGCAGACACTGCGGGTCTGGGCGCGCGAAGGACGCATCAGCTACATCAGGACCGAAGGCAACCAGCGAAGATATGACGTCGATTCCTACATCGGACTCTCAAAGCCCACCGTCACAGTCTGCTATTGCCGCGTCTCCAGCAAGAAGCAGTCCGCCGACCTCGAACGGCAGGTCGCTTTCATGCGAGAGCGCTACCCTGACGCAGAGGTCGTCACGGATGTCGCCTCAGGCCTCAACTTCAAGCGCAGGGGACTACTCGCCCTACTGGAGCGAGTTCACTCAGGAGATAAGCTCCGAGTTGTGGTCGCCTACCGAGACCGTCTTGCGCGGTTTGGAACGGAACTCATCGAGACCCTGCTCGAACGCAATGGCGGGGAGCTCGTGGTTCTCAATCAACCGGACCTCAGCCCCGAGGAAGAGCTCACGACTGACCTTCTCACCATCCTTACTGTCTTCGGCGCTCGGGTCAACGGGCTGCGGCGATACCGTCAGGAAATCAAGGAAGATACGTCTCTACCCGGGCGCACACCAGCGAGTTAAGCTACGACGCTGGTTTGGGGCTGCTCGCTATGCCTACAATCAGACCGTGGAACTGCTGACCGGTGATGATCCTCCACCCGCTGTCAAAACTAGGACAAGAGACGTCATCCTGCCGATGCTGCCGTCCTGGCACAGGAGCGCACCGCGTGAGGTGCTGGTGGGAGCGATTTTCGATGCCTGTCGTGCGGTGAGCGCCATGAAGAAGCGCAATGCCGCATTGGCGCAGAGCAAGGGCACAGATAAGAGCTTCTCTCGCGTACATTTCCGTTCACGTAAAAGCCCACGTCAGGTCCTGACCGTTCAGGCCAACTGCGTGAGCGATGCCGGCATCTACCGCACCAAGCTCGGCGACATGCTGATGGCCGAGAGACTGCCCGTTGCAGTCAACCGGAACATCTGCCGCCTGACCCTGAAGTATGGGCAGTACCATTTTGCCGTGCCCTATGACGAGGAGCGACCACCACAGCGCGAGAACCAAGCGCGGGTGGTAGCTCTTGATCCCGGGGTGCGGTCCTTTCTGACCTGGTACTGCGCGGACTCAGTGGGGAAGATAGGCGAGGGCGCGTTCTTCAGGATACAGAGACTGTG
>CAYOEQ010000429.1:0-1933 GCA_964402775.1 uncultured Enterobacteriaceae bacterium
GATATCGTCAAGGTTGCATAACCGTCATTTCAGCATTAAAGGCTTAACCGGACAATGACACGCAGGATCAACAAGGCCGTCTTTCCGGTCGCGGGCCTGGGCACGCGTACCCTGCCGGCCACTAAAGCGCTCGCCAAGGAGATGCTGACCCTGGTGGACCGGCCGATCATCCAGCATGCCGTGGAGGATGCGCTCAGCGCCGGGATCACGGAACTCATATTCGTTACCGCGGAGAGCAAGCAGATCATCCGGGATCATTTCCGGCCCAACCCCAGGCTGGAACAGGAACTGGCGCAGCGGGGCAAACAGGAGTTGCTTGAACGGGTGAAGAATATCCCTCCATCCGGTATTACCTGTCACTACGTCATACAACATGAGCCGTTGGGGCTAGGCCATGCCGTGCTGTGCGCCAAATCACTGGTCGGAGAAGAACCGTTCGCAGTCATCCTGCCCGACGACCTGATCCATAACGAGGAGGGAACCTGTCTTCAGCAGATGATGGAGATTTACCGGGAGACGGACTCCAATGTGGTGGCAGTGGAGAATGTGCCCCGTGAACAGGTCTCCCGTTACGGAATTGTCGAGACGACCGGCGATCCGGACGGCGCCGTAAAGATGAAGTCCATCGTGGAAAAACCTGCCCCCGATGAAGCGCCCTCAACCCTGGCTGTGGTCGGACGCTACATCTTCACCCCGTCGATCATGCCGCTACTGGAAACCACACCCAGGGGCGCGGGCAACGAGATACAGTTGACCGACGCCATCGCCGGGCTACTGGACGAGGAAGATGTGTACCTGTGTGCATTTCAAGGCCAACGCTACGATTGCGGGTCCATCCTGGGATACATGAAAGCGAACGTGGAATATGCGTTGAGGCATGAGTCCATCGGTGCGGAGTTTCGTTCGTATATCACCGGCCTGTTGAAGTAGAGACAGAACCCGCCGGTCATTTCCCAAACTTCATTTTCTGGTCCAAGGTTTTTTCGATCTTAACGATTCAAACCATCCGTCGCCTTTTTTTGGCACTATATCGCCGCCTTTAACCGGAAAACTTTCTGCTAGTTCAATCGCAGTATGTGCTCTTTCAACGTCTTCTCGCTTTGAATTTAAAAGATCCTCAACTGTTATTTTACTTGTAATATCAGCCATATATCACCTCAAACATAATAACTAGTACTCTTTCAATTTACTTCTGACCGGTCAAGTTGTTCTCTTCAGAACTCATACCCTTGTTATACAAATTGGGAACCTTACCTTCCACGGCACTTCCTTCGCCAGAAAGTGCATGTATGACCGCATCGGGATTGTAGTCGATGACTGTCAGTAACACGCGGGCAGCCCGGTCCGGCCGTCGCCGTCCTTGTTCCCAATCCTGAACGGCCCGTATATCGAGACCAAAGCGATCCGCGAATTTCTGGCGACTCAGCTTCAGACGCTTGCGCAGAGCAGAAATCCGCTCGGCAGCGGGGTCATCCACAATGCGGCAGGACAATGGGGTCTCTCCCTTCACGTGGGCAAGGACCTCGCCCAATGCTTCTTCGATCTCGTAGCCGAGCGCTGTTCGTTCATTAGTCATCGTTTTCTCCTGGCTTGTTTGATGGTGGATATCAGACGAGAGAATGTCTTCTTATCCATCGCGGTGATGTCATCTTGTTTCCCCTTGGCATAGGCAGTCAGCATGTAGATAGTCTCAGGGTCACAATGCCAGAAATAGATGACCCGGATACCTCCCCGCTTACCCCTGCCAGAACCGGTCCAGCGTAGTTTGCGGATGCCGCCGGTTCCCCGGATAACCGGCGCAGCATCGGGTGTGGCGGCAACAGATGTTTCCATTTCTTTACGCGCGTCTTCCGAAAGTAATTTGCGAATGGTGCGTTCATAAGTGCGAGTGCTGTAAATGTGCATTATTTTCTGATTATGCGGCATTGCCGCA
>CAYOEQ010000430.1:0-1929 GCA_964402775.1 uncultured Enterobacteriaceae bacterium
TCCCTGGTAGTGCTGGCCTGTTCTTCCTCCGTACCCATCCGGGCAGGCGGCAGAAGAATATCCAGCACCCGGTTTTCCGCGGCCCGTTCGGCCCGGTCCCGCACTTTTTCCATCTCTTCTTCACGGGTCATCTTGACGGCGACGTCCGCCAGGTCCCGCACAATGGATTCCACGTCCCTGCCTACATAACCCACTTCGGTAAACTTGGTCGCCTCAATCTTGATGAAAGGCGCGTTTGCCAGTTTGGCCAGGCGCCGGGCGATCTCCGTCTTTCCCACTCCCGTAGGGCCTATCATCAGGATATTCTTGGGCGTGATCTCGTTTCTCAATTCCTCGTTGACCTGGGCGCGCCGCCAGCGGTTGCGCAATGCAATCGCCACCGCGCGCTTTGCCGCGTCCTGGCCGATGATGTGTTTGTCCAGTTCCGCGACGATCTGTTTCGGCGTCAGTGCGTCCACTATTTTCTCGCTCCTTCGGAAGGCAGTTCTTCCAGGGTGATGTTACGGTTCGTATAAATGCAGATGTCGGCGGCGATGTGCAGGGCTTTTTCAACAATCTCGCGCGCATCCAGTTCCGTGTTTTCCAGCAGCGCCAGCGCGGCGGCCTTGGCGTAAGCTCCCCCGGAACCGATAGCCATGATGCCGGTTTCAGGTTCTATCACGTCACCGTTGCCGGAAATCAGGAGCGAATTGGATTTGTCGGCAACACACAACATGGCTTCCAGACGTCTCAACATCCGGTCCGTGCGCCAGTCCTTGGCCAGCTCGACGGCCGAACGCACCAACTGGCCCTGGTGGGATTCCAGCTTGGCCTCGAAGCGTTCGAAAAGGGTGAACGCATCCGCAGTCCCGCCTGCAAACCCCGCCATGACCTGTTCACGGTACAGCTTCCTGATCTTGTTGGCATTGCCTTTCATTACGGTATCACCGAGGGATACCTGGCCGTCTCCGCCAACAACCACTTTGTTGCCCCGCCGTACCGACAGGATCGTTGTTCCTCTGAATTGTTCCATTTGCTTTCTCCGAATCAGGCCGCGCATTTTATCACAAAGCAACCCCCAGGCTTTCGTATATGCTTCCGGCCGCTCTCTCCAGGCTATGCGTAATGGAGGCAATACTGTCGCCGTTCGCCAGTACGGTCAGGATCGGCTGGCCCTGTTGTATCAACGTACCCGGCGCGGGGATGTCCGCAATGGAAAACCTATCCCCGGCACGTTCCGCAAATGTCAAATCCGCGGGAGCGAACAGGATCGCCTTGCCGATTAACTTGCCGCGCCCTCCTTCCTCACAGTCCGGCAACCGGCTGTTACAGGCATCACAATGAAATTTGATCGCCCGGCAGCCCAGCGAGCGTTCCAGGACCTCGACCGATGCCGTGTACCTGGGGTTGACTTCAACAGGGTAAATACTGTTCTGCCGTTTTATCGCGTCGACACCGAACAGTCCCTTGAGTTCAAATTCACCGGCAAGCACTTCCCCTATACGACACCATTGCTCGTTTTCGGTGTCGTTCAATTCCATTGGACCTATGCTGCCGCAATAACTGAATTCTCCGGCATGGAATTGGGGTAAACCGACCAACTGCCGCGTCACCCCCAACAGCCGGCAGTGCCCCCGAGCGCCGATGAAGACTGCGGAAAAACTGTCGCCCCGCAGGTATTCCTGCAGGTAGTAGCGCGCATCAACGGGTTGCCCGTGATAGTGCCGGGTTCCAATCCCGCCGGCGCTTAGCAATGGCTTCATCAGCCAGTCATTGAGGTGGGGGGACGGACCCCCGCTTACAACAGGCGGGGGCATGCTTAAAATCCGTCCCCGTTCAACCGTCCGTATCTCAGGGCAAGAGACCCGGTTCCGCCGCAACGCCTCGTATAATATGGACGGGTCCCGCACCCTGGAACAGACCGGTTTCGGGTTGCCCAGTAATTTTCGT
>CAYOEQ010000431.1:0-1923 GCA_964402775.1 uncultured Enterobacteriaceae bacterium
GACCGTACCGGGGAACGGCCTGATCATAGCCGGGACCGGCAGTCCGCATATCGATACTGTGCTGGAAATGGGAAGCTGGTCGCCGGCAACCCGCTTTGGGGATGCTTCTTCTGATTGGCATACCGCGCCGCTGACCCGCGATTATTCCGAATTCCAGGTCATTAACGAAGGCCGGGAAGCGGGCAGGGTGGACTGGTCCCTGTTCGGAAAACACAATGCGGACAATGCGCTGGCGGCGCTGCTGGCCGCGCAGCGGGCCGGCATCCCGCCGCAACAGGCCTGTGCAAGCCTGTCCGGTTTCAGCAGCGTGAAACGGCGGCTGCAATTGCTGGCGACAGTCAATGGCGTTTCGGTATATGATGATTTCGCGCATCACCCGACTGCCATCAGCTGCGCGCTGCAGGCGCTGAGGGACCGTATCGGCGAGCAGCGTCTCATCGCCGTGCTGGAATTGCGTTCGAATACGATGAAAGCCGGAATACATCAACATACCCTGGCCGGCGCCCTTGAGGGCGCGGACCTGGTCTGCGTGCTCGAACCCACGGGGCTTGACTGGGACCTGCGAGCGAGTCTGAACGGTCTGGGCGACAGGGTATGCCTGTTACCCGCAGTTGCGGATATCGTGGAGCGGCTGCATCGTATCGGGAAGACCGGCGATCATATCCTGATCATGAGCAATGGCGGGTTTGAAAATATTTACCGGCGCCTGGTTGAGAGGTTATCGGACTGATGCAGAACGTCCCTTTGTTCCCCTTGCATACGGTATTGTATCCCCGCGGGCGCCTGCCGCTGCGGATATTCGAACCGCGCTACGTGGACATGGTGAGCGAATGCATGAAGACCGGCACTGGATTCGGGGTCTGCCTGATCAAACAGGGGGCCGAAACCGGTCCCGCAGCCACCTGCTTCAATACCGGCACCTATGCGGAAATCATTGATTTCTCACGCCAGGAAAACGGTCTCCTGACCATCACCATACAGGGGAAAAGACGCTTCTCGGTGCTGCGAACGGAAGTCCGGAGCAACAATTTGCTTACGGGGGACATCGACTGGACCGACTCCGATGAGGCAGGGGACAGTCCGGAGGATTACCGGCCCCTCAGGGAGCTTTACCTGCACATCGTCAACAATTATGAAACACTGTACTCCCATGAAGACCATGAAGCCGTCAGTCCGGCGCTGCTGAGTTACCGCCTGGCGGAATTTTTACCCATCGACAACAGCGCCAGGCAGGAAATCCTGGAAACAGACGCTGTGGAGGACCGGTTGGAACTGGTCAGGACAAGGCTGATGAGTCTGGAGATTGAGTTCGATAGCGCCGGTTCAGGCGCGCAATAACGGGAGAACCCTTGGCTTATCCCGATTTGACCCGATCCCTGGATCCTGCCGTGCTCGGTCTGGTCGGGCTGACGCCCTTGCTGGCGGTGTGTACGACCCTGGTCAGCGGCCTGGCCATGGGCCTTGCTTATCTTGCCGTGCTGAGCCTGACCGGCGTTACAGTGTCTTTTGCCCGGCGCTTTATTCCGGAGCGCGCCAGCGTCACCTGTTTATTGCTTGTCTCTGCGGCCTGGGTTTCGATCGTCGATGTGCTGATGCAGGCCTGCTGCTACGCGCTCAGGGAGCAACTGGGGATGTACCTCTACCTGCTGGCGATGAATACCACCCTCCTGCTTCATCTTGAAGCCTCGCCATTGCGAAAAACTTTCAGGGAAAGCGTCCCGGCCGGCCCGGGGTCAGCCCTGACCGGGGCCGTATTGCTTACCATAACCGGCCTGCTGCGCGAACTGGCGGCCGGGGGCGGCATCCTGACGGATATCCACCTGCTGGCGCGCATTGAATGGCTTGATTTCCTGGAAGCCGCATATCTTTTCAGGGGAGGACTGCACCTGTTTGACACCAGCGCCGGCGCGTTCATCATTTACG
>CAYOEQ010000432.1:0-1919 GCA_964402775.1 uncultured Enterobacteriaceae bacterium
GGGCTTGAACTCTTTTATGAGGTTGAACGAGAATACCGCGCTCAGGCCGACCAGCCAGATGACGGAACCGGTAAGCGCGGACATGGTAAAGCGTTTATAACCCTTGTCCTCCATGTACGACACGAACGGCTCCACCATGACCAGGGAGGAGGTGAATGCTGCAAAAAATACCAGGATAAAAAAGACCACGCTGAACAAATGACCGGCAGGCATGCTGCCCAGGGCGATCGGCAGGGTCACGAACATCAGCCCCGGTCCTCCCGTCGGGTCCAGGCCGGAGGCGAACACAATGGTGAAAACGGCCAGGCCGCATAACAGGGCCGCCAGGGTGTCGCTGATTGCAATTATCCATGTAGGGCCGGGCAGGGATATGTCCCTGGACAAATAAGCGCCGTAAGTCAGCAGTGCCCCGGTGCCGACCGTGATGGAAAACAGGGCCTGACCCAGGGCGATCAGCAGGCTTTGCCAGGTGAGCCTGGAAAAGTCCGGGTTGAACATGAATTGCCAGGCACGCGCCGGCGCGCCTTCGATGTGCCCGTAAACCACCAGTATGATGATCATGACGAACAACGTCGGCAGCATGAAAGTGGTCACGGTTTCAATCCCGCGCCTGACGCCCAGACCAATGACCCACACGGTGGCTGCAATGAACAGGGTATACCACAGGGTCAAGCGTCCGGGGGAGGCAAGCAGGTCGGTAAACTGCCGTTCCGCGTTATCACGCGTGATGGAGACAAATTCCCCGCGCAGGGCAAGAAAGACGTAATCCAGCGACCAGCCGGCGACAACCGCATAAAAACACAGGCCGACGACCGGCGAGATGACGCTCAACCAGCCGATGACCTTCCAGAAGCCGGAATGCCCGCCTTCCCGGCACAGGTTGATCATCGTCACAACCGGGCTTTTGCCGCCGCGCCGGCCCATCGCCAGTTCCGCCATAATCAGGGGTACACACAGCAACAGGATGATGACCAGGTAGACGATGATGAAAGCGCCGCCGCCGTTTTCGCCGGCAACATAGGGGAAACGCCAGAGGTTTCCCAGCCCGATGGACGCTCCGACCACCGCGCACAGGAAGGCAAATCTCGACGACCAGGTCTTGGTTGGTGATGCCATAATTACCCGATTATACGGTACAGGGGCGGTGTGTCATCATGGGGAATAATAGCGCCGGGATGTTGAATGACCCTGCCGGCCAGGGTTTGCCCCGCCCGGACTGAAGCGGCAATATCATGGCCGCTCAATCTTGACGAGATGTAACCGGCATTAAAGGAATCCCCTGCCGCCGTGGTGTCGACAACCCGTTCCTGAGCCGTCACGGGAATATGGACAAAATCCTGTCCGGCCGCGACAACACAGGGTGACGAACCGTTTTTCATTATGACCTCCGCAATCCCCAGGTCTGCCAGGCGGTTACAGGCATGCTCCGGCGTGGCATCACCAAACAGCGCTTTTTCATCGTCAAAACCGGGCATGGCCACGTGGGTTTCACGGTATACGCGCCCGGCCCAGTCCCTTGCTTCACCGGGAGATCCCCACAACGCCGCCCGGTAATTCGGATCATACACGATAATGACGCCGGCCCTGCGCAATGTCTGCAACAGGTTCAACAGCTTCTCCCTGTCATGGGGAGGCAGTATCGCCACCGTTATGCCGGACAGGTAGAAAAGCGCAAGACCCTTCAGGGAAGTCGATAAACTTGCGGCATAATCATCCCTGAACAGGTCGCGGGCCGCGGACTCGTCCCGGTCGTAGCTGAAACGCCGTTCCCCATCCTGTCCGGTCGCTATGGTGTAGCTGCCCGGCAACTTGTCCCGGAAACGCCTGACGAACGCGGTATTGATGCCTTCCGCCTCCCAGGCCGCCAGCATGGCCGCGCTGCCGGCATCCATGCCCACTGCCGTGATATAGAACAGCTC
>CAYOEQ010000433.1:0-1916 GCA_964402775.1 uncultured Enterobacteriaceae bacterium
TGCATCTCATCATCGGCGATTTTGACAATGAGGGCGACAGGTTCCAGGAAACGGTGGAAAGGAGCCACGGGGTAAGCGAAACGAAGCAGTACTTCAAGCACGGCCGCCGGGCCAAATCCGTCGGTTTCAAGGGTACTATAGTGGGCAGGGCCGGCATCGAGACTCACGTAGACGGCAAAAAAACGCGCCGGGACTGGATAGAGATAGACCTGGAACAAGCGGCAACGGTGTACCTGGCGGAAAAAGCGGAACAGGCACCGCAAGAGACTGTGACCAGTGCAGCCATGCAGGCCGAGGCGGCCAGGATGGCGCGGGAACGGCGCGAGATGCGCCTGGAAATGGCGAAGATGCGCAAGGAGATGCAATCCTCACCGGGCGAGAATAATTCCGGCCAGACGATAGAGCAAAGACTGTTGACACTGAAGGAACTGCGCGACAAGGAATTGATCAGCCCCGAAGAGTATCAACAGAAACGGGAAGAGATCCTGGGCGACATATAATCATCTGGCCCGGGACCAAAGAAATCCGGTTTCAATTCCGCTCTCTCATTCCGGTGCAGTTATTCCGGCGCAAACCAGCCACATCCAAAACTTCCATGCGAGAGTTATACCCGGAAATTGAGGCATCAAGGAGCTATCGCCTGAAGGTAGACCCGGTACACACCATTTATGTCGAGGAGGCCGGCAATCCCCGCGGTATTCCGGTCATTTTCCTGCACGGAGGGCCCGGTTCAGGCTGCAACGAGAACCACCGCCGTTACTTCAATCCGAAAAAATACCGGGTGGTCCTGTTCGACCAGCGCGGCTGCAACCGCTCGACACCGGCCGGCGAGACGAGGAACAATTCAACCCCGGAACTGTTGCAGGACATCGAACGCATCAGGGAACACCTGGGCATAGAGCAATGGCTGGTGTTCGGCGGTTCCTGGGGCGCCACCCTGGGCCTGCTGTATGCACAGTCACACCCGTCACGGGTGCTGGGCATGGTCCTGCGCGGCGCCTTCCTGGCCCGGCAAAAAGACCTGGACTGGTTCGGCAGGAAAGGCGCCAGCATGATCTTTCCCGACTACTGGCAGGAGTTTACGGACATCATTCCGGAGTCCGAACGGGACGACCTCATAGCCGCCTATCATACCCGGGTCCATGGTCCTGACAGGAATGTCCGGGAAACTGCTGCCGTGTCCTGGTCTAAATGGGCGGGCAGGCTGGTCACTTACCTGCTGCCGGGCGCGGACTATACGCCGGGCGATGTGGACAAGACCGTACGGGATGTGCTGATAGAAACCCACTATGCGAAGCATCGCTACTTTATCGATGACAACCGGATCCTGGATAACGCGGCGTTGCTCCCGTCCGTGCCGATCCGGATCATCCACGGCCGCCGCGACCTGACCTGCACCCTGGACGCGTCCTGGTCCCTGCACCGGGCGCTGCCCGACTCTGAACTGGTGATCGTGAAGGAAGGGGGGCACCTGGCCGGCGAGCCCGTCATGGTGGATGCCCTGGTCACTGCGACCGATGACATGGCGAAGCGGCTGGGTTGAATGCCTGACACGCCATCCAAACCACTGCTCATGGGTGTCCTCAACGTGACCCCGGACAGCTTTTCCGATGGGGGATTGCACCATGACCTGGACGCGGCTGTCGCACGCGCCCGCGAGATGGCGGACCTGGGTGCCGATATCATCGATGTCGGGGGTGAATCCACACGGCCGGGAGCGGACAGGGTATCGATGGATGAACAACTGAAGCGCGTAATTCCGGTCATCAGGCAACTGCAACAGGAGCTCCCTGCAGAACTCCCCATCAGCATCGACACCACCTCAACTCAGGTCGCCGGCGCCGCGCTGGAACAGGGAGCAACCATCGTCAATGACATCTCCGCGGGACGGGACGACCCCGGCATGTTCAGCCTGG
>CAYOEQ010000434.1:0-1904 GCA_964402775.1 uncultured Enterobacteriaceae bacterium
ACTCTGTGTCCTCTGTGGCAAAAAACATCTGCGATAATCTGCGTCATCTGCGGATTTTTAATAAGAGAGAGGTCTATCGATGAAGTCACCTGTACGGGTTGCCGTGACCGGGGCCGCCGGTCAAATCGGTTATGCATTGCTGTTCAGGATTGCGGCCGGGGAGTTGTTGGGCAGGGATCAACCTGTGATCCTGCAACTTCTGGAGATTCCTCCGGCGTTGCCGGCGCTGGATGGCGTGGTGATGGAACTGGACGACTGCGCTTTCCCGACGCTGGCCGGGGTGGTGACCAGCGCTGACGCCAATGTCGCTTTCAAAGATGCGGACTTTGCCTTCCTGGTCGGCGCCAGGCCGCGCGGTCCGGGAATGGAGCGCGCAGACCTGTTGCTGAGCAATGCCGAAATCTTCAGCGTACAGGGCAGGGCATTGAACGAGCATGCAAAGCGGGACGTCAAGGTCCTCGTCGTCGGCAACCCGGCCAATACCAATGCCTTGATCGCAATGAAAAATGCGCCCGACCTGGACCCGCGCCGGTTTATGGCGATGATGCGCCTGGACCATAACAGGGCGCTGGCGATGCTTGCCGCCCGGGTCCGGCGCCCGGTTGACGGTATCCGCAACCTGACCGTGTGGGGGAATCATTCGACCACGCAATACCCGGACCTCCACCATGCGCTGGTAGACGGCAAAGCGGCGCTGGAACTGGTTGAACAGGACTGGTATGAAAACGAATTCATCCCCGGAGTGGCAAAGCGCGGCGCCGAAATTATCAAGGCCAGGGGCGCATCCAGCGCGGCGTCGGCGGCAAATGCGATCCTGGACCATGCCCGTGACTGGGCGTTCGGCACCCCGGAAAACGACTGGACCAGCATGGCCGTCGCCGCTGACGGTTCCTACGGCATTCCGGAAGGTATCGTCTATTCCTTTCCCGTTACCTGCTCCGGTGGTGATTACGAGATAGTCCGCGGGCTGGATGTGAATGACTTCAGCAGGATGAAGATGGAGGCGACCCGGATGGAACTGGAACAGGAAAGAGACGCGATCAAACACCTGTTGGGGGCTACGGGACGGACTTAAGTCCGTCCCCACAAATCTCAAACTGTCCCAGACCTTGTTGCTTGCCGCAAGGCTTTATCTGTGTTAGAAATATTACGATTATTTTACTGCTACAACCGACAAAATGGCCCGATCGCGTTCACAAATTGATTCACACGGCTTCCGCGCCAACGTGGCGATTGTCCTTTTTAACGAAGATAACCGCCTGTTCTGGGCGAAGCGGGTCGGAATGGACGCCTGGCAGTTTCCACAGGGCGGTATCCGGACTGATGAATCGGTGGAGGACGCCATGTACAGGGAACTGTACGAGGAGGTCGGGTTGTTGCCGGAACACGTGGAAGTGGTCGGCGTCAGCCGGAACTGGCTGCGTTACAAACTGCCAAAAAGATACATAAGGCGGCATTCGACACCGCTCTGTATCGGTCAGAAACAGCGCTGGTACCTGCTTAAACTCACCGGTGACGAAAGCAATGTCAACCTGGCATCAAGCCGGCGTCCGGAGTTCGACCACTGGCGCTGGGTGGACTATTCCGAACCGGCCCGGAACGTCGTGTTCTTCAAGAGGGATGTGTACCGGCGCGCGCTGGCGGAACTGAAGCCGCTGATGAAAGCAGGTTGAGGTTATAAATCCAACGAGGAACGGGAACGGACTTAAGTCCGTCCCCAAGGGTTGAAAGTCCGTCCCCAAGGCAGCCTTAATTTCCCGGGTTTGACATCTCCATCATCAGCAGCGGCAGCAGGCGCCGGATGGCCCGGTTCTTCATCCTCGTAATCGCGGCCATGTAGAAACCGGGGTTGACGCCGTTCTCGTTCAACCTGGCCTGCAGGCCGGTCAGGACCGGCTCGCAGG
>CAYOEQ010000435.1:0-1887 GCA_964402775.1 uncultured Enterobacteriaceae bacterium
TTTGCGCACATGAAAGGTGTCAATTTGAGGAAGCTTAACCTGGCTGCGACGTATTTGGGTTGGGCATTGGCCTAGCAGTTAACGTTAGGGCGATTTCCGCACAAATTTTCGGGATCGAGCCTACTCGGGGGACCCACCTCTCCCGGGATTTGTCGTTCCGAACTCCTTTTTTTCGACCGTAACTTTACGGACGCGGGTTGCTTCACGCCGCTTTTCGGCGGCGGGCCCTGTGCCACCGCTCGGATTGCCGCGCCTGCTTCTTAACGATCTGACCCAACCGGTGTACATTCGCCGCTACAACCCCCAGTGCGACCGTTCGAACGAACCCTTCCACCCCATGTGTCCGTATCCGATCCAGTCCGCGATGGTTCAGATTGTTGACCGCCGACTCAACCCCTGGATGCTTCCGGCGCGCCGCAGCAAACTCCGGTGCGGTCTCCCGCGCACGATCCGCCTTTGACCATTTGCCCTTCTTTGGCATCACATTCAAGTCCAACAGTCTATCCAGTTCCGCACGGTTACGCGGGGAATGGTACCCCTTATCCATGCTGCACGAGACGAGGGTCGGATAAAGTACCTTCGCCGCCTCCATGAACCGTACAATCATGTCCGAGTCCACACCTTCGTGCAAGACCTCATGATGCAGGATGAACTGGTGTTGATCTTCCAGAAAACAAACCGGAAGCCCCAACTCGGCCAAGACCCCCGCTTTACCCTTGCTGACCCAGCGCGTATGCGGCTCATGGACCGAAAATACCTTCTCCGCATGCGGAATCTTCTCTCCATTGATCAATCTACGCTCAATTTGATCAATTTGACGCGCCGCATGGGCCAGATAGTCGTAAATCTTGGCGGTGGAGGCTTCATGGGCCTGCAGCTGTTCACAAGTCGCCGTCACCCGCGCAACCAGTTTGCTGCTCAATTCTAGATAGTCCTTGACCTTATCCTTATCGCGCTGTTGATGGAAGGTACGCACCGCATTGAACGCAGCCTTCACTTTATTCGTCCAGTACATGTACTTGCGCCAGCCCTTAACCCCGTGTGCCCGACAGGTGCGATGTAACGTGCGCAGCAGGCAGCGCATCGCATCCCAGAGCAGACGCACATCGGTCGGCCAATGTACATTGGTCTTGGTTACCGCCGAATCTACGCGACATTCCAGCGGAGCCTCCGCCGCTACCCCCAGATGGGCATGCCCGCATTCCACCACCACCTGGTTGATCTCCTGCAAGGTCTCCGCGCTCAGCAGACTAACATTATCAATGATCGTCTGAAGCGAGTACTTCGTCGCTTCCCCCGCATCAAGCCCGCTATGGCCCAGCATCTGACGTAAGGTCAGATGGTTGTTAACCAGCTCATGCAGACGATCAAAATCACAATTCAGCGCCAGCTTGACCACACCCAGAACAAAAATACGCCACAGATCCATGCCCGGTCGACCATGTAAGTGACTCACCCCCGGACGCACGCGCGTTTGGAGAATCTCAAAAATCCTTTCCCGTACCCTGGCGTCGCCGTGCAACGCCTGCAAGCCCATCAAGACCGCAGGTAGGTCGTCCCTGGACTTGAGATCAAATTCAATCTCAGTAATCGGAACCTTATAGAGATCATATTGCGAATCGTATACGCTACGCATAATCTATGAGGAATGAATGAGGCGAATAACTATCCTGATTGGCGAAAAAATACGGTATCACGCCGGATTACCCCCAAATTGCCCCGATAAAGTGCAGGATTCGCGGAAACATGCCCAGACCCCAAAAAACCCCAGATACCAAAAATACTCCCCAGAACAGACCAAATGCCCCCAAATTGCCCTAAATCCCACTGAAAACCCCTACTGAAACACACTATATCGACCTATATTTAATTTTCGGGCAAACACTA
>CAYOEQ010000436.1:0-1887 GCA_964402775.1 uncultured Enterobacteriaceae bacterium
CGGGCAGCGCCCTGGCCGCCGACGGCAACGCCGGCATGGCCATGCTGGTCACGCACATCTCCGCGGCGGCAGGCTCCCTGGCCTGGGTCGCCTGTGAATGGATCAAGCACGGCAAGCCCAGCGTGCTGGGTATTGTCACCGGCATGGTGGCGGGCCTGGGCACGATCACCCCGGCCTCGGGGTTCGTCGGCCCCCTGGGCGGGTTGCTGATCGGAATCTCCGCCGGTGTCGTCTGCTATTTCGCCACCCAGTACATCAAGCGCGTACTGAAGATCGACGATTCCCTGGACGTCTTCCCGGTGCACGGAGTCGGCGGCGTGCTGGGCACCCTGCTGACCGCCGTCTTTTTTGCGAGCAGCCTGGGCGGTCCGGCGGACGCAGGCTACGCCATGGGTTCGCAGTTCACGATCCAGGTAATAGGCGTGATCGCAACGGTCCTGTGGTGCGGCATACTCAGTTTTATCATCCTGAAGGTACTCGACGCCGTCATGGGATTGCGCGTCACCACGGATGAAGAAACCGAAGGACTCGACCTGGTATCCCACGACGAACGGGGCTATTCCTTGTAAATACGTAAACCGGGGTCAGAGTAAAAATTCCGGGAAGCAAATTACAGGACACCCATGCAAATTATATGGGTGTCCTGTAATTAATATGGGTGTCCTGTAATTAATATGGGTGTCCTGTAATTAATATGGGTGTCCTGTAATTCTCCTGCGATACAATGTCGCAATGGACAGCTACGCCGTCATCGGCAACCCCATAGCACACAGCCTCTCCCCCCGTATCCACGGGCTGTTCGCTGAGCAGACCGGCGAGGAATTGACCTATCGCGCCATACTCTCCCATCCCGACGAATTCACCGCCGACATCGAGGCGTTCCGCCAGGCGGGCGGCCTGGGACTGAACGTCACCCTGCCGTTCAAGGAACAGGCCTGGGAATATGTCACCCACAGCAGCGCCCGGGCGGACCGGGCGCGGGCCGCCAACCTGGTCCGCTTTGACGCGGACGGCCGGGTTTACGGCGATTCCACCGACGGCGCGGGACTGGTGCGGGATCTCGGCGCCAACGGTGTCCGGATCATCGGAAAACGTATATTGCTGGTGGGCGCGGGCGGGGCGGTCAGGAGCGTAATAGGGAACCTCCTTGACGAGCAACCGGCCGGCGTGACCATTATCAACCGTACCCGCTCGCGGGCGCTGGCGCTGCTGGAACTGTTTCCCGAAGCCCGCGTTATCCTCCGCGCGCAGGGTTTTGACGAACCCGCTGCCGGCCCTTATGACCTGGTGATCAACGGCGCATCGGCGGGCCTGGCCGGCCAGGCCCTGTCCCTCCCGGACGTAATCCTGGCGCCGGGCGCCTGCTGCTATGACATGGTGTACGGCAAGGCGGCCCGGGTGTTCCTGGACTGGGCCGCCGGCAACGGCGCGGCAAAATGCCTGGACGGCCTGGGAATGCTGGTGGAGCAGGCCGCCGAATCGTTCCATATCTGGCGCGGCATCCGCCCGGATACCCGACCCGTCATCAACGCACTGCGATAATTTATCCGCAGATGACGCAGATTAGCGCAGATATAATGTTGGTACGGTTGTCCGTCGATAGGAAAATCAACCCGTAAAAACAGAAGACTCATAAAATCATCTGCGTTCATCTGCGTCATCTGCGGATTTACAGTCCTTGCATCCGGTCCATAAGATCAGGCAGCCATGTAATCAGCTTGGGAAACAGGCACAGCAGAATGATGGCGCCGACCTGTATCGAGATGAACGGAATAATCCCCTGGTAGATATGCTGGATGCGGATCTCCTTCGGAGCCACCGCCTTCAGGTAAAACAGGGAAAAACCGAAGGGCGGGGTCAGGAACGAGGTCTGCAGGTTGATGGCGA
>CAYOEQ010000437.1:0-1857 GCA_964402775.1 uncultured Enterobacteriaceae bacterium
TGATCGTCGACAAAGACACCGACCGGGTACTGGGCGTACACATGGTCGGCGCAGACGCCGGCGAAATCATCCAGGGCATCGGCATCGCCCTGAAAGCCGGGGCGACCAAAGCAACGTTCGACGCCACCATCGGCATCCACCCGACCGCGGCCGAAGAATTCGTCACCATGCGCGAACCTGAGAAATAATTTATCCGCAGATGACGCAGGTTACCGCAGATAATTTTTGTATATTCTTTGATTTCGTGTCCAGTTTGATAATATTGCTACCGACACAAAATAAGAAAAAAATAAAATAACAATAGTCATTTCATCTGCGTTAGTCTGCGTCATCTGCGGATAAATCAGCTCTTCTCAAAGAATGACGAGTAGTCACGGAAGAACTGGCGCAACGTGGTCGGCGCCCTGCCCGTTACCTGGGTGTACTCGTCATTGAGCAAGGCGCCGCTGCCCTGCGCGATCAGTTCGAACAGTTCGGACACGGTCTCCACATACCAGTCGTCGGGGACCCATTGCAGTAACGACTGTTTGAATTCCGCCGCCGGCTGGTCGATATAGCGGATTTCCCTGCCCATTACTTCCGATAACTGAGAGGCGATATCGTGAAACGATACCAGTTCCGGGCCGGTTATTTCATAGGTCTTGTCTTCATGACCTGGTCTGGTCAAGACATCCAGGATAAACCGCGCCACGTCCCGAACGTCGATAATCCCCACCTGCCCGTCACGCATCGGCATGTGGAATTTATCCTCCGCCACGATGGAACCGGCAATATGCAACATGTTCTGCATAAAAAAGTTTGGCCGGATAAGCGTATAACGCAGCCCGGATTCCCGTATATATTGCTCGGCATCGCCGTGATAACGCTTCAACAGGGCTGTTGAATTTGAATCTGCGCCGTTGGCGGACATCTTGACGACATGGCCGACGCCGGCTTCCACGGCCGCATCCACGAAGCCTTTTTCCAGTTCGAGCTGCTGCCGGGAGTTGGCCATGAGCAGGAAAGCCCGGTCACATCCCCGCAAGGCCGCGTTCACGACATCTCTATCCTCCAGGTCGCCGCCCACGACTTCAACCCCGGCCTGGCGGATTGCTTCCGCCCTGTCCAGGTTCCTGACCAGCCCCCTGGCCCGGATGCCGTATTCCGGCAAGACCTTGACTATTTCCGTACCGACCGCTCCCGTGAGCCCCGTGAATAAAATCATGTTCAGTCCTCTATATTGATGGGGACGGATTTGAAATCCGTCCCCTGGTATGCCGTGGAGTTAAATGCGCAATTATAGTCTGTTATAGTTCGCCGTATGCGTGTTTTGATCTGCCTGTTGCTGCTGTTGCTGTCTTTTCAGGAAGCCCGCCCGGAACCGTTGAACGTCGCGGCGGCGTCCAACCTGACTCATGTCATGACTGAAATCAGCGAGGCGTTTTACCGCGACCAGGGTGAGAAAGTCAACCTGACGTTCGGGTCGTCCGGCAACTTCGCCAGGCAAATTGTGCAGGGCGCTCCCTTCAGGGTGTTTATTTCAGCCGCCGAGAAATACGTGGATTTCGTGCGCGCCAACGGCGGACGGATAATCGCCTCCAAGGTACTGGTTTACGGCGGTCTCAGCCTGTATGTGCCCGAATCATCCAGGCTGGAAAAGCCCCGGACACTCGAGGAAGTTCTGAATATTTTGCAATACGGCGATTACCGGAGGATGTCCATTGCCAACCCGGAACACGCGCCTTACGGCCAGGCTGCAAGGGATGCACTGGTCAAGGCCGGCGTGTGGGTCGTCAACCACAAAAAACTGTTGCTCGGGGAGAACGCGGCCCAGGCCATGCAGTTCTGCCTGTCCGGCAGCGTTGACCTGTGCATTGT
>CAYOEQ010000438.1:0-1853 GCA_964402775.1 uncultured Enterobacteriaceae bacterium
TCTGCCTGAATTTCGGGATGGCGGCGGAGTACCGGGGTAAATGCAACCTGCGCTTCGATGACACCAACCCGGAAAAAGAGGACGTGAAGTACGTGGAGGCCATCCAGGATGATGTCCGCTGGCTGGGGTTCGACTGGGAGGACAGGTTGTTTTTCGCCTCGGATTATTTTGCGCGGCTGTTCGAGTTTGCAGTCAGCCTGATCGAGCAGGGCAAGGCCTACGTGGACGGCATGAGCGCAGAGCAGATCAGGGAATACCGCGGCACCCTGACGGAACCGGGCACCGACAGCCCCTGGCGCGACAGGCCGGTTGCCGAGAGCCTGGACCTGTTCCACAGGATGAAGGCAGGTGAGTTTGCCGACGGCGAACTGGTGCTGCGGGCCAAAATCGATATGCGGGCGGCCAACCTGAATCTGCGCGACCCGGTCATTTACCGGATTCGCAGGACCAGCCACTACCGCACCGGCGATAACTGGTGCATATATCCCATGTACGATTTCACCCAGTGCCTGTCGGATGCGCTGGAACACGTCACCCACTCGCTGTGCAGCCTGGAGTTTGAGGACCACCGGCCGTTATATGACTGGTTTATCGACAACCTGGATACGCCCTCGCGCCCGCGCCAGTACGAGTTCGCCCGCCTCAACCTCGAGTACACGGTGCTGAGCAAACGCAGGCTGATCGAACTGGTGGAGGACGGCCACGTGAGCGGCTGGGACGACCCGCGCATGCCCACCCTGTCCGGTCTGCGGCGGCGCGGGTTCACGCCGAAGTCCATACGGGAATTCTGTGAGCGTATCGGCCTGACCAAGAACGACACCTGGATCGACGCCGGCGTGCTGGAGCATGTTATCCGGGACGAACTGGGTGCTGATGCGCCGCGCCGCATGGCAGTGTTGCGCCCGTTGAAGGTGGTGATCGACAACTATCCCGATGACAAAGAGGAACTGCTGGATGCCGCCAACCATCCGCAGGACCCGTCCATGGGCGCGCGCAAGGTCCCGTTCAGCAAGGTGATTTATATTGAACGGGAGGATTTCATGGAAGATGCGCCGAAAAAGTTCTTCCGTCTGACGCCGGGCCGGGAAGTCCGCCTGCGTTATGCCTACTTTATCACCTGCAACGAAGTCGTCAGGGATGACAGGACCGGCGAGGTGGTTGAATTGCGCTGCAGCTATGATCCGGCGACGCGCGGCGGCAATGCTCCCGACGGCCGCAAGGTCAAGGGAACGATCCACTGGGTGTCGGCGCGGCATGCGCGCCCGGCGCAGGTCAGGCTCTATGACAGGCTGTTTTCCGTCGCCAACCCGGACCGGGGCGAACAGGACTGGAAAACCTGCATCAACCCGGATTCCCTGGAGACGCTTGACGGGTGCCTCATCGAACCGGACCTGGCGCAGGCAGAACCGGAGCAGCGCTTCCAGTTTGAACGGCTGGGATACTTCTGCGCCGACAGGGAAGACCGGCAGCGGGAAAGTCCGGTATTCAACCGCATCGTGACGTTGCGCGATACCTGGGCGAAGATAAGCAAAACGTAACTGAATGTCATTTGCGTCCCTGTTCGTCATTCCTGCGAATGCAGGAATCCAGTAAGCAGACAAGCGCTGCAAGCGCACCTTATAATGACGAAGGCAATGACAGAAAAACAAACATTCTACCTGGAGCCTGGTACTAAATGACAAACACATCACTCTATCAATCAAAAATTGACAGTCTCCCCCTGCTGAACCGGGGCAAGGTCCGCGACATCTACGACGTGGATGACGACCACCTGCTGATCGTCACCAGCGACCGCCTCTCCGCCTTCGACGTGGTGCTGCCCGACCCGATCCCGGGCAAGGGCAACGTGCTGA
>CAYOEQ010000439.1:0-1852 GCA_964402775.1 uncultured Enterobacteriaceae bacterium
CCTGCGCCGGTCTCCCCGCGGCGCGAAGTTGTGAACCCCGTCAGGCCCGAAAGGGAGCAGCGGTAACAATGGATGCGGGCGCCGGGCCAAGAACGGTGCAGGGCGCTTTCAGATTCAGGAGTGTTAAATGAGTTACCAGGTTCTCGCGCGAAAATGGCGGCCGCGCCTGTTCAAGGATATGGTCGGTCAGGGCCATGTTCTGAAAGTGCTGGTCAACGCACTGGATTCCGACAGGTTGCACCATGCCTACCTGTTTACCGGGACCCGGGGGGTAGGCAAGACGACCCTGGCGCGCATCCTGGCAAAGTGTCTCAACTGTGAAGCCGGAGTCAGTTCCGAACCCTGCGGCCGGTGCGGCGCCTGTACCGGTATCGACGAGGGCCGCTTTGTTGATTTGATCGAGGTCGACGCGGCATCGCGGGCCAAGGTGGATGAAACCCGGGACCTGATGGATAACGTACAGTACGCGCCGACCGCGGGCAGGTACAAGGTGTATCTCATCGATGAAGTGCACATGTTTTCGAAACACAGCTTCAATGCGCTGCTGAAGACACTGGAAGAACCTCCTGCCCATGTAAAGTTCCTGCTGGCCACGACCGAACCCAAGAGGATTCCCATCACCATCCTGTCGCGCTGTCTGCAGTTCAACCTCAAGCACCTGGGTGTGGAACAGATTGAGGCCCAGTTGAATAAAATTCTAGGTGAAGAAGAGATACCGGCAGAGGATTCCTGCACCCGCCTGATTGCCGATGCTGCCGACGGCAGCATGCGCGACGCGCTCAGCCTGCTCGATCAAGCCGTATCCCACGGCGACGGCCGTCTTGAGAACGTCCAGGTCAGGGACATGCTGGGCACGATAGACGCTGAAGAGCTGGGCGCCCTGCTGGCGCATATTATCGAACAGGATGGCGCTGCCATGTTTGACCGGATTAACAGTATGGCGGAACTGTCACCTGATTATGACGGCATGCTCTCCGGCCTGTTGTCCATCCTGCACGATACCGCGGTCGCGCAGGTGCTGCCGGATGGCTCCGACCTTGTTGACGAGTCCTGCCGCGAGTTTGCCCGCAGACTTGACAGGGAGGCAGTCCAGCTCTATTACCAGATCGCCCTGAACGGGCGCAGGGACCTGCATACGGCGCCGGATCAGAAAACCGCGTTTGAAATGACCATGATCCGCATGCTGGCATTTCAACCCTGGGAGGCATCCGGCGTTGCGGAAAGCGAAAGCGGGCGTGTTCCCGGCGATACCGATCCGGCTATTGCAGGGTCGGAAGGCAAAGGCGGGAGCAAAGCCGGACCGGCGGCTGGGGCAGCGCCCGCGGCCAGGGACCGGAGCGAAGCCAGGCCCACGCTTGCAAGCAATGACGACTGGCATCAACTGGTTAATTCCATGGCGCTTGACGGACTGACGAAAGAACTGGCGTCACACTGTACCCTGCAGGAGCACCAGGGGGACAGGATACGCCTGAACCTGCACCCCGACCAGGAACACCTGGCTGCAACAAACCAGAAAGACAAGCTGCAGGCTGCGCTGGGGCTTTGTTTCGGCGCACAAACCAGGCTCGAGGTGTCGGTTGGAGAGGCCGCGGCTGAAACGCCGGCGCAAAGGAAAACCCGCAATGATCATGAGACAAGGCAGGCTGCCCTGGAAGCCGTTGAGAATGACCCTGACGTGAAACTGTTCGTGGAAACATTTGATGCGACGATAGACAGGGATTCAATAAAACACCTGGGGTCAGAGTAGGATAGATGGGATAGATGGGGTCAGGTCGCACAATGCCCACGCAAAGAAGTGAGTATGATGTCATGATAAATTGCTGCGTGTGCATTGTGCGACCTGACCCCATCT
>CAYOEQ010000440.1:0-1845 GCA_964402775.1 uncultured Enterobacteriaceae bacterium
GGCATGCGCGGGCCGGCGGGGATTGAAACGGCAATGACAATGAAAACTGCGGTATGGCGGGATTATCTCGCACTATGCAAACCGAAAATTGTTTGCCTGATCGTGTTTACCGCGCTGGTGGGCATGTTGCTGGCTGCGCCCGGCATGGTGGCGCTTCCCCTGCTTGTATGCGCAACCCTGGGCATCGGTCTTGCAGCAGCGTCCGCGGCGGCAATAAACCACATTGTCGATCAGGAAATTGACGGGGTTATGGCGCGCACACTGAAACGGCCCTTGCCGAAAGGCAACCTTTCTGCGCGGGAGGCAATGGTTTTCGCCGCTGTCCTCTGTGTCATCTCCATGACGATCCTGGGTATTTACGTGAACGCACTGACCGCGTTCCTGACGTTCATCTCGCTGATTGGTTATGGCGTGATCTATTCCATGTTCCTGAAACGCGCCACGCCGCAGAATATCGTGATCGGCGGCGCCGCCGGCGCGGCGCCGCCGGTGCTCGGCTGGACTGCCGTGAGCAACAGCCTGGATCCCCACGCGTTGCTGTTGTTCCTGATCATTTTTGCCTGGACGCCGCCACATTTCTGGGCGCTGGCAATCGCCCGGCGCAAGGACTACGAGGATGCAGACATTCCCATGTTGCCGGTAACCCACGGACTTGATTTCACCCGGCTGCACATCCTGTTATACACCCTGCTGCTGTTCATTGTTTCCTTGTTGCCGTTCCTGACGGGCATGAGTGGGATAGCCTACCTGTTCGGCGCGCTGACATTGGGCGCCGGGTTTATCTATTTTACCGTCAAGCTTCTGCGGACGGCGGAAGAGGCCACGGCGATGCGCACTTTCAGTTATTCCATATGGTACTTGATGGGCCTGTTTGCCGTCCTGCTGGTGGACCACTATATCCCTGCGATCGCGCGACTGGCGCTGTAGTAAGGAAGTGCAGCAGGGGACGGAATTGAATTCCGTCCCCAGGTCGGTCAGAACTCTGTCCCCGGCTTAATCAGCGAAAGCGAGACGCAGTTTTTTCATTGCGTTCGCTTCCAGTTGCCGGATGCGCTCCGCGGAGACGCTGAATTCCTCCGCCAGGGCGTGAAGCGTCACCTTGTCTTCGTTCAACCAGCGCTGCCGGATGATTTCCCGGCTGCGGTCATCGAGAGTGAGTAATGCCGATGCCAGGTTTTGGCGGTCGGTCTGGTCCGTCTGCTCCATGGCCAGTTGTTCTTCCGGGGAAGCGCGGCCGTCTGCCAGGTAGCCGGCCGGAATGAAGCTGTCGTTTTCCGGGTCATCTGCGACCGGGCCGTCGTACGATGCGTCGTTGGCATTCAGGCGTTTTTCCATTTCCATCACGTCGGCAGCGCTGACGCCCAGATCCCTGGCGACAGCGTTTACTTCGTCCTGGTTCATCCAGCCCAGCCGCTTTTTGCTGGAGCGCAGGTTAAAGAACAGTTTGCGCTGAGCCTTGGTCGTAGCGACCTTGACAATGCGCCAGTTACGCAGGATGAACTCGTGGATTTCAGCGCGGATCCAGTGTACCGCAAAAGAAACCAGGCGCACGCCCATCCCGGGATCAAAACGTTTCACGGCCTTCATCAGGCCGATATTTCCTTCCTGGATCAGGTCCGCCTGGGGCAGTCCGTAGCCGCGGTAGCCGCGTGCGACCCGGACGACAAAACGCAGATGAGACATCACCAGTTGCCGTGCCGCCTCGAGATCATGCAACTCATGCAGGCGCCGCGCCAGCGACTGTTCTTCCTCGGCGCTGAGCATCGGAATCTCGTTCACCGCATGTATATATGCTTCGATGGAGCCGGCAGGCAGCGCCGGCTGCAATGCTGTGATGTTATTCAT
>CAYOEQ010000441.1:0-1844 GCA_964402775.1 uncultured Enterobacteriaceae bacterium
ACCATGGCCCCGGCCAACTGGTTGTATACCCGCTCATTGACCTGAAGCGGCTGGGGGTATCCATAAAAGGGTACGTCAACCTGCTTGAGCAGGCGGTTATCGATTGTCTTGCGGGTTTTGGCCTGGACGCGCAGCGCCGTGCAGGGATGCCGGGTGTGTACCTGGACAACAGCAAGATCGCGGCCCTGGGTGTGCGGGTGAGAAAAGGATGCTGTTATCACGGTCTGGCGCTGAACGTGAGGATGGACCTGTCTCCGTTCCGGCGCATCAATCCCTGCGGCTACCCCGGCCTGGAAGTAACGCAACTGGCGGACCGGGGCGTTGATTTGACGGTCGGTGAAACGCTGGAAAAATTTCTGCCCTGCCTGCTGGAACAGTTCCCGTACGATGAGGTCGATATGTCTGATGAATGAGAAATTCGTCATTCCCGCGCAGGCGGGAATCCAGTGGACAAAGGGTCGCCTTTCAGGCGACACAGTATTCTACTGGATGCCGGGTCAAGCCCGGCATGACAAGCGGTAAGGTGTGGTAATATAATGCCCCCGGATTACGGCATTACCATGACAGCAGCACTTGAAAATCTGACGAAAGAGGAACGGCGCGGAAAATTCAAGACCGCGCGCATCCCCATAAGGGTGATCCCCATGGAAGGCAAGGCGCGGAGAAAGCCGGCCTGGATCAGGGCAAAAGCGCCGACGGACCCCAGGGTATTCGAATTGAAGCGGCTGTTGCGGGAACACTCCCTGCACACTGTTTGTGAGGAAGCATCCTGTCCCAACCTGGGTGAATGCTTCGCACATGGCACCGCCACCTTCATGATCATGGGCGACACCTGCACCCGGCGCTGCCCGTTCTGCGACGTTGCCCACGGCCGCCCGCAACCCCTGGATGAGAATGAACCCGGCCACCTGGCTGAAGCGGTCAAACTGATGGGGCTGAAATACGTGGTCATTACTTCCGTGGACCGGGACGACCTGCGCGACGGCGGGGCAGGGCACTTCAGGGATTGCATCAGCGCCGTGCGCCGGAAGACTCCCGCTACCAGGATCGAGATACTGACACCGGACTTCCGCCGCCGCATGGACGTTGCGCTGGAACGGCTGGGCGAAGCGCCGCCCGACGTGTTCAACCATAACCTGGAGACGACGCCGGCCCTGTACCGCAAGGCCAGGCCGGGCGCCGATTATCACTGGTCACTGGATTTGATCCGCCGCTTCAAGGCGCAACACCCTGATATACCGACAAAGTCCGGCCTCATGCTGGGACTGGGTGAAGAGATTGAAGACGTGAAACAGGTGTTGCGCGACCTCAGGGAACACGATTGCGACATGCTGACCCTGGGCCAGTACCTGCAACCTAGCCGCTACCACCTTAAAGTGGAGAGATTCGTGGATCCGTCAGAGTTTACCGAACTGGGTGAATACGCAAAAGCACTGGGCTTCACCAGCGTCGCCAGCGCCCCCATGGTGCGCTCATCCTACCACGCCGACCTGCAGGCCGCCGGGGTCTGAGAATCGTCATGCCCGCGCAGGCGGGAAGCCAGCCATATAGTGGGTCGCCCTCAGGGCGACACAGTATTCTACTGGATGCCGGGTCAAGCCCGGCATGACGACCAAGGAGCAGTCGACACTCCCTGTCATTCCGAGTTGACTGCGTTGACGGTTGACTGCACGCTCCCCTTGGAGAACCTGGTTTTGATCTCCGCATTTTCCCGCAGTTGATCCGCTCGGCGCACGATGTTTTCGTTTTCATCCGTGACGATGGCGTAGCCCCGTTCCAGGGTTGCAAGCGGGCCGACCGTCTTCAGGGAACGGGACAGGTAGTCCAGTTGCTTTTTCCATGAC
>CAYOEQ010000442.1:0-1840 GCA_964402775.1 uncultured Enterobacteriaceae bacterium
CGCCTGGTGGAGATCGCCGGGGAAACGGGCGCCGACGCCATATCCCACGGCGCCACGGGCAAGGGCAACGACCAGGTCCGGCTGGAAATGGGCGCCTATGCCCTGAAACCCGATATCAGGGTCATCGCGCCGTGGCGCGAGTGGGACCTGGATTCCCGGCAAAAGCTGCTGGCTTACGCGGAGCGGCACGGCATCCCCATCGAGGCCAAACGCGCGGGTTCTTCCCCCTATTCCATGGATGCCAACCTGCTGCATATCTCCTATGAAGGCGGCGACCTGGAAGACCCGTGGCAGGAGCCGGATGAATCGGTGTGGCGCTGGAGCGTGGCGCCGGAGAATGCCCCCGATCAGCCGGAAGTTGTCGAGCTGGATTTCAGAAAAGGCGATGCCTGCGCCCTGAACGGGGTCGCGATGTCACCGGCACAACTGTTGCAGGCGCTGAACGAAACCGGCGGCAGGCACGGCATCGGCAGGACCGACATAGTCGAGAACCGCTACGTGGGCATGAAATCACGCGGCTGTTATGAAACCCCGGGCGGAACAATACTGCTCAAGGCGCACCGCGCCATTGAATCCATCACCCTGGACCGCGAGCTGGCGCACATGAAAGACGACCTGATGCCGCGCTACGCCAGGATGATCTATAACGGCTACTGGTGGAGTCCGGAACGCCTGGCCCTGCAGAAGCTGATTGATGACAGCCAGGCGACGGTTAACGGCCGCGTGCGTCTGAAACTGTATAAAGGCAACGTCATCGTGTGCGGCCGTAAATCGGAAACGGACAGCCTGTTCAGCGAGGACATCGCCACTTTCGAGAGCGACGCGGGCAGCTACGACCAGAAGGACGCGGAGGGTTTCATCAAACTGAACGCGTTGCGGCTGCGCATGCGGAAATAATCATAAAGAGTCGCCTTGCAGGCGACATATTTGATTACATCCCTGTTCCTGGATACCGGCCATTCCCTGGCCGGCATGACGGGGAATTGGAAATTCGGGAAAAGGGGGGGGATTCGTCACTCCCGCCACGCCCATCGTCACTCCCGCGAAGGCGGGAGTCCAGTCAAATACTGGTCCTGAAGGGACTCTTTATTCAATCCCCAGCACCACCTGTTTCTCCCGCATGTCTTCAAGTACGGAGCCGCCGCCGCTGATCACGGCTTCCGGGTCCGGGTGCGCTATTTCCGCGGCTATCTCCGTGAGGATTTCCCGGCCGGTTTTACCGCCTTTATTCTCCTTGAGGCAATCGACCAGGCGCGCGGCAAGGGGGTTAAGTTCGATAAACCTTACCTTGTCCTGCCGGTCCCGATAAACGAGCAGGCAGACAGACTGTGCCGGTTTTGCTTCGGGCAGGAAATCCGGACCGATACGATGTACCGGGTATTCATAGGCCAGGGACCAGGACAATTCGTTCAATACCGGAACGCCTGAGAGTAACTCACCGTCCGGGTTGATGCCGTCCTGCCTGATCTCCCGGGTGTCCAGAGACAAGGCCAGTTCCACCCATTCGTAGTGGGCCAGTTCGAGCAGGAACGGGTATATGCTCGCGGCGATTTCCTTTTCATCCTGCAGGTACTGGAGAAACTCCTGGGGCATCCTGGGGAACAGGGGCGTTCGGGCCCGGTGGTTTTTGAAATATTTACGCATCAGCGAATGCCATTCATCATCCTTGAGAACCTTTCTCATCACCGGAAAACTGTTCGCCAGGAAACTTTCCACGTTGCGATACAGCAGGCCGCGGTAGATCGCCATCCGGCGCTCTTCGATATCTTCCGGCGCCGGTGCGTTGTCCGGGTCGCGAATGTGCCGGGTAAACCGGTACTGGATGTCCTTAAAGGAGTCC
>CAYOEQ010000443.1:0-1837 GCA_964402775.1 uncultured Enterobacteriaceae bacterium
GTCGCCACCTGGGACCAGCGCGGCGAGATAGACCTGTTCTCCAATACCATCATGACGGTGCCGCTGGCGTTCCTGGCGCCGGCGCTGCGCGTCAGCATGGACCAGATCCGCCTGCGCACCTACGATATCGGCGGCAGTTTCGGCAACAAGATCTGCAATTACCCGTACCTGGCCCTGGCCTGCCTGGCCTCGAAAAAACTGAACGGCGCGCCGGTGAAATGGATAGAAACCCGCGCCGGCCACATGCTGGCCGGAGGGTGCGGCAGTGAGCGCGTCTACCTGGATACGGAAGTCGCGCTGGACAGTGACGGCGTCATTACCGGGATCCGCTCGAAACATATCGACGACATCGGCGCCTACCCCCGCTACGAACCCCTGGGCTCCGTCATCTGGTCCCAGGTGCTGCCTGCGTCCTACAAGTTGCGCAATATCAGGATCGACTTCAACCAGGTAACCACCAACAAGGGCCCGGCCGCGCCCAACCGCGGCTACTCGCGGTTGCCGCACATCTGGTTCATGGAACGGGTGGTAGACATCTGCGGCCATGAACTGGGTATCCCGACCGACGAGATGCGCCTGAAGAACTATATAGAGGAGTTCCCGTACGAGACGCCGAACGGCTGTGTCTATGATTCCGGCGACTTCCCCGCCATGCTGGCAAGGGCCAAGGAACTGGTGGACTGGGACGGGTGGAAGAAGAAGCAGGCGGAAGCCCGTAAGGAAGGCCGGCTGATCGGCATCGGCATCGGCACGACCCTGGATTCCGGCACCAACAACTGGGGCCAGGCCAGGTACGTCAACCCCCACGCGCCGTTCTCGGGCAATTCCACCGCCGCCACGGTGAAATTGGACCTGGACGGCACGGTGGTGGTGAGCCTGGGCACCTTCCCCCAGGGCCAGGGCCATGAAACCACTGCTGCGCAGGTAGTGGGCGACGTGCTGGAGATCCCGCCGGAACTGGTGCACGTCAAGACGGGGTTCGATTCACTGAACGACAGCCATACCGGCCAGTCCGGCACCTATGCCAGCCAGTTCGTGGTCACCGGCCTGTCCGCGGCCCACGGCGCCGCGCTCAAGCTCAAGGCAGAAATGACGAGACTCGCCTGTTTCGCCCTGGAAGCCGAGGAAAAGGACCTGGACTTCGGGGTCGGCGACATGGGTCCACAGGTCTGTGTGCGCGGCACTGATCAGGCGCTCAACTACTGGATGCTGGCCAACTTCATCAATTCGAACAGCGCCAGCCTGCCGGACGACCTGCGCGACCTGTCCCTGAACGCCCGGCACGTATACATGCCGCCGTTCAAGGTGCCCGATGTGGAGAAGAAGATCGGCAACCTCACCCTCACCTACGCCCTGCAACTGCACATCTCCGTGGTCGAAGTCGACCCCGACACCTACCAGACCCGGATCCTGGACTATGCCATCGTGGATGACTGCGGCACGGTAATCAATCCCATGATCGTCGAAGGCCAGGTGCACGGCGCCGCGGCTCACGGCATCGGCGCGGCCCTGGTGGAGGACATTTCCTACGACGCGGACGGCAACGCCATTACCGGATCGTTCACCGATTATGCACCGATCACCATCAGCACCATGCCGGAACTCAAGTGCTCCAACCGGCAATCGCCCTCCCCGTTCACCTTCCACGGCGCCAAGGGCATGGGCGAAGGCGGCGGCGGGCCGCTTCACTCCCTGTGCGCCGCGCTGCAGGACGCCCTGCACGGGCAGGACATCATCATCGAGAACTCCCACAACTCGCCCATGTCGATGTTCGAACGCTTCGCCGGGGGGTCGGAGAAAGGAGTCACCGTCGAGACCCGGTGAATAATGTGTCGCC
>CAYOEQ010000444.1:0-1830 GCA_964402775.1 uncultured Enterobacteriaceae bacterium
AACAGGGAAAAACCGAAGGGCGGGGTCAGGAACGAGGTCTGCAGGTTGATGGCGATCAGCACGGCAAGCCACAACAGGTCCACCCCCATGCCGGCGGCGATGGGCGCCAGGATGGGGACGACGATGAAACAGATCTGGAGAAAATCCAGGAAGAAGCCCAGCAGGAAGATGAGGAGCATGCTGGCGATGAGAAAGCCCAGCGTGCCGCCGGGCAGGTTGGTCATCACGTCCAGCACCAGGTGGTCGCCGCCCATGCCCCGGAACACCAGGCCGAAGGCAGTGGCGCCGATCAGGATAAGGAACACCATGCTGGTGAGCCGGGTGGTAAGGCGCATGGCCTCGTTCAACCTGTCCAGGGAGAGTTGCCCGTGCAGGGCCGCCAGCAGCAGCGCGCCCAGCGCGCCGACCGCGGCCGATTCCGTGGGCGAGGCAATGCCGAAGAATATGGAACCCAGGACACCGACCACCAGCGCCAGCGGCGGCAACAGGGTCAGGAACACCTTGCGCGCCAGATGTTCGTCAGTCTCTGCCGTTATCGCGGGAGCGACTTCCGGCCTGAGCCACGCGTACAGGCATATGTATACCAGGAACAACGCCACCAGCAGCATCCCGGGCACGACGGCGCCGATGAACAGGCGGCCGACGGGCACGCCCATCACATCGCCCAGCAGGATCAGGACGATACTCGGCGGGATGATCTGGCCCAGGGTGCCGGCCGCGGCGATGGTGCCGGTTGAAAGCTGCCGGGAATAATTCCGGCGCAGCATGGTGGGCAGCGCGATGATCCCCATGGTGACCACCGTGGCGCCCACGACCCCGGTAGTGGCGGCCAGCAATGCCCCGACGATCACGACGGAAACGGCCAGCCCGCCGCGCAGGCGCCCGAACAGCAAGCCCATCGTTTCCAGCAGGTCCTCCGCCAGCCCGGATTTGTCCAGCACAATGCCCATGAAGATGAACAGCGGCACCGCCAGCAGGGTGAAATTGGTCATCACCCCCCAGATCCTCAGGGGCAGCAGGTGGAAAAAATCGAAGCCCAGGAATACCCCGCCGAACAGCAGCGCAATCGCCCCGAGGGTGAACGCGACCGGGTAGCCCAGCATCAGCATGAGCATCAGGCTCAGGAACATCAGGACGATCCAGACGGTCATCACTCGTCCCGGTCAGGTTCGCGGTCAAGGATAAAAGACAGGCTTTTCAGGCTCTCGCCGATGCCCTGGATGATCAGCAGGAAAAAGCCCAGCGGAATCGCCGCCTTCAGCACCCAGCGGTAGGGCAGCCCGCCCGGGTCGGGCGAACCTTCGGCAAACTGGTAGGCCTGGGACACGAAGGGCCAGGAACTTTTTATGATCAGGATGCAGAACGGGACCAGGAACAGCAGCGAGCAGACCAGGTTGATCCAGGCCCGCCGGTAGTCCGACATGAACCGGCTACGGTAAACCAGGTCCAGCCGCACGTGGTCGTCATGTTTCAGGGTATAGGCCGCGCCCAGCAGGAAAATGAGGGAAAACAGGTGCCACTCCATCTCCTGGATCGCGATGGACCCGCTCTGGAAGAAATAACGCATGATGACGTCATAGGAAACCAGCAACACCAGCGCAGGCACCAGCCAGGACAACCCCCTCCCCGAGATCTCACTGAACCACTCAATCCTCCCGGACACTTTCTCAATCAACTCCCGCATACCCCCATTGTATCCGTTCTCAAGACAGGACACCCAATAAAGTTACAGAAAGTTACAGGACACCCATGTATTTTTATTGGGTGTCCTGTAAATTCCATGGGTGTCCTGTAAATTCCATGGGTGTCCTGTAAATTCCATGGGTGTCC
>CAYOEQ010000445.1:0-1819 GCA_964402775.1 uncultured Enterobacteriaceae bacterium
GTAAGGCCTGCTTCTTCTTGGCCTCGCGACTCACTATCGTGAGTCTTGATATAATCTATATGCTATTAGCAACTAACATATACCGACAATATCAGTACAGCGTATATGCATACATGATATAGCTAAATGGCATACCTCCATGCTTCAAAACGAGCTTCAAAATAAGAGCCAGCTTATCAACACATTTAGAGAGAACCGCTTCGTGTACACAAGTGTTTCCTTGATTTCCTATGGGTTTATTTATGAACCATTCTACTTCTTCAGCGTCGAAACGAGTTAAAAAATCGTGATCACCAAAAGATTTCTCATCTACACACTGTTTTGTAAATGGCTGTCCGTCTAAAACAGAGCTTAAAGGAGATGGTTTAGTCTCGGGTTTATCAAGGATAGGCCCATTCTTTGAATTTCTAAACTTGCGCAAACGATCGTAGAATTCTTTTTCAAAGCAATTCGCAGAACACATCTTAGTTAGGTCCAAAGCTATTCGTTTTCGAACGAGGTGCAACTGATGCAACCTCTATAGCTATATAGGGCTATACTATAAAACTGAGACCATGCACCAATGTAGTAACACTGTAACTACGTACTAGCTATACGCGGTTTAGCTAGCCTGTTATATATGCTTGCATGCAGCTATAGCCATACTCTCGCATGGCCGCACACATGCATGCATGCAAGCGTAGTCTCGCGTAGCCAGACCTTTTTCCGGCGCAGGGCCTTATCGCTTTCAGTATAAGCGCCCGCGCCTGAAAAACGGTCTGACGGGTGTCCACCTGATATAATTGTTTCCGAGGGGGCGCTTATGATCTCCAATCGATAAGCGCCACCAGAAGGAAAAGTGGTCTGGTTCACGAGACTAGCTATAGGCGCATGGCGCTCGATGCTTCACTTGTGCATGAGCTTAACAGTGCACGTGCTGTATGCGCGTATGTGCATGGTGCGATTGTACCATCGGAGGAGCAGGAGCTGATCCAGGATCTTCTGAAAGGGAGGTCAGAATATATAGAGGTGGATCTCTGAAGCAGGAGGTCTGGGGTCGCACAGAAGCTATAGGGCATTTTATTTTTGTCGTATCAAGCTATAGGGTATAGCTACTTTATTTTTGTAATACCAAAAATCACATATATAGCTACGATAGCACACATCATGGTGTTTTCTAACCAAAGCTGTCTATATATGGAGTGGTGGGTATACAAATCCATATAAGGTATAAGTTGTCTTATCTTATATTGAAATGACACTTAACTCAGAAGTAGTGCATTTTATACCACTATACATCATTCTTTTGGCCTCTTCAATATGATTCTGGAAGGGGGCCCGCGGGGGGTCAGCTGACCCCCTTCTGGATCCGCCCCTGGAGAAGGAAACACTGTAAATTATCTAGCTATACTGATGGTGACCCCTCCTGATTAGCTGTGAGACTCACGGCTTTGGCTCCATATATAGCTATATAGCATCCTATAGCTAGGAATTGGATGTTTCAGTGGAATCATGGCTACATGGATGTAGTACTGGAGCCACAATTGGACCCGGGATTGGACCCTTTACATTATGCTATTGTATATTTAGTACATACAGAGCTGGCATGGCAGCTATACCAACTACATCATACTGTATGGACATCCCATGTAGCTAATTATGCCAAAATGTGCAGACTGAAAACCTATGTTCTTTAGTAAAGCAGCTAGGGAGCTACAAGCAGTTATATTGATGAAAGAAAAATACAATTTTATTGTAAACTAGTGGGACCTGTGCAAAATGCATGGAGTTAAAGTAATGTAGTTATGAAGATGTTCAAAAATATAACCTCACAAAATGC
>CAYOEQ010000446.1:0-1803 GCA_964402775.1 uncultured Enterobacteriaceae bacterium
TTGTCCGGTTAAGCCTTTAATGCTGAAATGACGGTTATGCAACCTTGACGATATCAAGCGAATCACCGTCCTTGTATTGCGGAACAAGCTCCGTCAGCATGCGTTTGATTTCGCGTTCCCCCGCCGTGACATGGGATTGCTCCAGGCGGGCGACCACCTGCCTCACCATGCGCCAGTCGGCAACGGCATGTCTTGCGCGAAACACCTTGTTATTTCCAGTCGATTCCTTTACTTCGTCGTCGTAGAACAGTTCTTCATACAGTTTCTCGCCCGGCCGCAGGCCCACGTACTGAATTTCAACGTCCTTTCCGGGCTCCTTGCCGGACAGGCGGATCATCTGCTCGGCCAGGTAGTCGATGCGAACCGGGTCTCCCATGTCCAGTACGTAAATACCCCCTTCCTGTTCCACGACACTGGCCTGGAGGATCAACTGGCAAGCCTCGCGGATGGTCATGAAGTAACGGGTCATATCGGGATGGGTCACCGTCAGCGGCCCGCCGGCCCGTATCTGCTCCCTGAACAGCGGCACGACACTGCCGTCGGAACCCAGCACGTTGCCGAACCTGACAGTGATGAACCGCGTTGAGGAAACCGCATTCATGCCCTCGCAGTAAATCTCGCCGGCGCGCTTGGTGGCGCCGAGAATGCTGGTCGGGTTGACCGCCTTGTCGGTGGAGATAAACACGAATTTGTCACAATCGAATTGACTCGCCGCCTCCGCCGTGACCCGGGTACCGATAATATTGTTTTTAACGGCCTCGGCAGGATGCGCCTGCAGCAGAGGCACGTGCTTGTAGGCGGCGGCATGGAATACCATGTCAGGCCGATGCCGTTCCAGAACACTCTCCAGCGCGTGTCTGTCACATACGTCGCCGAGCGCCGTGACCAGGTTGAGTTGCCGGTAACGGTTTTCCAGTTCGGTCTGGATCCGGTACAGGTTGAACTCACTGCGTTCATAGACGATCAGCGCTTCCGGAGCAAAGCCGGCGACTTGGCGGCACAGTTCCGTGCCGATGGAACCGCCGGCGCCGGTCACCATGATCACCTTGCCGGACAAACCGGCCCGCATCGTGGCGCGATCCAGCTCGACCTTTTCCCTGCCGAGCAGGTCCTCGATGGAGACTTCCTGGATTGCATTGACGGTGACCTGTCCGGAGATCATGTCTTCAAGTCTGGGCAGGGTTTTGAACGCGACACCGGCGCTCTCACAGATGCCGACAAGCCTTTGCATCCGGGCCGTGGACAGTGAGGGAATGGCGATAACAATTAGATCAACTGACTGTTTCTCTGTCACATCCGGGACATCCTCGAATCCGCCCAGCACCTGTATCCCGTGAATTTCCCGGTTCAGCTTGTCGGGGTTGTCGTCGATCATGCCCACCGGCAGGTATTCGCCCTGGACCTGCTGCAACATGTCCCGCGCCAGCATCTGTGCGGACTCGCCGGCGCCGATGATGAGGACCCGTTTCCCGCCGCCGGCCCGCATGCGCTGATCCTTGAAGGAACGATACAGCGCCCGGTTGCCGCCCAGCAAAACGAACAGCAGGATCATATACAACGGGATAACGGACCTGGGCACATGCTGCATCCCGGTAACGGCGAATATCACCAGGGTGGCGATCAATGCGCCGACGTAAACGGATTTGCCGATACGGATAAAATCGTACAGGGAAGCGAAGCGCCAGATGCCGCGATACAAACCGAACACAAAGTAGCTGATTGACTGGCAGAGCACCACCACCGGCAGCATAAGGGTGGCGACCTGCAGGGAATTCTCCGGGATCGTCCCCAGGTTGAACCTCA
>CAYOEQ010000447.1:0-1802 GCA_964402775.1 uncultured Enterobacteriaceae bacterium
TGTCAAACAGCACTTTAAAGTGTACCACCAAAAAGCGGTTCAAAGTGTACCACCTCAGGGTCTGGTTTTAATGTGATTTTTGCCGATTTGGGTCAAGGGATTAGGGTTATTATTTTTTCCATTTAGAAGTCTATTGCATGACCGCTGTTCTATCTTTGAGACGATAGCTTCTGCCTTTGATGGTGATGACCTGGGCGTGGTGGAGGAATCGGTCGAGGATGGCGGTGGCGGCGGGAACGTCCCCGAGCAACTTGCCCCATTCTTCCAGGGGGCGGTTGGAGGTCATGAGTGTTGAGCGGATTTCATAGCGGCGCATGACGATCTCAAAGAGGTATTCAGCGGATTTGGGCGGGAGTTGTTTGATGCCCATGTCGTCAATGATGAGCAGGTCGCATTTGAGGTAGCGCTTGAGCGTCCTGGCGTAGTTTTCCAGTTCCAGTTCGAGCAGTTCGGTGACCACGTCGAAGACAGATCGATAGAGGACGGTTTTGCCGCGCTTGATCAGTTCGTAACCGAGGGCCTGGGCCAAGTGACTTTTACCCACGCCCGGTGGGCCGATGAAGAGCAGGTCGTGTTTTTCATCCAGGAAGCGCCCGGTGGCCAGTTGGTAGATGCGGGTTCGGTCGATTTGGTTGAAGCTGAAGTCGAAGCTCTGCAGGCTGCGTTGGTCGCGGAATCGGGCCGCTTTGATACGGCGCTTGATGGAGCGTTGCTCTCGCAGGTTGACTTCGTCCTGGAGGAGGGCTTCGAGGAAGGTTTCATGGGGCAATTGATTCCCCTGGGCTTCCTGCAGTCGCAACTCCAGGTTTTGGTTCATACCGCTGAGGCGGAGCTTTTTGAGGTGTTGTCTTATCGATTCATTCATAAGCAATCAAAACAGATGTTTGGTGGGAAGGTGGCTTTCGTAGCTGTCCATGGAACGGATCAGCGGGTGGTCTTGTAGCAGCTCAAAAGTGTCCTGTTGGGGTGGATGGGAGAGCAGTATCTTGAGCTGGCGCAGGCTATATTGACCATGCCGGCAGGCGTATTTGCAGGCTTGGTCGAGTTGCTGGGCCGACGTGCGTTTGCTCAGCCCAAGCAATCCCTGGATGGGACGCAGGGCCTGGTCGGCATTGCGCCCGATCAAAACGTCGGCCCAGCTCAGGCAGTGCTCGCCGAGGGCCTCGATGCGGCTGCGGTAGTAGTGGATCGATTGGGTTACACTGTGCCGAACTCCCGCCACCCCGAGGCTTTTACTGAAGCGGCCCGGCTCCAACCGGGCATGGATGGCGATCTGTTCCATGCGGTGGTTGTAGACGCGCACGTTGCGGCTGTCCCAACGCACCCAGACTCGTGCCCCGATATACTCCTGGGGCACCTCGTAGTAGGAGCGTTTTACTTCCACGTAGCTGTCGCGGTGGACTTTTCTGCGGCCTTCCTCGAAGCTTTCAAAAAGACTCTCCGGAAGGGGTCCCAAGGCGGCTTTTTCCACCTCCGAAAAATGTCGCTTTACTTGCTGGCGGGTGGTGCCGTGGATTCGCTGGTCAGCTACCGTGCTTTCCCATTGGCGCAGGTGGGTGTTGATCGCGGCCAGACTCTTGAACCGGCGGCCTCTCAGGGCGTTGTTTTTGACGTATTTGACCGCGTTTTCCACTTTGCCCTTGTCGGTGGGCCGGAAGGGTCGCGCCGGCATCAGGGTAAACCCGTAGTGCTCGGCAAAGCTTAATAGTTTCGGATTGAGTTGCGGTTCGTGCCAGTCGGCTTTCAAAACGGCAGCTTTGAGGTTGTCCGTGCACAGACGACGAGGCACCCCACCAAAATAC
>CAYOEQ010000448.1:0-1793 GCA_964402775.1 uncultured Enterobacteriaceae bacterium
TCCAGGTCGCGGGCATGCCGGTACATCTGCTCTTCCAACTGGCTTATTTTTTTCAGCAGCAGGTCCGGGGGCAGTTCCATATAACCGGGTTTCTGCTCGGCCACTTTCGCATAACGCCGCGCCTGGCCGCGCGGGTCGCTGTAAGCCCCTTCCAGGATATCGGTGACTGCCTTGCGGATGCCCCGGGGAGTGATGCCGTGACGTTCGTTAAAGCGTTGTTGTTTCTCCCTGCGCCGTTCGGTTTCCCGGATCGCCCGTTCAATGGACCCGGTCACGGTATCGGCATACATGATGGCCTTGCCGTTGATATTGCGGGCGGCGCGGCCTATGGTCTGGATCAAGGTGGTCTCGGAACGCAGGAAACCTTCCTTGTCGGCATCCAGAATGGCCACCAGGGACACTTCCGGCATATCCAGCCCCTCGCGCAGCAGGTTGATCCCCACCAGCACGTCAAATTTCCCCAGGCGCAGGTCGCGGATGATCTCCACGCGTTCCACCGTGTCGATATCGGAGTGCAGGTAGCGCACCTTAACCCCATGTTCCGCCAAGTAGTCGGTCAGGTCTTCCGCCATGCGCTTGGTCAGGGTGGTGACCAGCACCCGTTCATTACACTGTTCACGCAACCGGATTTCCGACAACAGGTCATCCACCTGGGTCGCAACCGGCCGTACTTCCACCCCCGGATCGACCAGGCCGGTAGGACGAACCAGTTGTTCGACAATCTCGCCGGAGCGTTCGCGCTCGTAAGGACCGGGCGTTGCCGAGACAAATACCGTCTGCGGCGACAGGTATTCGAACTCGTCAAAGCGCAACGGCCGGTTGTCCAGCGCGCAGGGCAGCCGGAAACCGTACTCCACCAGGTTTTCCTTGCGCGAACGGTCGCCGCGGTACATGGCGCCCAGTTGGGGGACGGTCACATGGCTCTCATCCACCACCAGCAAGGCATTATGGGGCAGGTAATCGAACAGGGTCGGCGGCGGCTCGCCGGGCCGCCTGCCGGACAGGTGGCGGGAGTAGTTTTCAATACCGGTGCAATAGCCGATTTCCATCATCATTTCCAGGTCGAACCGGGTGCGCTGTTCCAGGCGCTGCAACTCGACCAGCTTGTTGGCATTGCGGAACTGCTCCAGGCGTTCGGCCAGTTCCTTCTTGATGGCCTCTATGGCCTCCAGGACAATCTCCCGTTCGGTGACGTAATGGGTCTTGGGATGGATGGTGATGCGCGGGACCTGCCGGTAGACCTCGCCGGTCAGCGGATCGAAGATCGATATGGATTCGATCTCGTCATCAAACAGCTCCACCCGTATCCCCTCGCGCTCGGATTCCGCCGGATAGATATCGATGAGATCGCCCCGGACCCGGTAGGTGGCGCGGTGCAGTTCCACCTCGTTGCGGGTATATTGCATCTCCGCCAGCCGGCGCAGGATGAAACGCTGCTCCATCCTCTCGCCCCGGTCCAGGTGCAGTACCATTTTCAGGTAGGCCTGGGGATCGCCCAGGCCGAAAATGGCGGAGACGGTGGCAACGATGATGGTATCGGGCCGTTCCAGCAGGGCCTTGGTGGCGGACAGGCGCATCTGTTCAATATGCTCGTTGATGGATGCGTCTTTTTCGATATAGGTATCGGTAGAGGGGACATAAGCTTCCGGCTGGTAATAATCGTAATAGGAAACGAAGTATTCCACGGCATTGTCCGGGAAGAACTCGCGCATTTCACCGTACAACTGCGCGGCCAGGGTCTTGTTCGGCGCCAGGACCAGCGTCGGACGCTGAATTTTCTCGATCAGGTTGGC
>CAYOEQ010000449.1:0-1778 GCA_964402775.1 uncultured Enterobacteriaceae bacterium
TGCGTTTTATCGGCGGCAGGGCGTTTGAGACGCCTTTTATTCTCCATGCGTCAAGATGATAATGTACGTCGGCACGAAAATTCCGTATCCGGGGGCGGATTTCAAATCCGTCCCCTTTAAGAATAAATACCCGGAAGCAGCATAAATGTACTGGCTCGACAAGATCACCGAGAAATTTTCCCGTCAGGTCGCTAACAGCACGTCAAGGAGGCACCTTTTGAAGCGCATAGGATTGGCGCTCGCCGGCGGCGCTGCGGTGCCGTTGTTGCCTGTGGCCCGGGCCGCGGACACCGGTGGCGGAAGCGGCTATCACGGGGTGGCGCCGCAGACCAGCGGCAACCCGGATGCAGACCCGGGCGACCCCGCCTCCTGCGATTACTGGCGCTACTGCGCCGTAGACGGCTTCCTCTGCAGTTGCTGCGGCGGCACCCACGTTTCCTGTCCCCCGGGAACCAGCATGAACCCCATGACCTGGATCGGCACCTGCAGGAACCCGGCGGACGACCTGAACTACATCATTTCCTACAACGACTGCTGCGGCAAGACGTCCTGCAGCCGCTGCCTGTGCAATAACAACGTGGGAGATACCCCCCCTTACCGCGCCTTTTCCAATAACGACATCAACTGGTGTGTAGGCATGGAGAACAGTACGATTTATCACTGCACCACTGCCATCATACTGGGTGTCGCGACCGAAAAAAGTTAGCTCTCCTGTCGAATGGGGACGGAATTAATTCCGTCTCCATTAATCGATATTTTTCACCTTGACCTTTTCGGGTTTTCAGCTAAACTTGACGTTAACGTAAAGTAACATCGAAATTTCCGATGTCCGACTATTCCATACAAAACCTGGCTGAACAATTCAACGTGACCCCCAGGGCGTTGCGTTTCTATGAGAGCAAGGGTCTGCTGGCGCCAGCCAAGAGGGGGCAGACACGCATTTATTCGGAGCGTGACAAAACCCGTCTTCTGCTCACCCTGCGCGGCAAAAAACTCGGGTTTTCCCTGGAAGAATGCCGTGACATCATAGATATGTATGGCCCTTCACAATCGGGCAACACCCAGCAACTGATACGCCTTTGTCAGAAGATCACCGAACACAGGAGCGAATTACTGGAAAAAATGAATGCCATGGAAGCCACGCTTAAACTGATGGATGAGGTGGAAAAAAAATGTCTGGACAGGCTGATGGAAAACTCAAACTGAGGAACAGAAATATGGTATATATTGACGTTAACGTAAGTTTAAGAAAGGAATTATGATGATTGCCGATTATCCTGGCCTGAATTTCAACCTCGGTGAGACCGCGGAAATGCTGTGTGAAGCCGTGCATGATTTTGCACAGACAGAAATTGCTCCACTGGCTAATGACATAGACAGGTCGAACGAATTTCCCGCGCAACTCTGGCGCAAGCTGGGCGACCTGGGTTTGCTGGGCATCACCGTCGAAGATGAGTACGGCGGCTCAGGTATGGGGTACCTGGAACACGTGGTCGCCATGGAAGAGATCAGCCGGGCCTCCGCGTCCGTGGGGCTGTCTTACGGCGCCCATTCCAATCTGTGCGTCAACCAGATACGCCGTAACGGTGATGAGCGGCAAAAACGTGAATACCTGCCCGGATTAATCAGCGGCGAACACCCGGGCGCACTGGCCATGTCCGAAACAGGCGCCGGATCCGACGTGGTGGGCATGCGTCTGCGGGCGGATAAACAGGGCGACCGGTACATACTCAACGGCAGCAAGATGTGGATCACCAACGGGCCCGATGCGCAGGTGC
>CAYOEQ010000450.1:0-1772 GCA_964402775.1 uncultured Enterobacteriaceae bacterium
CGGCATGCCGATGACATTGCCCTGGTAGAGCAATTTTGGCCTGCCATTGGTAATCAGGGCAGTATCAAAGCTGGTACCCCCGACGTCAGCAGTAATCAGGTCACCGAGCCCGAGACTGCGGGACAGTTCTGCCGACCCTTCAGCGCCCGCGACGGGGCCGGACATGATTGTCTCGAAGGGCCGCGATGCCGCCTCGGAAAAGACCATGGAGCCGCTTCCCGAACGCGTAATCAGGCAGGTCCCGTTAAAACCGATTTCCTGCAGGTTGGTTTCGATATGTTCCATGTAGTGGGACAGGCGGCCGCGCACAAAGGCATCGATGACGGTTGTCGAGGTGCGCTCATAATCCCGGTATTCCCCTGATACCTGGTGGGACAGGGAGATCGCTCCGGTAAAACCTTTATCCTCAAGAATTCTTTTCACTTCCAGTTCATGGGCGGGATTGGCATAGGCATTCAGGAAACAAACGGCGATGGCGTTCACTCCCTCGCGTTCGAAGATATCCAGGGCTTTCAGTACGTCGTCGTTTTCCATTTCTGTCAGGACCTCTCCGTTCGAACGGATGCGTTCCCTGACCGGCAGGCGCAGGCGCCGCGGCACCAGGGGCGCCTGCGGCACCCAGAAAAGATTGTACCAGTCGCCCCGATCGCCTTTCCTTATCTCAAGTACGTCACGGAACCCTTCGGTAGCCAGCAGGCCGACAATCGAGCCCCTGCGCTCCAGCAACGCGTTGAGGCCGACGGTCGTGCCGTGCAGGAAATATTCGGATTTATTGAGCAGGTCAGGCGGAACGGCTTTTTTTACGGCCTCTACACAACCGGTTTCGGGGCTTGCCGGGGTAGTCGGCACCTTTTCCACCAGGATATCGCCAGAGTCATCATCGTAGCAGATAAGATCAGTGAAGGTGCCACCGATATCAACGCCGATGCGTGTCGCCATGTTATATTATCCCCCCTTCAGGATACTGTTCAGATTTGGAATTTTATATTCTAGAGAGCAGCACCGCTCAAAATTCGTATTTACCCCGGAGTATAACATGCCTCATCTATGGCTGCGCGCAGAAGCCAAACCTTTTGAACGGAGGGCCGCCCTGACGCCGGAAACGGCAGGGAAACTGGTTGCGTCAGGTCATGCCGTATCGGTTGAAGAATGTGATAACCGCATATTCCGCACGGAGCAATATCAACAGGCGGGTTGCCGTATTGCCCCTGCCGCTTCCTGGCCGGACGCCCCGCTTGACTGTTACGTACTGGGCCTGAAGGAATTGCCGGAACCGTTACCTGCACTGCGCCACAGGCATATTTATTTTGCCCACGCCTACAAACAACAATCGGGTTGGCAGCAGTTATTGAACAAATTCGCAGAGGACGGCGGCCAGTTGCTGGATCTGGAATTTTTGCTGGACGAAAACGATCGCCGCATTGCAGCGTTCGGTTATTGGGCCGGTTTTGCCGGCGCCGCGCTGGGTGTCATGAATCGGTTGCAGCAGCCCAGTACGATGGGACCCGTCCGCAGTTACCCCGATAAAAACCAACTGCTTGTGGAAGCATCTGATTTACTGAAAAAGTCCGGCAAGCATCCGCGGGTCATTATCATCGGCGCCAAGGGGCGATGCGGTCGTGGAGCTGGGGAACTCTGCCGTAGCCTGGGTATTGAAACGACACTGTGGGACCTGGAGGAAACTGTGCAAGGCGGTCCTTTTCGCGAAATTCTGGAACACGATATCTTTCTGAACTGTGTACTGGTCCAATCAGCCATTCCGCCGTTCGTTA
>CAYOEQ010000451.1:0-1760 GCA_964402775.1 uncultured Enterobacteriaceae bacterium
TGCGGCACACTGATCGAGGACCTGACCAACTACCGGGTACCGATGCCGAAAACCACGCAGACACTGCTCCAGGACTGTGACCAGTTCCGGGAAAAATACGCCGCTCGCCTGTACAGAAACTTCTGACCCCTGCCCCCTGATTCCTGGCCCCTGATTATGACTACCTACGCCGCCCCCACGCGCGACATGCGCTTTGTCCTGAACGAACTGGCAGGATTGCCGAACGTCAATCAACTGCCCGGATTTGAAGAGGCTACGGTCGAGACCGTGGATGCGGTCCTGGAGGAAGCGGGAAAATTTGCTGCAGAAGTTCTGGCGCCGCTCAACCGCCCCGGAGACATTGACGGCGCCAGATTCAATGATGCGGGGGTCATGCCCCCGGAAGGGTTTAAAGACGCCTATCGCGCGTTTGTCGAAAGCGGCTGGGCATCGCTGCCGTTCGAGCCTGAATTCGGCGGCCAGGGGCTGCCGGAACTGGTCGCCGCCGCGACCAATGAAATCTGGCAGTCGGCCAATATGGGCTTTGCCCTGTGCCCGATGCTCACGGAAGGCTGCGCGGTTGCCCTGGGAATACACGGCTCCCACGACATGAAGGCCATTTTCCTGCCGAAGCTGGTATCGGGAGAGTGGGCAGGCACCATGAACCTGACGGAACCACAGGCGGGGTCGGACCTGGCCGAGATCAGGACCAGGGCAGTGCCCAACGGCGATACTTACCTCATTTCAGGCCGCAAAATCTTCATCACCTGGGGAGACCATGACTTTACGGACAATATCCTGCACCTGGTCCTGGCGCGCCTGCCCGACGCGCCGCCGGGCATCAAGGGCATCAGCCTGTTCCTGGTGCCGAAGTACATGGTCAACGCGGACGGTTCCACCGGCCGGCGCAACGACGTCGGCCCGGTTTCCATCGAGCACAAACTGGGCATTCACAGCAGCCCCACCTGTGTCATGAGTTACGGCGACAACGGCGGCGCTCACGGTTACCTGGTGGGCGCAGAGCACGACGGGATAGCCTGCATGTTCACCATGATGAACCACGCCCGCCTGTCGGTCGGCATACAGGGTCTCAGTATCAGCGAACGCGCCTACCAGCAGGCGCTGGCCTACGCCAAAGAGCGTGAACAGGGCAGGAGACCGGGACAGCCCGGCCGCGCCCGGATCATCCAGCACGCGGACGTGCGCCGCATGCTGATGCTGATGAAATCCGGGTGTGAGGCGATGCGGGCGGTCTCCTACGTCACCGCAACCTCACTCGATTACATGAACCGGTCTCTGGACAGTGGCAACCATAGTGAACGATTTGCCCTGCTGACACCGGTGGTCAAGGCCTGGTGTACCGAACTGGCCCAGGAAATCACTTCCCTGGGCGTACAGGTACACGGCGGTATGGGGTATATCGAGGAAACCGGCGCCGCCCAGCACTTCCGGGACGCCCGCATCACCAGTATTTACGAAGGCACCAGCGGCATCCAGGCCCAGGACCTGGTCGGCCGCAAGGTCATCAGGGATGACGGCAAGGCGCTCAGGGAACTCATCGGTGAGATCAGGCAAACCACGGCCGGCCTGTCCGACGCCGATATCAACCAGGCAGCCATCAAACGCGCCCTGGACGATGCAACCGAAAAACTGGCGCAGGCCACGGACTGGTTATTGGGCAACTACCGGGACGACCCGGATGCGCCGGGTTCCGTTGCCATCAATTATCTCATGCTGATGGGTTACGTGTGCGGCGGCTGGCAGATGGCCCGGGCGGCAAT
>CAYOEQ010000452.1:0-1749 GCA_964402775.1 uncultured Enterobacteriaceae bacterium
GTGCTTAAGAATAAGTTGAGAGAAACACTGAAAGACAGTTTGCCAATCTGATCATGGAGATACAGGAACAAATCCGCAAGCTGTCCGGTTCTGACAGGTACCGCTCGCTCGTACTCAGGCGCAGGCGGGTGACTTGCCTTTTAACGGGCATCGCCGTTTTTCAATACGCCCTTTACTTTATGGTCATTGCCTGGGGAGCGGGACTGGCGGGGACCGTCTGGCCGGCAGGCAGCGCGGTCAGCGTACTCATCTGGCTCACCGTGCTGGTTCACCTGGTGAGTATTGCAATTTCAGCAGGATATGTGTGGTGGACCGGCCGTTACTATGACCCGGAAAGAAAGGCGGTCATGAAGGGATTGGGGCTGAAGGATGAGTAGATCCGTCGCGGCGTTTATGCTCCTGCTGCTGTATCCGGTGCTCGCCGGGGCCGAAACAGTGGCCGAAACCGGGGCGGGAAAGCCCGTAAACGTGACCGCGATGGTTACGTTTCTCCTGTTTGTGTTCAGTACCTTGCTAATTACCTGGTGGGCGGCCCGGCGCACCCGTTCCCGCAAGGAATTTTATGTTGCCGGCGGCGGCATCACTGCGTGGCAGAACGGCATTGCCATTTCCGGCGATTTCATGTCTGCTGCGACGTTTCTGGGGCTGACAAGCCTGCTGTTTTTTTCCGGCACCGACGGGTTGATGCTGGCTGTCGGCGCGGTCGCCAGTTGGCCGATTATCCTGTTCCTGGTTGCCGAGCGGCTGCGCAACCTCGGCCGTTATACGTTTATCGACGTCATTTCCTTCCGTCTCGACCAGCGGCCGATCACGATGGTTGCCGCGCTGGGGTCCCTGGCCACGGTGATCTTTTATCTTATCTCGCAGCTTGTGGGCGCGGGGAAACTGATCCAGTTGCTGTTCGGACTGGATTACGTCTGGGCCGTGGGCGGGATCAGCATGTTGATGATCGCCTACGTGACCTTCGGCGGCATGCTTGCCACCACCTGGGTACAGATTATCAAGGCGTTCCTGCTGGTGCTCGGCTGCACCCTCATTGCCCTGCTGATGCTGCAACATTACCGGTTTGACCTGGATGCCGTGTTTCACAGCGCAGTCCAGGTTCATCCGCGGGGCTGGGACCTGGTCGCGCCGGGTGGCTGGCTGACCGAGCCGGTATCGGTGATTTCCCTGGGGTTGACGGCGCTGCTGGGGTTCATCGGACTGCCCCATATCCTGATGCGCATCTTCACCGTGAAGGACGCAAAAACGGCAAGAAAGTCAGCGTTTTACGCCATAGCGGTCATCACTTATGTCAACCTGTTGATGCTCATCGTCGGTTTCGGCGCAGTATCGCTGATCATGTTCAACCCGGACTACCATTCTGCCGCAGGGGGCCTCACGGGAGGGCGCAACATGGTGGTGTTGCATACCGCCCATTTCCTGGGCGGCGACGTCCTGCTGGGTTTTGTCTCTGCCGTCGCCTTTGCCACCATTCTGGCAGTCGTATCAGGGTTGACCATCTCCGCGGCCGCCACCATCGCCCACGACCTGTATGCGAAATCGATAAAACAGGGCAGGGCATCGGAAAAGTCCGAGCTGCTGGTCTCCCGCTGTGCCGTGATCGCCATAGGTATGCTGGCAATCCTGTTCGGCATCGCGTTCGAGCATCATAACGTCATATTCATTACCAACATGGCGCTGGCGGTCGCCGGCAGCGCCAATGCCCCGATATTGTTGCTGTCCATGTACTGGCGCGGGCTCACCACC
>CAYOEQ010000453.1:0-1747 GCA_964402775.1 uncultured Enterobacteriaceae bacterium
TTGGGTACCCGCACGGCCCGCTGTCCTGGGGAGACAGGGTGGGCGGGGAGCGGATAGCGGAAATCCTGGACAACCTGTTCAGGCTGACCCGGGACCCGCGCTACCGCCCCAGCCCCTGGCTGAGAAGGCGGGTGCAATGCGGCGTATCGCTGTTGACCGAAGAAGTGAAACGGAACTGAACCGGGACAATGGCCGATAAGATTATCACCCGTTTTGCGCCCAGTCCCACCGGTTTCCTGCACATCGGCGGCATCCGCACGGCCCTGTTTTCCTGGCTGTTCGCCCGGCGCCACAACGGCGAGTTCCTGCTGAGGATAGAAGACACCGACCGTGAGAGATCCACGGAAGCGGCTCTGAACGTAATCCTGGAAGGCATGGAATGGCTGGGACTGGACCATGACAGGGACATTGTCTACCAGTCGCGACGCACGGAAAAATATGAAGCGGTGATACGGGAACTGCTGGAGCGGGACCTGGCGTACTATTGTTATTGCACCCCGGAAGAACTGGAAGCCATGCGCAGGGAGGCCATGAGCAGGGGCGAGAAACCCAGGTATAACGGGAAATACCGGGACCTCGGAAGGCAGCCCGCGCAGGGCGAAACGCCGGTGGTGCGGTTCAAAAACCCCCTGGACGGCGACGTGGTCATCGACGATCTCATCCAGGGCCGGGTAGTGATCAGCAACCGGGAACTGGACGATTTGATCATTGCCCGTTCCGACGGTTCCCCGACCTACAACCTGACCGTGGTGGTGGATGATGCCGATATGGGCATTACCCATGTAGTGCGCGGGGACGACCACCTCAACAATACTCCCAGGCAGATCAACATTTTCAATGCCCTGGACCATGACGCGCCGAAGTATGCCCATCTCCCCCTGATCCTGGACCCGGAGGGCAAGAAACTCTCCAAGCGCCACGGCGCCGCGAGTGTGCTGGAATACCGGGAACAGGGCTACCTGCCGGAAGCCCTGCTGAACTACCTGGTGCGGCTGGGCTGGTCCCATGGCGACCAGGAGATCTTCAGCACTGGCGAGATGACCGAACTGTTCGATATTGCCCGGGTCAACAAGGCCGCGGCCGCGTTGAACCCGGACAAGCTGGCCTGGCTGAACCAGCATTATCTCAGGGAAAGCAAGGCGGAACGGATTGCCTGCCTGCTTAAAAGAAAACTGGTTGAGCTCGGTGTTGACGTAACCGGGGCGCCCGATCTCAAGGAAGTGGCGCGGATACAGAAGGAGCGCGTGAAAACAATAGCGGAAATGGCCGATCAGAGCCGTTTCTTCTACGAGGAGTTTGCTGAATACGATGAGACCGCGGCGAAAAAGCACCTGCGTCCCGTGGCGCTGGAGCCGCTACGGCAGGTGAGGGAGACCCTGGCCGCGCTGGATGCCTGGGACAGGGCATCGATTCATGCCGCCATAGATGCCGCGGCGGAGCAACAGGCCGTCAAATTCGGCAAGATCGCCCAGCCCCTGCGGGTGGCGGTAACGGGCGGCGCGGTCTCGCCCTCCATCGACGTCACCCTGGAGTTGCTGGGCCGCGACCGGACCCTGTCCCGCCTGGGCCGCGCCCTGGAACTGATCCAACGCAGGATTGATGCCTCATCATAACGTTAGTGCTTGACAGTTTACCTGCGCTGACGTACAGTATGCCGCCACTTTATGACCCGCGAGCTGTTGCGCGGGCTTCGGGGCCATAGCTCAGTTGGGAGAGCGCTACAATGGCATTGTAGAGGTCGTCGGTT
>CAYOEQ010000454.1:0-1708 GCA_964402775.1 uncultured Enterobacteriaceae bacterium
ATCAATAACTCCATTTATTTAAGCGAGCAGTTGCGCGGCGAACTGTATCGGCAATTACAGGAAGTCTCCAGGGCGCGCTGGTCCGGCGATGAGAATGCACTTGAAGTATATTATGAGTATTCAAGGCGAATTGGCCGCCATTTCAACCAGTTGCGCCGCTCTTCCCTGACCCGGGAGGAAGATGAGGTCGTACAGGCGCTGCAACTGGCTTACCGGAAGATACAGATAGACATCTACAGGATTTTTGACAATCCCACCACGACGAGCAGGGGTGAGAGGGTGGAGATCCTGGATTTTCGCAATGCCGAAGCGATGTTTGACGAGTTCGAAGAGAAATACCTGAACCTGAAAGCGTTATATACACAACAACTTCAGGAACTGGAACAGACCACCGAACTCTGGACCCGCTATGCGCCGATATTGATCCCCGTGCTGTTCCTGCTGGCCGTCATTATTGTAGCTTTCACCAGCCGGATTATCCGCAACAGCTTCGTGCGGCCCATGGCTTCGATCATGGCGGGCGCCACGGAAATCAGCCGCGGTGAACTGGATCACAGGATTCCCGAGCAGGGCGTGAACGAGGTCGCGGAGCTGGCGGGCTCCATAAACCGGATGGCCGGTGAGTTGAAAACCAGCCGCGATGCCCTGGTGGAGCATGAAAGGCAGGCTGCCCTGGGGAGTCTTATTCCCGTAGTCGCCCATAATATCCGCAACCCCCTGGCCAGTATCAGGGCCGCCGCACAGGTGCTGGACGACGTTGACGACAAGGCCGAATTGAAGGAAGGCAAGCAGGCCATCGTCGATACCATAGATCGGCTGGGGCGCTGGGTGAATGCACTGGTCTCCTACCTGCATCCGCTGCAGCCGGTGCTGAGGGATGTCAGTGTCGTTACGCTACTGGACGGCGCGCTGGAACTGCTGCAGGCCAGAATTTCCGAAAAAGAACTGGTTGTGCGGGGGGAATACCGGGATACACCGGTAACGCTGAAGGTCGACCCCGACCTGATGGAGCAGGCGCTGTACGGGTTGCTGGCCAATGCAGTTGATGCCTCTCCGGGCCGCGCCGAACTGTTGATAACGGTAACGGAAGAACAACGGTCCGTGACTATCGGTATCCGGGATTACGGCCCGGGCCTGCCGTTCATACCGGAACCGGGCAACCTGGAACCCGGGCCCTCCACCAAGCGCTTCGGTACCGGCCTGGGAATACCCATTGCATTCAAAATCTGCCAGAGTCACGGCTGGAACCTGGGTTTTGAAGTGCGGGAGGATGCAGGGACCCTGGTAAGAATTACCGCTCCGAAAAGTGGAAATATGGGGTCAGAGTAAAATTTCTGGCGAAATTCTTACTCTGACCCCATGATAACCCTGACATGATTATGCACAGTAACCCACTGATAACGGAAACCGAAGTGCCGCTGCTGGAGAAGCGCGTATTGATCATTGAGGATGAGAGGGTATTTGCCGGCGCAGTGCGCAAGAGACTGGCGCGGGCAGGGTATAACGCAGAAGTTGCCGGGAACCTGACGGAAGGCGCAGCAAAAATCAGTGAAACAACGCCTGACCTGCTGTTGCTGGATATGCGTCTGCCCGATGGTTCCGGCCTGGATTTTCTGTCCGGCCTGCAGGATAACGAGGGCAACGCATTTCCGGTGCTGGTGATGTCCGCCTACGGGGAGATTGAAGATGCGGTGTCGGCAATGAAATC
>CAYOEQ010000455.1:0-1698 GCA_964402775.1 uncultured Enterobacteriaceae bacterium
TCTCATCGGACACGCCCAGGAACGGGCGGGCGGGGATATCGCCCCAGGGGATGGGAACCTGTCTCACGCTGCCTGATATCGCAGCGCGCGCTAATTGCGATTCGTCGGCAATAGCTCGTCGGCCACCGATAGCGGCTTCTTGGACATACGATCCAAACGCTCCTTTTTTTGCTCCGAATTGGTGGGTGGTGGCATACACCAGGTTGGTGCCGGCCACGGCGCTGTTGGCATCGTAGTCCGATGTAATGGACTGCCGCAGGCCGCCGTCCCCCTCGAGGATGGGCGTGGCGCCTTTGCCCTTCTTCTTGCGCCGGGCGACGGTGGACGGTTTCAGCTTTGCCCAGGCCGTGCCGTCGGGCGCTGTTTGTTTGGCGAACGCCTGCTCGACGCCCGCTTCGAGGTGGCCGGCGATGACCCGCATCACCGGCGACATGTCCCTGCTGGCGTGGAGCAGCCGGTTCAGGGCTTCCCGCACCTGCGTGTCGTCGTATTCAATCCGGATGTCTGTCACAGCGAGGCCTCCAGTTCTTTCTGATGTCTGATGCCGGTACCCCCTTGCTCGTGGTACTGACGCCGGGTGATTGGCAGAGTCGTATCAGGGAAGCAACCGTCCGGGTAGTACATGTCCAGGAAATCGGGGTCGATGACCATTAAGCGACCGTTTCCGTACGCCACGGTTGGCGCAGTACAGGAGGTCGATATTGTCCGCTTTGTCGGGCATCGGGTTAATGTGCTATACTCATTTCAGGTCAGGGATGCACGCTGGGGCCCCTCCGTCCTGGAGTACGCTGGCCTCGTGCATCCGGTGAAGACCAGGCAACGTCACCATTACTGACCTACCTTCCGGTACAGCAGGAACCCGGCCCGTTGCTTATCCATGTCTTTGTCCCTCGCCTGCATAAAGTTGTACAGCAGGGAGCCGTCCAGGTTCTCATCCACTATCACCAGGGACTGGTTTTTGGTCTCCTCGAACATGCCGATAAAACGCCGACGGTAATGCTCGTCATCGTGTCTTACCAGCCACACTTCCAGGGGGTCTTGCAGCGTGGGCAAAATATAGTTGGCGTAACGCTCGCGCGCATGGTCCCGTTTGTCCACGATGTGCGGGAGATATTCCCGGCGCACCACCACGTCGTCCAGAGCATCCGGGGTCACGACGCGGCGGAAGCCGGTCCGGGGCATTGCCAGGGCGTTAGTCAGTTGCTCCAGCGCCGCCGCGGCGGTATCGGCCCTGGGCAGCATCGCCGGCGCCGGCAGGCGCAGGCCGGCGGGAGTGTCCGCAAGGCGCGGCAGGCCGAAACTCTTGTATGTATCCTGTTTGTCTGCCAGCGTCCGGAGCGCGCCCCCGCCCGGGCTGCGGTCCAGGTCGAACAGGGTCTTGGCCTTGCCGGGGTTGTAGTTCCAGCCGGCGTCCGGTGTCAGCACGTGGCGCTTGCCGTCCTTTTTGGTGAATGTGTAGGACTTGCCGTCCACGGTGACCACCTCGCCGGTGCGTTTGTTGACCCCTGCCTCCAGGGTTACGTCGGAGAGAGAGCCCGCGCTGTCGGAGATGACCAGGCCCCGATCCTCAACCTCTTTGGCTGTCAACGCCCGCACCCGGCAGCGGCAGTTGAATCCGTTGGGCGGGTAGTGGGTGTCCCAGAAAGGATCATCCCAACGGAATACCGCACCGTCCAGGGCTGCATGTTCCGGCCGGGT
>CAYOEQ010000456.1:0-1697 GCA_964402775.1 uncultured Enterobacteriaceae bacterium
CGCCACCCGTTCCCGGGACCGGGCCTGGGGGTGAGGATCCTCGGGGCGGTAAAGAAGGAATACGCCGACATCCTGCGCCAGGCTGACGACATATTCATACGCGCACTCATCCGCCACGACCTGTACCACAAGACCAGCCAGGCTTTCGCGGTGTTCCTGCCGGTAAAGTCCGTAGGCGTCAAGGGCGATGCCCGGCATTATGACTACGTAATATCCCTGCGCGCCGTGGAAACCGTCGATTTCATGACTGCGCGCTGGGCCCGCCTGCCGGACGAATTCCTGCAGGAGGTCTCCGAACGCATTATGAACGAGGTGGGGAGCGTTTCCCGGGTCGTTTATGACATCTCCAGCAAACCGCCGGCGACGATAGAGTGGGAGTGACTGAATATTCAGCGTAGCGGTTGGAACAGGTCTTTATACTCCTCCCGCAGCAGGTTTTTCTGAACCTTGCCCATGGTGTTGCGGGGTAGTTCGTCCACGAACACGACCCGCTTGGGCGCCTTGTAACCGGCCAGCCTGTCTTTTGCGTAATCCGTCACCTGGCCTTGATTGAGGCTCGCGCCGTCCGTGCACACGAGCACCGCCACCACGGCCTCGCCGAAGTCGGGGTGGGGTACGCCGATGACGGCTGATTCCCTGACCCCGTGCACTTCATTGACAATGTTTTCCACCTCGGCGGGATAGACGTTCAGGCCGCCCGTGATGATCAGGTCCTTGCTGCGGCCGACTATGGAGACATAACCGTCTTCATCGATGACGCCCAGGTCGCCGGTGTTGAAATAGCCGTCACCGGTAAAATCCTCCGCGGTTTTCTCCGGCAGCTTCCAGTATTCCCTGAAGACATTCTCGCCTCGCACCTGGATATTGCCGGTTTCACCGTCGGGCAGCGCCGTTCCCGTATCATCGCAGATGCGTACCTCCACCCCGGGCAGGGGCGGTCCGACTGAGCCGGGCTTGCGTTCCCCATCCAGGGGATTGGAGGTGTTCATATTGGTCTCGGAAGTGCCGTAGCGTTCGAGAATGCGGTGGCCGGTGCGTTTTTCGAATGCATGGAAGGCCTCTGCCGGCAGCGGCGCCGAGCCCGATATAAAGAGACGCATGTGTGCGGCAGTCTCATGGGTGAAATCCTCGCTGGCCAGCAGGCGGGTGTAATAGGTGGGGACGCCCATCATGGTGGTGCATTCGGGCAGGAGTTCGATCACCTTCCCGGCATCGAACGCGGGCAGCCAGCGCATGGCGCCGCCGCTCAACAGGACACAGCCCAGGGCCACGAACAGGCCGTGGACGTGGTAGATGGGCAGGGCGTGCAACAGGACGTCGTTTTCAGTAAAACCCCATGCCTGCACCAGGGTGCGGGCGCTTGCGTACAGGTTGTTATGGGTCAGGACAATGCCCTTGGGCTTGCCCGTGGTGCCGGAAGAATAGAGCAGGGCCGCCATGTCGTGCCTGTCCCGGCGCACAAGGACGGGATCATCGTCCGTATCCCGCGACCGGTCGGCCAGTGTGCCTGAGCCGTCTGCATCCAGGGTAAACAGGCGCGGGATGGACAGTTGTTGCGCCAGCGGCCCGATCAGGTCCAGGCTCCCGCTGTCGCAGACCACCACGGCAGGCGCGGCGTCGGCAAAAAAGTATTCGAGTTCGCCGGCCCTGTAACCCGTGTTCAGGGGGTGGAACACAAAGCCGCCCCGCAGGCAGGC
>CAYOEQ010000457.1:0-1683 GCA_964402775.1 uncultured Enterobacteriaceae bacterium
AACCACGCTGTAATCAGTGTTTGACAGAACGATATTGGACATAGCCAACCCTCTCCATTGTGATGTTGGGAGTCTGGAATTGAACGAGGCCATTGTACCATACGGGGAGGGAATTAACTTTATTCAGATTGCAGTTCGCTTAGCTCCCGCAGCACACGGTCAAGACGTTCGCACAGGAGGTCAATGTTGGCGGCGAAGGCTTCGGGTGTAACGCGCCAACCCCTCGAAAGGCGTGCGGGCCAATCAGTAGCAAAGTCGTCGGCCACAAATTGCCCGAGCCAGTCATCCAAGAGTTGACTGACGTCTTGGCTTAAAGTACCCCACTCTTCCGTGTCTGTAGGTTGAGCCCCGAACCAAAAGTCATCAATGCCTTCGCTGTAAAAGGTGGCCAAATAGTACCTGGTGTTCCTTCCCCGGCAATGCGCCAATATACGCAGTACATCCCTGCCGCGAGTAATTTGCGCATTGTATTGACTAGAAACCTCAAACAAGCGGCCTAGGGCTCGCCTAATGCCACCATCAGAAAAGGTGTCGGCAAGGGTTTCTGGAGTCAACAGCTTATATGCTGGTTCTCCTCTTTGCCTATTGCTATCTCCAACCGCCTGAGCCGTCCGGCCTATGACCCGCGGAACCAACGTGCTACCCAACTCTCCTTTAAACTGCTTTATTTCTACCGCTAGTACTTCAATGCGGGGCATCTGCTCGTTCAAGAATTCGACAACACGAACCAACTCATCAGGGATACCATCGGCCACAAATAGTAAACGAACCCGGGCAGCTCGCAAATTGGTGTCGACATCCGCCCAGAACTTCTCGACGTCTGGCTCTTCCCCCCGCAAGAAGTCAGTCAAGACCTCGACGGGGTCTTGTCCTTCACTCATAGACCGATCTTCGAAAGTTCGACGAATATCTGCAATACTCCAGGTTTGAGTAGCGTGAGCTGCATAGTCCATCATTTGACCGACTATCTCCCGTCGAATCTGGGAGTTTGACGAACGCTTAGCTTCCACTAGAGTTGGAATGGCATCCTGGTCTATGAGGAGGTGATCCAAAGACCAGCGGTTACTTCCATCGATGATGTCTGCAATTCCCTGTTCGCGGCCGATCAGGATGAAGCGTCGGGGGTTGTCCGGATTCATCTGCTCCCCGGACAGCAGACCGGGATGTTCGGCCACCAGTTCCTGTAGTTTGTCCTCTAACTCGAAGGGTTCTTCATTCATTGGCGCCAGTTGCCCGTGTTCGTTTAGGTGGTAAATTTGCTCGGCCACGCTTTGTATCTCCGATCAGCCCGAGGCTTTTGTTGGAATTAATACCTGCTAAAGAAATACTCCGGAGTAAGGAAGTTCATCTTGCCACCTACAATCCAACACTTCACGAAACTCGTCGGCAATCAAAGCCGGCGTTTCCGGCAATGGTGGCGGCACATCGGACAGGTCCAGAATCGACTCAATAGCTTCCTTGATATTGGCCAGTGCCACTAGCCGGTCATCCCCCTGGCTTACGCAGCCGGGTAAGGCTGGACAATGCACAGAGAACCCGGTTTCTTCCTCTTCCAGGATTATTGTGAATTTGTCGGTCCTCTTCGAAACGACAGCCATTTTCTAGCCTCACGGGAATCCTTTGCCAATTATAACAAAGCCCCCGGCCAAGGCCGGGGGCTGAGTTTGTAATTTATGATGTTGT
>CAYOEQ010000458.1:0-1677 GCA_964402775.1 uncultured Enterobacteriaceae bacterium
CCCGCAAAAATCACCACGGGAGTTTGCATGGGGCGTGAATCCGTGTTATTGGTAAATGTATCAAGCAGTTACCAGAAGCGCGGAGGCCGCCCCATGCCGACAGAGTGTAAATCAGGAGAGCTATCCTTTCAACTCCCGGATCGCCGCAAGGTGGTTGCCAGGTTTGATGGCGGACGGATGTCCTCGGATGCGGGAGCAGTGTTGCTTCGCGGTGCGAACGAGCTGTTTGGCGTCACGGGTCGTCTTGCCGCCTGTTTTTCGGACTATCGGAGCCGAGAGCGGATCGAGCACCCGCTCGAGGCGCTGATCGGGCAGCGGGTTTTCGGTCTGGCCCTGGGCTATGAGGACGTCAACGATCACGACCGGCTTCGCGACGACAGCGTCGTTGCGCTGGCGCTGGGCCGCGGGGATGTGACGGGCGACGGGCGCAAGCGTGCGCGTGACCGGGGTCATCCTCTGGCGGGTTCGAGCACGCTGAACCGCCTGGAGTTGGGCGAGCCGGGCGCTGCGGAGGATCATCGCTACAAGAGGATCGTGGCCGATCCGGATCGCATCGACCGGTTGCTGGTGGATCTGTTTCTTGATTCCCGCGAGGCGGCGCCGGAAGAGATCATTCTGGATCTCGATGCGACGGACGACCCGCTGCATGGCGATCAGGAGGGGCGTTTCTTCCACGGCTATTACGGCTGTTACTGCTATCTTCCGCTGTACATTTTCTGCGGCGGCCATGTTCTGTGCTGCCGGCTCCGGCGGTCGAACATCGACGCGGCGGAGGGATCGGTGGGGGAGGTGTCGCGGATTGTCGGGCAGATCCGCGAGCGCTGGGCTGGGACGCGGATCGTGCTGCGCGCGGATTCGGGCTTCTGCCGCGACGATCTGATGGCGTGGTGCGAGGACAATAGCGTTGATTTCGTGTTCGGGCTGGCCCGCAACCCGCGCCTGGAGGGCGCAATCGCGCGACAGATGCGGCGCTCGCGAAGCCGCAGCGCAGCCAGCGCCAGGGCGGCGCGGCGCTACCGCGATTTCCGCTGGCGCACGCGCCAGAGCTGGAGCCGCGCCCGGCGCGTGGTCGCCAAGGCGGAATGGCTGCCGGGGCCGCGGGGCGCCAATCCCCGCTTCGTCGTCACCAGCCTGACCAGGAAGCGGATCGCAACCCGCGAACTGTACGAGGAGCTGTACTGCGCGCGCGGCAACATGGAGAACCGGATCAAGGAATGCCAGCTCGACCTGTTCGCCGACCGCACCTCGACGGCAACCATGCGCGCCAACCAGCTGCGCCTCTACTTCTCGGCCTTCGCCTACACCCTGATGCTGACCATCCGCCAGTTCGGACTCGCCGGAACCACCATGGCCGCAGCCCAGTGCGGCACCATCCGATCCCGGCTGTTCAAGATCGCCGGCGCCATCAAGGTCAGCGTGCGCAGGGTCGTGCTGTCGCTCTCGTCGGTCTACCCGGCCCAGCAACTCTTCCTGCGCGTCGCCGCCAATCTGCAGGCCGCCGCACGGGCCTCGCCCGCGGCCCGGTAACGGCCACCGCCACGACAACGAACCGCCGCAGCGCCGGGCTGCCGGGCCACAGGTGAGCCAGAATACATGGCCCGCAAGACAAAAGGCCCGGCAAATCGCCTGTACCCGCCCCCGACAGACCGCCATGGACGCAACGCAGGGCAAAAAATG
>CAYOEQ010000459.1:0-1669 GCA_964402775.1 uncultured Enterobacteriaceae bacterium
TGTGCGCGGGTCTTGCCGCTTTTTTTTCATTTGGCGGTTGCTCAGCGCCCTCCCCGGGCAGCAAAACCTTCAGTGACCTGGCAGCGAAAATCGCCGGGGACGTCATTACCAAAGACCAGGAGAATTACGCGGCCCGGCGGCGCAGCCTGACCTGGCAACTGCGCAAGACGAACCGGGAGCCGGACGCGATAGTTCAGGCAAAATCAGTGGGCGACGTGATCGACACCGTGAAGTTTGCCGATCGGAACGGTATGAAAGTGGGCATCCGCAGCGGCGGTCACAGTTGGGTGTCTTCCGCGGTTCGCGACGGCGGGGTGGTGCTGGACATGAGCCGCTTTCGCGACCTCGAGGTGGATGCCGAAAACAGGACCGCCGTTGTCGGTCCGGCAATCTATGCCCGGGAACTGGCCGCGGTGCTGGGCCGCCAGGGCCTGGGGTTTCCCGTCTCCCATTGCGGCAGCGTGCCCATGGGCGGCTACCTGCTGGGCGGCGGCCAGAGCTGGAACTGGGGTTCCTGGGGCGGGGCCGCCTGCAACAGTGTCAACGCGCTGGACGTGGTCACAGCGCAGGGGGAACCGGTACGGGTCGATAAAAACAATCATCCCGACCTGCTCTGGGCCGCGCGGGGTTCCGGCCCCGGGTTTCCGGCAGTGGTCACGAACTACCACCTGGACCTCTACCCCCTGCCCCGGGCAATATACATGAGCAGTTATACCTGGCCGCTGCAGGACACTCTTGCCGTATCCGGGTGGCTGCCGGATGTCGCTTACATCCTGTCGGACAAGGTCGAGGTGTTGATGTTCCTCATGACCCTGCCGGAACCGGTGGACGGCGTCACCAAGGCAGTCAATGTGTCCGCCATTGCCTTCGCGGACACGGAAGACGAGGCGCGCGAACTCCTGTCTCCCATGCAGGCGGCCCATTCCGTGGCAACACCGCTCGCAGCGGATGAAGCCGTCCCCAGTTCATTCGATGCGCTGTTCAACCTTGTCGATCTGTCTTTCCGGCCAAGCCGGGCAGCGGCCGATACGTTTTTCTTCGATATCTCCATGCGGGAGGTCATGGAACAATTCGTTGACCACTTTGCCGCCGCGCCTTCGCCGATGACCAATGTGTTGTGTGAAGTCAAACCCAAGCCCATCAAGTTTCTTGATGCCGCATACTCCATGCGCCGCCGGACGTTCCTGGTTCCCTACTCCATGTGGATGGATGAACGGGATGACGAACAAAACATCGCCTGGCTGAAACGGTCGCAGGAGATACTGGCGCCGCTATCCGCAGGCCATTTTATCAGCGAAGCCGATCTCGAGGCCGGGCCGGCCCGTTCGGAACGCTCGTTCAGCAATGAGAGTTGGCAGAAAATACAGGCGGTAAAAAACAAATATGACCCCAATGGGGTATTCCATACCTTCCTCGGACACTGACCAGTACCGGATGAAGATTTGCGTGATTATGCTCGCCAGGAAGTTCGGCGGGGCGGAAAGGTTCTACGTGGACCTGACCAACGGCCTGGCGCGCCGCGGCCATGAGGTCCTCGCTATCTCCAATGTTCGCTCCAGGGCCGCGCTGCGCCTTGAAAAGCGAACGAACCTGCAATGCCGGTCGGTCCGGGTGCTGGGTCCGTGGGACCCGCTGGCGCCCCGGAACATCCTGAAACTGGTCCGGGATT
>CAYOEQ010000460.1:0-1667 GCA_964402775.1 uncultured Enterobacteriaceae bacterium
TGCCTAAGATGTTGAGGAGACGTTCATGAAGCAATGGTGGCAGTTCCAGGTCATGGTTGTCCATATGGTGCACTCCAGAGGCGCCATTCCCACAGCCGTGACATCACAGGGTCGGCAGAATGCCCTCCAGAAAAGCAGACCAGTTAACATTGGACAGTGAAGGCACTGTGTATGGATAGGCCTTGAGTGTAGCTATCATCTTGTGCAATAAAATGGAATTAAGTTTTTCCACTATTATGGTGGCTTTTTGCAAATCCAGTCACATATACATACGTGTACAGTATGCAGACCATGTTCAAGTGGTGAACTGGTTTGTAAATTATACCCTTGAGTATAGAATATAGACGCAAGATTAAAATGTATGGGTCCTTGGGTCTGGTCCGGTCCATAAATTATACCCTACCATAACAAATACCAACTTGTTGTAATTACCCAAATGTATTATGGGCCTACTGGCGTAACTAAAATTACAAAACGCTAACTTTCTTGCAACCCACCATAAGTAATTGCAACCTACCAAATTAACACAAACAGGAAATTAATACCTACATATTATATATGCACATACATATGTATGTACATACGTATGTACATGTGTGCTGGAACCTAGCGGTACCACTTTGTAAAATAGTTTAATGATATTACATATATATGCACATATATACATACCTCTAAATCATTTAGTTGAACAGATAATGTTTCATTTTCACTCTTCTTTGGAAGCTACGTATTTATAAAACAATATATATACATTATATAGCTGTGTATTATTACATAACAAATGTATCCAACTTACTGTTTCACCAACTTGACTCAATAAACTAAGGTCATCTTCACTCTTCTTTGGAAGCTATTTATAGAACAGTATATAAATATGTACATATATCTTTATTATTAAATAACAACCTACCACCTCATCAATTTGATTAAGAAATGATAATGACCCAAGTTTTAGAGTGCCAACACTGACAAACAAGGTACCAGGATAAACACACACTTCTTGTACTCTATAGCTCCCACCAACAAGACTAGGGTCTTGCATAATCCTGGAGCTGATTAGATATCTGACTTATGCATTTAGGTATCATCCAGTAGAGAATATTTGAGTTCCTTTCTGCTGCCATCAATTGTAAGCTGTGTTCAGTAATTTGAAAAGTATCCTGAATCAAACAACACAATTCAACAACTTGTTGAAGAGAAGTCTTGTTTAGTTTGGTAGTAAGCTTAATACCCAACACTGTTTGTGTGCTAGTGTTGTAAGGAGCCATAGAAGGGGTTGGCTGTGGCACGGGATACTCAGTAATAGGTAGAGATAAATCTATTTGTGAATCAAACAACTGAAGAAGTGCTAAAGCTTCAGGATTATCGCAAGCATTTACAACTGCATGAAGTATCGAATGATCAGACCACTTAAAGAAGGGATTTAGTATTTGCAAAATTTCTGACACATGGCTGCATTCTTTGAGGGTACTCAAATACTCAGTTGAGAAGAGAGCAATACTGTGTTCGTGACTAGCCATCAGGCTTTGACATTGTTTATAAACATTATGTGAGTTGTTGGCCTGCAGCATTTGTTCTAACCGTATCTTCATATCAAGGAAATTTGCATGAACTGATGATGGCTTGATATACTTTTGACCAGCAGGCTGCTCTGAGGACACTGGCCT
>CAYOEQ010000461.1:0-1666 GCA_964402775.1 uncultured Enterobacteriaceae bacterium
GGATGAAAGCGCGGGCATTCCGGATTGCCGAGCGGATCTTGAGTTCGTTCCTGATGATGCCGGGGTTCGCCAGCAGGCTGCTTACCTTCTCCTCGTCGTACTGCGCAACCCGGGTAAAGTCAAAACCATCGAACGCCTCGCGGTAGGCCGGGCGTTTCTTCAGCACCGTGATCCAGCTCAGTCCGGCCTGGGCGCCTTCCAACACCAGGAACTCGAACAGTTTCCCGTCATTGTGCAGCGGCGCGCCCCACTCCTTGTCATGGTAGCCCAGGTATAACTCGTCCCCGAGGCACCAGCTACAGCGGACAGGTTCAGCTTTCATGAATCATCTTTCAGGCTGACGCTGACCGCGCCATAAGTCGATACGCAGTAAGGAACGCAATACATCAACAGCATCTTGAAATAATCAATCCCCGACAGGTTGCCGCTGAATAAACGGTCAAAATAATTGATCGATACCAGAACCGTCCCCACCACCACACAGACCTTCAGTGAACTGAGGACGATATCCCTGCGCAAGGCGAGCGCTAACCAGCGCTTCATGATGACGAACCTTACCGTATTTCCCGCACGTATTTGCTGCCCAGTTGCTTCACGGACGGACAACCGAGCAGCGCCATGTTGCGCCTGATTTCGGCGCTCAGTAATTCCAGGGCGCGGTCGACGCCGGCTTCGCCCCCGGCCCCCAGGCCGAACAGGTAGGCCCGCCCCACCATCACCGCGGTTGCACCCAGGCACAGCGCCTTGATCACGTCGGCGCCGCGCCGGACACCGCCGTCCAGGATGATCTCCACCCGGTCGCCCAGCGCATCGGCCACTTCGGGCAACACGCTGATGGGCGAAGGCCCATGGTCGAGTTGGCGCCCGCCGTGGTTGGACAGGATTACGGCAGAGACGCCCGTTTCGACCGCGCGCCGGGCATCGTCAACGGTAAGGATGCCCTTGATCGCGAACGGGCCGCCCCACTCATCAATCATCCAGGCCATGTCGTCCCAGGTCAGGGTCGGGTCGAACTGCGCGGTGGTATATTCAATCACGGAGAACAGGTTCTGCGCGGCATCGGCATGAGTCAGTACATTTTCCAGCTTCATGCGCGGGCTGGTCAGGAAATCCAGCAGCCAGTCGGGCCGCAGCATGGTGTCGATGATATTGGAGAGCCTGATTTGCGGGGGCACGGTAAACCCGTTCTTAAGGTCCCGTTCCCGCTGGCCGGCCATGGGCAGGTCCACCGTCAGGCACAGGGCCGTGTAGCCGCTTGCCTTGGCGCGCTGGATAAAATCCTTCAATATGCCGCGGTCGCGCCAGACGTACAGTTGCAGCATCTTGGGTCCGCTGCAGGCTCCGGCTATGTCTTCGATGGAAGTGGTCGCTACCGACGACAGGGAATACAGGGTTCCGGCCTTATGCGCCGCGCTGGCGACCGACCTCTCCCCGGTATGGTGGAACAACCTGGACATGCCTGTCGGCGCCAGCACGAACGGCACGCCGAGATCGGCGCCCAGCACCCTGGTGGACAAGTCGATATTACCGACGTCCACCAGGAACCGCGGCAACAACTCGTAACGGCTGAAGTCCGCCTGGTTGCGGCGCATGGTGACCTCGTCCTCCGCGGCGCCGTCCATGTAATCGAATACGGCCCTGGGCAGGCGCCGTTTTGCCGCCCTGC
>CAYOEQ010000462.1:0-1661 GCA_964402775.1 uncultured Enterobacteriaceae bacterium
AACAGGGCGGGCATCGGCGCAGCCGGCAAGGTCAAGACCTATGCCTGGAAACTGCTGTCCGTGGGCATCGACGGCGGACGCTGGGTGGAGTTGCCCGGCAAGAATAACATCACGCGTTTCGCGTTCGAGACCTATGTGCAGCGCCTGTTCAGTCCCCGGGTGGTGTCGCGACTTCCCGCAGAGGAGGACTGGGTATTGATCGAGTGGTTGAATTCCGAGGAGAGCGGCACCGAGGTGTTCAAGGTGAACGTCAACAACGGCCGGCCGCAGCCGGTGTTCAAGTTCTCGGCAGACTATTTCGGCTACGAGTTCGACAAGGACGGCAACGCCCGCGTGCGCAGCCGCGCCAACCGCCACGACAACACCATCACCATGCAGATCCGGACCGGCAAGGAGGGCGACTGGAGTGACTGGACCGACTGGTTGACCTGGGACGTGGACGAGGACCGTTACGTGGAAATCCTGGGCTTCGAACCGCCGGATTACAACCAGGCTTATGTATTGTGGTCAAAAGATCGCGACACGGAAGGCATTTACCTGTTCGATATGGAGCGCCCGCAGTCCGAGCCCGAGTTGTTGTTCGCGATCAACCGCTATGACGCCAGGGACATTGTCAGGGCCTGTATCTCGCAGGAGTGCGTGGACGGTGATGAGGACCCGCAACTGGTGGGGTTTTCGTACGTAGGCGACTCATACACCATTCATTATATCGACGAGGCCGCCGCCGCCCTGCAGAAGTCTATCGACGCGGCCCTGCCGCCGGGCAATTTCAACAGGATCCATGACCGGGCGGCCCAGGACAAGTACATCATCGTCCATTCCATGGGGCCGCGTGAACCGGGCCGCTACTACCTGCTGCGGGACAAATCCCGTATCCAGCTCCTGGGCAGGGCATCCGCTATCGGACCGGAACAACTGGGCGAACGCAAGTCCATCTGGTACGAGGCCCGGGACGGCATGAAGATCAACGCGGTGCTGACGCTTCCCACTACCGGCGAGCCGCCGTATCCGGCCATTGCCCATCCCCACGGCGGACCGCGCAGCCGCGATTCGCTGTTCTGGAACTCGTCCTTCTGGGACGAGTGGCCCCAGTTGCTGGCGACCCGCGGCTACGCCGTGCTGCAGCCCAACTTCCGCGGCTCCACGGGTTTCGGTTTCGACTATTACAGCGCCGGCAATAAAGAGTGGGGTTACAAGATGCAGGACGACGTGGACGACGGCATGCGCTACCTGGTGGAGCAGGGCATTGCCGACCCGGACAGGATGGCCATCTTCGGCTGGAGCTACGGCGGCTACTCGGCGATGGTGGGTTCCATGCGCAATCCCAATATCTACCGTTGCGCGATCCCGGGCGCCGGGGTGAGCAGCATGGAGCTGATTGAGAAGGATACATGGCATTACCGGTTCCGGGACGTGATCCAGAAATGGCGCGGCGGGCTGTCCCCCATCCGGAACATGGACGCGGTCAACGTGCCCGTGCTGCTGGTGCACGGCGACCGCGACCTGATCGTCCCCATCAAGCACAGCGACCTGTTTGCCCGGGAACTGGAGAAACGCGGCAAGCCGTACAAGTACCTGAAACTGGTGGATGCCGCGCACACGGTCGACACCCTGGGGTACCGGCATTACCTGGATTTCTACCGCACCCTGCTGGATTTTCT
>CAYOEQ010000463.1:0-1659 GCA_964402775.1 uncultured Enterobacteriaceae bacterium
GTACCCGCTATTGTGGTGTGTGGCAACGGATAGCCGGGCCGACAGTCCCTCCGTCAACCCACCGGTAACGGCGCCCTGGAATTTCACCTGGTCGTATTCACCCACGGTGACCTGGCCGTAACCGCCGAACTCCTGCTCCGGCTTGTTGGTGACGAAGTGGGCCAGGCCGCCGGTGGCGTTCCGGCCGTACAAGGTGCCCTGCGGACCGCGCAGGATCTCCACCCGTTCCATGTCGAACAGCATGAAACCGGCGCCGGACATCTGCGAGATATATACTTCGTCGACGTACATGGAAACGGGACTTTCCTGGTTGGCGACGAAGTCGCTGTTGGCCGCCCCGCGGATGGCAAGAGCATAGTTTGCCTCGCCGTTCGGCTGTACCGTGTGAACGCCGGGCGCCAGCGCGGTGATCTGCTGTGCGTTGGTATAACCCAGTTGCCGCATCTGCTCGCCGGAAAACGCGGTGATGGCGATGCCGACATCCTGGATATTCTGTTCACGTTTTTGCGCGGTGACGATGATCTCTTCCAGCACCTGGGCGTTTACCGGCCCGGCAATGGCGAAAACCATCAGGATGAATATGCTTCGTTTTACCATTTGATACCCCCTCGGACACCTGTTGAAGGAAAATAATTGCGCCCGGATATGCTTGTACCGCTAATTCTAGGACAAATGTCTTAATAGGTCAATAGTCCTATACCAAAATTATGAAATAAATGTTCGATATTCTAGAATAGAGTTTAGCGCAGCAATTCCGGTAAGCAAATATTTATGTTGATACGAGAACGCAAAGCCCTGAACCGTTCCGGGACGGCTACCCAGGAGAAAGGCATAACGCGCCTGGTCAGTATCCTGGATGCGGCGAGGAAGGTCTTCATGGAGGCCGGGTACGGCGGTTTTACCATGCGCAGGATTGCAGCCCGCGCCGGCATCACCATCGGCAACCTCAACTATTATTACCGGACCAAGGAAGACCTGTTGCAGGACCTGCTGGAATACGTCATCAATGATTACCTGGTGGAATTCGAGCGCCGCCGGCTGATTGCCGGCCACTCTCCGGAAAAACAACTGCTGGCGGTACTGAAATTCTGGATAGACGACCTGGGCACCCAGGAAACCACCATATTCTTCCCGGAGCTCTGGGCGCTGGGAAACCATGAACCCCGTATCGCCGAACTGGTCGATGAACTGTACGCAAAGGCGCGACTGCCGTTGAACGAACTCATCCCGCAAATCAACCCGACCCTGACCAGGAAGGAAGCGGAACGCATGGCCTTGTACATGTGTGCGGCGATGGAAGGCTTGACCGTATTTGTGGGCAATGACAAGGCCTGGGCCGGCCAGATCGAGGAAATAAAGCGCATCACCATCAGGAATTTCCTGGATATGATCAAGAACACGAAAGGCAAACGCAAACAGGGCATCCAGACTGAAGCGACTGAAAAACCATTATGACCGTGCGCCTTCCGGGGACGGAATTATACTGGGGACAGAGTAAGGCTGGGGTCAGAGTATGTCTCGTTATCGTGGTCGGTAGCAGGGTATGGGGTAATTTTACTCTGACCCCCGCATTCCTGATATTATAGTTCGTCATTCCGGGCTTGACCCGGAATCCAGTACATTACAAAACTCCTTATAAGGAAAACAGGACATGACCGA
>CAYOEQ010000464.1:0-1645 GCA_964402775.1 uncultured Enterobacteriaceae bacterium
TGTTCAAACACCACCATGCCGTCAGCCGTCGCGAAAAGGGTGTGGTCCCGGCCGCAGCCGACATTGACCCCGGGATGGTAGCGGGTACCCCGCTGCCTGACGATGATATTTCCGGCCTTGACCGTTTCACTGCCGTAGCGTTTTATGCCCAGGCGTTTGGAATGGGAATCCCGGCCGTTACGTGTGCTGCCGCCTGCTTTTTTATGCGCCATTGTGCTGCTCCCGAATTCTATTGCGTGTTGATGCCCGTGATTTTCAATTCCGTATACGCCTGCCGGTGACCCATCTGCTTGCGGTGATGTTTACGACGCTTGAACTTGATCACCTTGATTTTTTCGCCCCGGCCATGTGAAGCAACCGTTGCCGCCACTGACGCGCCTTCCACCACGGGGGCGCCTACCGAAACATTATCGCCGTCGGCAACCATCAAGACCTCATCCAGGTTGATTTCACCACCTTCCTCGGCATTGATCTTCTCGACCCGGATGGTGTCGCCTTCCTGGACCTTGTACTGCTTGCCACCGGATTTTATGACCGCATACATATACTTAATACCCGTTATGATAAGATTCATCCTGACGCATTGACTACGCGCCGTAAACGCGGAATTTTATAACATAATTCTTCCCTATTCAAACATCTTTGCACCTTAAACTGAAACTATCATGAGCGCAGTGCCGGCAGGGGAAACAGGTCTGGAATATATACAGGCGCTGATCAGGGACGATATGCAGGCGGTGGACGCGCTGATACAGGAAAAACTGCATTCCGATATCGGACTTATCGATCAACTGGGCCATTACATCGTCAACAGCGGCGGCAAAAGGCTGCGGCCGGCCCTGGTGCTGCTCAGCGCCAACTGTTTTGCCTATGGTGGAAGCCTGCACATAAAGCTTGCCGCGGTCATCGAGTTTATCCATACCGCCACCCTGCTGCATGACGACGTGGTGGATGCCTCCATGCTGCGTCGGGGCAAGGCCACCGCCAACCAGCGCTGGGGCAATGAGGCAAGCGTGCTGGTCGGCGATTTTCTCTACTCCCGCGCGTTCCAGATGATGGTCGAGGCGGGCGACATGCACGTCATGGAGGTCATGGCGGACGCCACCAACATCATTGCCGAAGGAGAAGTGCTGCAGCTCATCAACCGGCATGACCCGGAAACCACGGAACAGCGCTACCTGCAGGTCATCCACAACAAGACGGCAAAACTGTTTGAGGCCGCGGCCCGGGTCGGCGCCGTTGTCGCCGGGCAGGACCGGCAGACCGAACAAGCCATGACGGACTACGGCAGGCACCTGGGCATCGCCTACCAGCTCATAGACGATGCGCTGGATTACAGCGCTCCCAGCGATATCCTGGGCAAGAACATAGGCGATGACCTGGCCGAAGGCAAACCCACCCTGCCGCTGCTGTACACCCTGTGGCACTGTTCGCAGGAACAGGCCGCCTTGATCAGGAATGCAATAACGCGCGGCAGCCTGGAACACCTGGAACAAATCCGGGCCGCCATCGCAGAGACCGGGGCAATCCAATATACCCGGGAGCGCGCCCGCCGGGAAGCCGAACTCGCGCTGCACGCCCTTGAAGGTTTACCCCAATCCGAATACCTTGACGCCCTGTTCACCCTGACCCGCTTCGCCACGGA
>CAYOEQ010000465.1:0-1630 GCA_964402775.1 uncultured Enterobacteriaceae bacterium
TTTGAAATCCGTCCCCGGACCCAGGTTCGTCATTTGCACAAGCAGGAATCCAGACAAAGTTTATACAGGTGTGGCCACCTTGTTCCTGATGATTATCTCCTGCCATTGCGCCGGGCCGGTCTGGTGGACGGAATCGCCGTTGCTGTCCACGGCGACGGTAACCGGCATATCCCTCACCTCAAATTCATGGATGGCTTCCATGCCCAGGTCCGCGAAGGCCACCACCCTGGAAGCGGTAATCGCCCGGGAAACCAGGTACGCGGCGCCGCCGACGGCCGTCAGGTAAACCGCGCCGTGTTTCTTTATGGCCGCCAGTCCCTCAGGGCCGCGCTCCGCCTTGCCGATCATGCCGATCAACCCGGTTTTCTCCAGCAGAAGGTCGGTGAACTTGTCCATCCTGGTGGCCGTGGTGGGTCCTGCGGGACCGACAGCCTCATCCCTGACCGCGTCGACCGGTCCCACGTAATAGATAAAACGATTGGTAAAATCGACGCCGTCGGGCAACGGTTGTCCCTGTTTCAGCAGGTTATCCATGCGCTTGTGCGCGGCATCCCTGCCGGTAAGCAATCTGCCGTTCAGCAACAGGGTTTCGCCGGGGCGCCAATCGGCCACGCCGGCCCTGGCGAGTGTGTCCAGATTGACGCGGCGGGAACCGGGACCGGCTTCCCAGCTTATTTCGGGCCAGTCCTCCAGGCTGGGCGGTTCCTGCAGGGCAGGGCCGCTGCCGTCCAGGGTGAAATGCGCATGGCGGGTGGCGGCGCAGTTGGGGATTAAGGCCACGGGCAGGGATGCCGCATGGGTGGGATAGTCGATGATCTTAACGTCCAGCGCGGTAGTCAGGCCGCCCAGGCCCTGGGCGCCTATGCCCAGGTCATTTACCCGGTCGAAGATTTCCAGGCGCAGTTCTTCCAGCCTCGTTTTCGGACCCCGTTGTTTCAGTTCCTGGATGTCTATGGGTTCGAGCAACGCTTCCTTTGCCAGCACTACCGCCTTCTCTGCCGTGCCGCCGATCCCGATGCCGAGGATCCCCGGCGGACACCAGCCGGCCCCAAGGGTCGGCACCACGTCCACGACCCAGTCAGAGATGCTGTCGCTGGGGTTCAGCATTGCCATTTTCGCCTTGTTTTCGGATCCGCCGCCCTTTGCCGCAAGGTTCACCTCGACCTTGTCTCCGGAAACCACTTCCATGTGGATCACTGCCGGCGTGTTGTCACCGGTATTTTTTCGGGAGCCGGCCGGGTCGGCCATGATGGAGGGGCGCAACACGTTGTCCGGGTGGGTGTAGGCGCGCCTGACGCCTTCGTTGATCATATCGGCGACACTCATCCCTGTGCCGTCCCAGCGCACGTCCATGCCGATGCTGATGAATACCGTGACGATCCCGGTGTCCTGGCAGATCGGCCGGTGACCTTCCGCGCACATCCTGGAATTGACCAGTATCTGGGCCAGCGCGTCCTTTGCCGCCGGGGACTCTTCCCGCTGCCAGGCATTGTGTACTGCGTCAACAAAATCCAGCGGATGGTAGTAGGAAATGAACTGCAGGGAGTCTGCGACGCTGGTTATCAGGTCATCCGCTTTGATTGTTGCCATGGGGTTTACCGATGCTCATTCAGTGCATAAGGATAACACA
>CAYOEQ010000466.1:0-1628 GCA_964402775.1 uncultured Enterobacteriaceae bacterium
CCGCCGCCCCCAGCAGCGCGTCGATGATGGCGTGGGCGGCGATGTCGCCGTCGCTATGGCCCTCGAGCCCGCGCTCCGACGGCACGAGCACGCCGCCCAGCACCAGCGGCGCGCCCTCAACCAGCCGGTGCGCGTCGTACCCTATACCGAAGCGTGTGGTCATGGGTGCCTTCCTTGGGCTACGGTGGCCATTGTACTTCCGGACCTGACCACTCTTCAGCCGCTAGGGCGCCGGGTACGCTGTCGTCTTCGTAAACCTCAACGTCGACGTCGATAAATCCGACTGGCTCTTCGTAAATCTCGTCATCTGGCTCCTTGTCAAGAGTGCCCCACAAGTCCAGGAGTTTACGAATTGTTCTTAGAGCCAATTCTTCTTGTCCTTGCGTCCAGGCGTGGGCAACGCGCTCCCACTCCATAGCCCTGCGAGCGTGAATTTTCAAGGATGCAGTGCCCTTTGCAGCAGCAGCACGATTCCACTGCAAAGCAGCGTATCCCCACGCTCTTGAGGCCTTGATATTACCGTCCGCCCATGCCTCAGCAGCACCCCACCATGCATTCGCCTCCTTATCTTTGCTCGCAGCTAGTGCTTCAGCAGCACATTCCCACAGTGTGGCCTCCTCTGACTTGTTAGCAGCCCATGCATCGGAAGCACGCTGCCAAACATCGGCTTCCCGATGTTCCCCCAGCCCCCGAGCATCGTTAGCGTATGCCAAAGCCTCGGCTCTCCGGTAACCCTTTTGACCCCCGGAAGCAGCGGCACGACCCCAGATCTTATCTTCCCAGTAATCCCAGCTATGGCCGAGCGACAAGTTTCTTACAACTCGTTCCCACTTCATAATCTCGTGGCCGAAGGCCCCACGAGCCCGGAGATTTGCGATGTGTTCTAGCACCCCAGCCACTTCTTGCTGCCCTCGGGCCCAGGCACGAGCAGCGTGCCCCCACTCTTCAGCTTCGCGGAAATTCTGACGGGCGGAGGCGTCGGCAGCACGTTCCAGCGCATTGGCGACCTCTTTCTGTCCCAGTTCCATTGCTTTGGCAGCGCGCTCCCATACATTTGCCGCCTCGCCCTTGCCATTCGCTATTGCTTCAGCAGCGCGCTCCCATGCTTTCGCCTCCCCTGGTTTGCCTTCGGCCCACGCTTGAGCAGCATGTTCCCATGCGTTCGCTAGCCCAACCTTGCCGTCAGCCCTCGCTTTAGCGGCCAGTTCCCACGAGTCCGCCACCTTCACCTTGCCATTTGCTCTTGCTTTAGCGGCGTGCTCCCACATCTTTGCTACCACCGACGCTTCGGCAGCGTGCTCCCAAGCCTTGGCTTCCTCTGGTTTGCCTTCAGTCCATGCCTTGGCGGCGTTCTCCCATACCACCGCTTCCTCTTGGTTGCCTTCAGTCCATGCCTTGGCAGCGTTCTTCCAAGCCCCGGCTTCCTCTAGTTCATCTAGTTCAAAGGAAGCCATTGCGCGAGCAGCCTGCCGCAACGCCGCGTCTCGCTCTCGCTCATATGCCATCGCCCACCCCCACCAACAACGCCCGCGCCACGATTAAGTCCTCCGGGGTGGTTGCCTTGATGTTGGAGCGCGCGCCGTCGAACGTGCGCACCTCGACGCCGATGCGCTCGGCCATGGCGGCGT
>CAYOEQ010000467.1:0-1625 GCA_964402775.1 uncultured Enterobacteriaceae bacterium
GGCCCAGGTTGTAAACGCCGCGCTGGCTGAACATGACGTTGTAATTCAGGTCCCGGCTCAATCCTTCCCACAGCTTGAGTGATTTCTCATAGAGGAGCGCGGCTTCTGTCCACAGGTAGTTGGAGCGTACGATGGTAGTGTTGCGACCGGTATTGCCGCCGCCAATCCAGCCCTTCTCCAATACCGCGACGTTGGTCATCCCGTGCTCTTTTGCCAGGTAGTAAGCGGTTGCCAGGCCGTGGCCGCCACCGCCGACTATGAGTGCGTCGTACCTTTTCCTGGGTTCAGGACTGCGCCAGGCCTGCTGCCAGTTTTCGTTACGTGAGAAGGCATTGCGCAGCAGGGAGAAAATGGAATACTTTTGCCTGCTCATTTCAGTCTGCATATCTCGCTTATGCGAACTAACATTCGATTACGTTGACGGCCAGGCCGCCGCGGGCGGTTTCCTTGTATTTCATCTTCATGTCGGCGCCGGTCTCGCGCATGGTCTTGATCACCTTGTCCAGGGACACGTAATGCTGGCCGTCCGCCAGCAGCGCCATGCGCGCGGCGTTAATCGCCTTGACGGACGCGATGGCATTGCGTTCTATGCAGGGGATCTGCACCAGTCCGCCGACCGGGTCGCAGGTCAGCCCCAGGTTGTGCTCCATGGCGATCTCCGCAGCCTGTTCTACCTGCGCCGGGTTGCCACCCAGCGTTTCTGCCAGGGCGCCGGCCGCCATCGAACAGGCCGAACCCACCTCGCCCTGGCAACCTACTTCTGCGCCGGAAATGGATGCGTTGAGCTTGTACAATATCCCGATGGCGGCCGCGGTAAGCAGGAACCTCACAACTCCATCGTCATCGGCGCCGGTGCAGAAACGGTGATAATAGTGCAGTACTGCGGGAATAATACCGGCAGCGCCGTTGGTGGGCGCGGTAACCACCCTGCCGCCGGCAGCGTTCTCCTCGTTGACCGCCAGGGCATACAGGTTCACCCAGTCCATCGCCTCGAACGCGCCGCTTGCGCCGCCTCCCTTCTCCGTGAGTTTATCCTTCATGTCTGCGGCGCGGCGCCGGACTTTGAGACCGCCCGGCAGGATGCCGCCGGTGCGGCAGCCGCGGGCCACGCACTCCTGCATGACCGCCCAGATCTCGAGCAACCCTGCCCGAATGTCCTGTTCCGTACGCAGGTACTTCTCGTTTTCCAGCATCAGGTCGCTGATACCCAGATTATGGATATCGCACAGTTCCAGCAGTTCCTTAGCCGTACGGAAGGGATAAGGAAGCGTCACGGAAGCGTCTTCCCTGAGCACGGGCTCGCCCTGATCGTCCGTGTCCACGACGAAACCGCCGCCCACCGAGTAATAGGTCTTCTCAACCAGCGTCTCTCCCTCGTTTTCAAGCGCACGAAAACTCATGCCGTTGACGTGCAACGGCAGGCGTTGTTTTTTGTGAAAGACGAGGTCCGCATTCAGGCTGAAGTTCACGGAGCGTCGCTGCAGCAGGTTGAGAATCCCGGTCGTCCGAACCGGTTCCAGCTTGCTGTCGACTTCATCGGGGTCCACCGCTTCTGGCGTTTCACCCAGCAACCCAAGCACCACTGCCTTGTCGCTGCCATGGCCCCTGCCGGTGGCTCCGAGGGA
>CAYOEQ010000468.1:0-1619 GCA_964402775.1 uncultured Enterobacteriaceae bacterium
TTACCTGCCCAAAAAGTCCGCCAGAGCGTTCAATTCAGCTTCACTGATCTCCGTGATGCGGAATGAGGGCATTTCGTCCAGGCCGCGGCGCACGATGAAGTGGATGTATTCCCGGTCCAGGTCATCACGTTCGGTCAGCAGTGACATATCCTCACCCTTGTCCCAGGCCAGGCGCAAGGTGCCCGGGCCGCTATTGTCCTCACCATGACAGTGGATACACCACTGCTGGAAGACTTTTTCTCCCGTTATCAACTCGGTTGCCTTGGCTGCCGGTAACGTAATGCTGATGCCCAGGATCAACAAGATTAGCAACCGGGTCATTGCTTTTTCTCCCGCAGGTGTTTGGGCCAGATCCCCTGCTTGCCCGGCGCCAGTATGCCGTTCGGGTCCAGCGCGTCCTTGAGCTTGTTGTTCAGGCGCGCCAGGGAGTTGTCATTCCAGTTGTAGGTGGCGGCTATCTGGTCCATGAAGGCAAGATGAGTCCGGTACTCACCGTAGCCCGCCGCCGCGGCCTCACGGATCAGGACGTCGAACAACCGGTAGGCGCGCTGCCTCTTTTCCGGGTCGTTCTTGTCAAAAACCAGGGTGTAGATATGGTGCATCTCGCGCCAGCCGACGATGAATACGCCCATGTAATCAAAACCGTGTTCATGGGCGCGCTGTTTCACCATGTTGAATTGTTTGATGGCATCCGGACCGGTGGTCGGGGAGACCGGCGAGAAGTCGATATGGCCGCCACCGCCGACCCAGTTCACCAGTCCGAATTCGGTCAGGGTCGGGACCCCGGCCATGGTTTTGGCGCGGTGATGGAGGACGTCGTTCTTGTTTTTTCTGTCTTCGGGAAAATAAAATTTTGCCCCGGGGATTGATGCAAAAGAATCCCGGATAATCTCCCAGTGGGCATCCATGATTTTCGGCGGCCCGTAAAGCGCGGCATAAAAATTCCACGCGCCTATGTCATGGTCGGCCATGATCTTCCTGCGGATGCTGTCCGGCAGCGGGCCGTCACCGTGATAGTATTCCGTCCTGCTGGTATTCAGCGATGCGACCAGGTGCAGGTCGCGTATGGTCGCGGCATTCTGTATCACCAGGTTGACCTTGAGCGGGCGGATGACCTCCACGGCCTGTTCGATATCCTCGTCCCGTTGAAATGTGATCAGGTAAGGCCGGTAGCCGGGAGGTTCCGGCATCAACCAGACACCCAGCTTGGTGACTATGCCGTAGTTGGACTGCGTAAATATGCCGTCGTGATAAGGGCCGAAACCGTATTTGAACAGTTGCCAGGTGTTGTTACCCGGCATGGAGCCCATTCCGGTGCGCACGACGTCACCGTCAGCCAGCACTACCTCCATGCCGCACTGGCGCATGAAGTGGTCGCCATAAGGCGTGTAACCGGCGCCACGCTCCAGGGTCGTCCCCACCACGCTGCCCCAACCGGGGTCGGGCACGTCCAGCCAGAGTTTGATGCCGCGCGCCTGGATATGGTTGTACAGGTCATAAAAACTGACCCCGGGCTCAACCAGGGCATAACCAAACTTTTCATTGACCTCAAGCACCCGGTTCATGCGTTTCAGATCCAGCACGACGCTGCCCGGCAGACGCGGCGCGGCGCCGCCGTA
>CAYOEQ010000469.1:0-1608 GCA_964402775.1 uncultured Enterobacteriaceae bacterium
CGGCACAGGTTGCCGCTGCCTGGCAGCGCCTGAAACAATATCATGTCCCGATTTTTCCCCGGGGAACGCCCATGAACGAAGATGCCGTCGCTTTCAAGTCCTGGGCAGACGAATACCGGTTACGCTGCGGGGAAAGCAACTGGATCGATAGCGCTTCACTGGCAGATGTCCTGTACGGGAACGTGGCTGACGATACGGATATCTTCGGCAAGGGACTGGCGCTGGCGGGGTTTGACCGGTTGACCCCGCAACAGGCAATGTTGCTGAAGAAACTGGGGGATGCCGGCATTAGTGTGCATGAATGCCGGCAGGAGGACGGCAATGTCTCCGCGCAAGTGCTGGATTTTGCCGACGCCGGCGAGGAGATCCGGGCGGCTGCGGTCTGGGCTCGCAGGTGCATTGAAGAAAAGGACGGGGTCAGCGTCGGTATCATCACACCGGTACTACGCAAACTGCGGACCCGCATCCGTTACATCTTTGAGGACGTGCTGGCGCCCGGCAACCTGCGCTACCGGGACGCTGCCGCGCCCCTGCCCTTCAGTATCTCGGCAGGCCAACCGTTGGTCGAATACCCGCTTATCAACGCGATCTTCCCCATCCTGGGTTTGAACAAGGCGCCGCTTGCCCTGGATACCCTGGGTTTCCTGCTGCGCACGCCATTCATCAAGGGGCACGATGAGGAACGCGCGGGACGCGCATTGCTGGATGAAAAACTCCGTTCCCGTAACCAGATCGCATTTAACTGGAACGATTTGCTTTACCTCGCCGGCGCCGCCGGCGATAAAGGGCGGCCCGTCCCGGTCATGACGGCCATGCTGCGAGAGATCTTCTCAGCCCTGGACGAACTGCCGGCAAAGCAATCACCGGAAGCCTGGACCGGCAGCTTTAGCCTGTTCCTTGAGATTTTCGGCTGGCCCGGGGAACGCAGCCTGGACAGTACTGAATTCCAGCAGGTGCAATCCTGGCACTCGGTGCTGGACAGCTTTGTTTCACTGCGCCTGGTAAACCCGGTGATGTCACGCGCCGCTGCGCTGTCCCAACTGCGGCGCATCGCCGGCGGGACCAGCTTCCAGCCGAAGACCACGGAGACCCCGATACAGGTCCTCGACCCACAGGGCGCCGCGGCCATGGCCTTCGATCGCGTCTGGATGTTCGGACTGACCGAGGAGGCCTGGCCGCCCCGGCCCCGGCCCAATCCCTTCGTCCCTGTCTCCCTGCAAAAACAATACGGCATGCCGGGCGCCGACGCGGACAGCAGCCTGCAGCAGGCCGGGAACCTGCAAACAGCGCTGGTGCGCGCCACGCCGGAGATTATCCTGAGCCATGCCCGCAGCGAAGAGGACCGGCCGCTGCTGGCGAGTCCCCTGCTGGCAAACCCGGAGTTACCTGCCGGGACAGGGACGCTGATACCAGACAGCCACAGAAACAAACCGGGGCACAAAACTGCGGAAGAACAAGAGTCACAGGTGGAGGGCTACGCGCAGGTGATCTTCGCCAACCGCAAAATTGAATCGATTACGGACACGGCAGCGCCGCCGGTAGGCGGCCTGCATAGTGGCGGCGTTTCCCTGTTCAGGGACCAGTCACAATGCCCGTTCCGCGCCTTCG
>CAYOEQ010000470.1:0-1604 GCA_964402775.1 uncultured Enterobacteriaceae bacterium
TAGTACACGTCTTCCTGGGTGATCAGGTTCCTGTCGGCATAGACTTCGCCGCCGGCCTTGTTGATGTCCACGTTCATGCGGTAACGGCTGGCCTGTTTCGTGCCGCTCTGTTTGGCCGCGTATTCGGCGGTCTCGAAGTCGTTGGGCTGGTAGTACAGGGACATCTTGCAGTTGTTTTCCACGCTGAACTCCAGGGCCTCCACGTTGACCAGGCGCCGGTTGACGGATTTCAGGTCGCCCAGGCTCTGGTAGGCGATGGCCAGGTGGCAATCGAACCCCGTGATGGTCGCCAGCATGTCGCCCAGGATATCGGTGGCGAGGAACTTCACCTCGTCGATGCCGATGAACAGGTGGCTTGAGCGCTCCCGGCGCCGGTACATGCGCGTCGCTGCCTGCAACAGGCACAGCAGGAACACCTGGGTGGCGCGTTTCACCACCGGGTCGGTCGCGGATGAGCGCACGTAGAGCACGGCATTCTCCCGCAACACGCGTTCGATATCCACGCCCTTGCTGCGTCCCGGTCTCAGCGCGGACAGCGCCAGCATTTCCCGTGTCAGGTTGGTGACGGTGGGCGGTGGTTTGGCCGCGTCCCTGAGCAGCTTCGGCAGGTCTATCAGTTCCCTGCTCCACTTGTCGAAGATTGACTCCAGGAATTCCCTCTCACCGATCTTGTAGAAATCCGCGGTGTCTCCCCGTTCGGCGAGGTTGTAGGCGTGCATCAGCCGGGTTTTGACCTCCCGGTCGGTGCCGGTCCGGAACGGCGACCATTTCCCCGGCAGTTCGCCGTTGAAATCCACGGTCACCAGGCGCCTGCCGGTATCCTCGCAGGCCTTGCGCATGATGCCCAGCGCGTGCCGGTCCGGCTTGATGTCGAAAAAGACCGTGCAGAAACCCCGGCGCACGGACTGGTCCAATTGCACCCCGAACAGGATGCCCTTGCCGGTCTGGGTGGCGCCCACCATGCGCTGGTTCCAGGTCTTCCAGTCATCCACCGGGACGTGCAACGGAGTGTTGTCCTGCCGCAATCCGATAAACATCTTCCCCGGCCGGTAGTGCTTTTCGGGCCGGAACTGCTTCTCCCGGAACCGGTGGGCCTCGGTGCGGATATCGGAAACCTGGTCGCCGCGCTGCGATACCCGCCTGAATATGTACCAGGACGAGAAACGCGGGTAGAGGTAGCGCAGGAAGACGATCCTGCTCAACAGTCCCGCGAGCAGGAAACCTGCCATCAGCCCCCACATCCTGCCGGCCTGGCTGATGATGACGATGTCTACGATGTTATTGGCTGCCGCGATATCACCGGTAACGTTGGCGGCCAGGAACCAGAGGCACAGGGGGAAACCCGGGAACAACAGCAGGAACAGCAACAGCAGAAGCCGCCGCGCGTGCATGAGCAGGTGTTCAGCGGGCTCCAACTCCCTGTCCGAGGACAAGGGCAGGAAACCGATAACGCAATTGGTATAGAGAACCGCGGCAACGCATACCCAGAACCAGGGGTCGCTCCAGCTTGCCAAGCGGGTAAGAAGATCGTCCAAATTCCCGTGTGCCGGCGCTCCGTCCGCCGGCCTCCTCCTGTTATTTCCACCAGTCTTGAATTCTAGCAG
>CAYOEQ010000471.1:0-1602 GCA_964402775.1 uncultured Enterobacteriaceae bacterium
TATAAACTGTTAGTTTGTGCAGAGTGGCACGCAAACTAACAGTTTGCGCTACAATAAATAGGGTTATGCCCAGCGTTCAACGACGACTTTCTTTTGGGTGAAGAAGTCTACGGCATCCCAACTCTGACCGTGGAGGTCGCCGAAGAAACTGTCTTTCCAACCGCTGAAAGGGAAGAACGCCATCGGGGCAGCGACACCGATGTTGATGCCGATGTTTCCGATCTCTGCCTCATAACGGAACTTGCGGGCGGAGGCACCGCTGCTTGTAAAGAGACACGCCATATTCCCGTAACGTCCACCGTTGACGAGTGCGATTGCGTCGTCAATCGTGTCAACATGAATTAGCCCCAAAACGGGTCCGAAGATTTCAGTACCTGAAATTTCGCCTTTCGGATCGAGGTTACTGAGAACGGTTGGACGGATGAAGTTTCCGTTTTCACCGCCGGGGACGCTCGGATACCTGCCGTCAACAAGAATCCGCGCACCTTCATCGGCACCGGCTTGAATTAATCCCTCGATTCGGGTTTTGCTTTCGGTGGTGATGACGGGTCCCATTTCGACCCCTTCCTCCAATCCGTTTCCGACGACGCGGTCGGTGGCGGTGTCGGCGATGGCTTCTGTGAACCAATCTTGCGCGTCACCAACAGTGAAGGCAAGGGATGCCGCGAGACAGCGTTGCCCAGCACACCCAAAAGCACTCTCAGTCGCGGCGTTAACGGTGAATTGGGGATCGGCATCGGGGAGAATGATGAGCGGGTTCTTTGCGCCGCCTTGGCACTGGACGCGTTTGCCGTTTGCGGCGGCTTTCGCATAGATGGCTTTTGCTGTTGCCGTCGCACCGACGAAACTAATCGCACGGACCTCGGGATGCGTTAAGATGGCATCTACAGTGTCTCTACCGCCGTTGACCAGATTTACAACGCCTTTTGGGAGTCCAGTCTGTTCCAAGAGTTGGAACACCTTTTGCATCGTGACGGGTACCTTTTCGGAGGGTTTGACGATGTAGGTGTTCCCACAAGCGATCGCATACGGGAGGAACCAGAAGGTAATCATGCCGGGAAAGTTGAACGGTGCGATGGCGGCACAGACCCCTACGGGTTGACGGATCATGAATTCATCAATACCGGTTGCGATGTCCTCAAGATTCGTGCCTTGCATGAGCGTGGGAATACCACATGCGACTTCAACGTTCTCAATGGCGCGCCGCATTTCACCCTTTGCCTCATCAAGCGTTTTGCCACACTCCAAGGTAATGGTTCTTGCGATGTCGTCTAAGTTGTCCTCTAAGAGATTTTTCAACTTGAATAGATATTGAATACGTTCGACGGGGGGTGTGCGTCTCCATTCTTGGAGTGCAGTCGCAGCGGCAGCGACGGCTTCATGGACTTCGTCGGCTTGTGAAAGCGGGACTTGCGTGAGGACTTCGCCATTCGCTGGATTCGTAACGTCCAGCAGTTCATCTGTCGGAGACTGCTGCCATGTGTTGTTAATGTAGTTCAGTAGTGGCGTTTGGACATCGGATAAGACTTGCGAGCCGCCTTTAAGAAGATTTGCGTCAGGCATAGGGATTTCCTCCTTTAGGGTTCACAAACTAACAGTTTG
>CAYOEQ010000472.1:0-1576 GCA_964402775.1 uncultured Enterobacteriaceae bacterium
TAGCAGCTACCTTGGTGTCCAATGTGTGCAACCCTTCAGCATCTACTTGGTGTCCCAAATATTCCACAGCTTGGCACATAAAAGCACACTTTGACTTATAAGCACAGATACCATACTGTTCTAAGCGCTGCAGGACTTGTTTGACATTGTCAAAGTGTTCTTGTTGGGAGCTTCCTGTTATCAAAATGTCGTCTAAGTAGCAGATCACTTTTGATAGACCTTGCAGAACAGTGTCCATCACTTTCTGAAATAGAGCTGGGGCAGATGCCACCCCAAATGGCAATCTAGTATACTGATATAACCCCCTATGAGTGTTAATGGTAACTAAGGGTTTTGATGATTCTGACAGCTTTATCTGCTGATAAGCATGTTTTAAATCAATTTTAGAGAACCATTTGCACCCTGAATGTATTGCAAAAATGCTATGTGAGTTTGGCAATGGATATTGGTCAACTTCTAATTGTGGGTTTATGGTAACCTTATATAATCACCACATAATCTGATGTTGCCTGCTTGTTTAGGGACAGGAACAACAAGTGCTGCCCACTCACTATAGAAGACCTTCTCTAATACTTCCTCTGATTCCAATCGATCTAATTCCCTTTCAATGGCTGCTTTAAAACTAACAGAACAGGACGGGCTTTACAAAATTTAGGTTTAGCTCCAGGTTTTAGTTGTAAAGTAGCCTCGAAGGTCTTCATTTGACCTAACTCGTCCACAAACACATTCTTGTGTGTCTGTAAAAGTAATTCAATTTGTTTTTGCCAATCAGTATCATGCACCTTAGAGTCTGGGACTGAATCCATGTTTAAACTTTGCCAATTCAATTTAATTTGCTGAAGCCAATTTCTACCCATTAAGCTTGGACCATTTCCCTTAACAACATACAATGGCAGCTGTTTAGCTTGCCTTCCATGCTTTACTTCAGCCAATATTTGTCCTCCCACTTCTAATAGCTCGCCTGTGTAGGTTGTCAGGGTCAAGATCCAGTGCATTAGTGAACTTTGAGGGAACATCTGTGCTTTTGTTTGTGTAGAGATCACTGAGACAGCTGCTCCTGTGTCTAATTCCATCAGCACCTTTTTTCCATTTATCATCAGTTCCACCATGATTGGGTTGATCCTCTTACTGCCTACACAGTTCAAAGGATATTCTTCATCTAAGTCAGGCTCCCTTATGTTTGAAGCCATGGGTTCTAGTGTTTCCACTTGGTGGGCGTGAAGTAGCTTTCTGTGTACTTCTACAGGCTCTAGCTATGTGTCCCTTCTTGTGACACTTGTTGCAATATTCCTCTCGGAATGGACAGACACTTGCCATGTGAGCTTTGTTCCCACAACGGTAACAGGACTTTTGGTTGGATTGTCCACGATCTGATTTACTAATTGTAGGTTTGGTAGACCCTGTCCAATTCGCTGAGCCAGTTACAGTTGGTTCACCTCCTAGTAGCTTCTTTGAGTTGACATCAGCAGCCTCCAGACTTTGGACATCTGTATAGCATTTTCCAGCTTCAAGTCAGACTCTGCCAACAACCGTTTTAGTGCTGCTTGACTGTGAAGACCACACACCAAGCGATCTC
>CAYOEQ010000473.1:0-1564 GCA_964402775.1 uncultured Enterobacteriaceae bacterium
CATGTTTGAAAATTTAAGCGGGCGCTTCAGCCGTATCGTTCAGCAGTTGCGGGGTCATGCGCGCCTGACGGAAGACAATATCGCATCCACCATGCGGGACGTGCGCATGGCATTGCTCGAAGCGGACGTGGCCCTGCCGGTGGTGAAGGCGTTCATCGAGCAGGTTGAAGCCGGGGCGCTCGGGAAGGAGGTGTCAAGCAGCCTCAATCCGGGCCAGGCGCTGCTGAAGATCGTACAGGATGAACTGGTTCACCTGATGGGTGACGGTCAGGCGTCCCTGAATTTGGATGTCCCGCCGCCTGCGGTCATCCTGATGGCCGGCTTGCAGGGATCAGGCAAGACCACCACGGTTGCGAAACTGGGCAAATGGTGCCGGGAGAAGCACGACAAGTCCGTAGTGGTGGCCAGTTGCGACGTCTACCGTCCGGCGGCCCTGGAACAGATGCGGGTGCTGGCCGGGGAAAACCAGCTTGAATATTTCGCCGCGGGAGACCGGCAACAACCCGTCGCCATCGCCGAGGCGGCGCTGAAACACGCCAGGTCCCGTTTTGCCGACGTGCTCATCGTCGATACGGCCGGGAGACTGCATATCGATGAGGATATGATGGCGGAGATCCGGCATATTCATAGCGCGCTCACCCCGTCCGATACCCTGTTCCTGGTGGACAGCATGATGGGACAGGATGCGGTCAACGCGGCCCGGGCATTCAACGATGCCATGGATCTGACCGGGGTGGTGTTGACCAAGGTGGACGGCGATGCCCGGGGCGGGGCGGCGCTCTCGGTCCGGCACGTCACCGGCAAGCCCATCCTGTTCCTCGGTACCGGTGAGAAAACCTCCGAACTGTCCCCGTTTTATCCCGACAGGATCGCGTCCCGGATACTGGGCATGGGCGACATGTTGAGCCTGATCGAGGAAGTGGAGGAAAAAACGGACCAGGAAAAGGCAAAAAAGATCGCCAGGAAGCTGAAAAAAGGGAGGGGATTCGACCTGGATGATTTTCGCGACCAGTTGCGGCAGATGCAGAATATGGGAGGACTGAGCGGCCTGCTGGACAAGATGCCGGGGATGCAGCAAGCGCCGGCCGGGCTGGCCGGCCAGGAACGTGAACTGGTCAAGTTCGAAGCGATCATCAACTCCATGACGCCCGGAGAGCGGCGTTTCCCTGCCGTCGTCAACGGTTCCAGGAAGAAACGCATCGCCTCCGGTTCAGGCACGCAGATACAGGATATCAACCGCCTGCTGAAACAGTTCGGCCGGATGCAGAAGATGATGAAAAAACTGAGCAAAAAGGGCGGCATGGAGAATATGATGCGCGGGCTTGGCGGCAATATGCCGCGCGGCGGTTTCCGCCGGTGAACCTGGCGTCATACCGGGCTAACTGCCTCATTCGTTAAACCAGGCTTACTTCGTCATACCGGGCTTGACCCGGTATCCAGTCGATTAACGGGTCGCCGGAGGCGACACAGTATTTCACTGGATTCCGGCCTTCGCCGGAATGACAAATAAAGTTTGATACACAAGCAGGGCTGAAAACGCGGCAAACCAGAACAGGCTCCACTC
>CAYOEQ010000474.1:0-1560 GCA_964402775.1 uncultured Enterobacteriaceae bacterium
CCAAACCCTACCTCTCCAAATCCCGCCTGATCTCTGCCTGGCAGTGCGGCAAGAAACTGCACCTGGAGGCGCATCACCCGGAACTGGCCGAGACGAGTTCCATGGCGGAGTCGTTGTTTGCGTCCGGCAACCAGGTGGGTGAGGTAGCCAAACAGGTATTCGGTTCAGGGGACGGGGTGGAAATACCTTATTCCACAGGACTGAATGAAGCGCTGGCGCAGACGGCTGAACTGGTGGCAAACGGGCACGACGCGCCCATCTATGAAGCTACGTTCCGGCACGATGGTGTGCTGGTGCGCGCCGACGTGTTGCTGCCGCTCGAAGGCGGCGGCTGGCGCGCCATCGAAGTGAAAGCGGCCGCCAGTGTCAAGCCCCAACATGAACTGGACTGCGCCATTCAATACTGGGTGCTCAGGAACGCCGGCCTGGATCTCAAGGCAATATCCCTTGCCCACGTGGACACTGCGTTTGTGTACGAAGGCGGCGCTGATTACCGCGGCCTGCTGGTTGAAGAAGACCTGACGGCCAGGGCGCGGCAACGCCAGGACGAGGTGGTTGAGTTGATCAGCACAGCCCGAACCGCCATTGCCGGCGCGGTCCCGGAAATGCCGGTCGGCGGCCACTGTTACAACCCCTACGAGTGCGCGTTCATGTCCCATTGCTGGCCGGCGCAGGCGGAGTACCCGGTCATGGGCCTGGGCGGCAACAAGGCGGAACTGGCTGACTGGGTCAACGCCGGCTGTCGCGATATCAGGGACGTGGACGCAGCCGATCTCACCACTGAGACACGCTTGCGCATTCACGCGGCCACGCGCAAAGGGGAGGCAGAGGTATCAGCGGATGCGCAACGGAGCTTCGACCAGTTAGGATACCCGCGCTATTACCTGGATTTTGAGACAATAGGCCCTGCCATACCCTTCTGGGCGGGGATGCGCCCCTATCAGTCCGTGCCGGTGCAGTGGTCGTGCCATGTTGACTACGGCGCTGCCGAAGGCGGGGTTGAGGATATCCGCCACCACGAGTTCCTGGATTTGTCGGGCGACCCGCCGATGCGCGCGCTGGCGGAAAGACTGGTTGAATGCCTGGGGTCGAGCGGGCCGGTGTTTATGTATACAAACTATGAGAAACGCGTCATCAACAGCCTGGCCGGGATGTTTCCGGACCTGGCGGCGCCCCTGGCGGGAATCGTCGAACGCCTGGTCGACCTGCACCCCATAGTCAAGCAGCATTACTACCACCCGAAGATGCTTGGGTCATGGTCCATAAAAGCGGTTTCGCCGACTGTTGCCCCGGAAGTGGATTATTCGGAGTTGACGGGCATAGCCGAGGGAATGGCCGCAGCCGACGGCTACATCGAAGCGATAAACCCCGAAACCACCCCGGCAAGAAAAACGGAACTTGAAGAGCAATTACTGCGCTATTGCCGGTTTGATACCGAAGCCATGGTCAGCATTGTCCGGTTTTTGACCAATGCAGGGTAGACTGATAAGCTGGTAAACCGGATACAGGGGAACCGATAACCACGCCATGAACAACTTTTTTTCTGTGCTGGCAGTTTGT
>CAYOEQ010000475.1:0-1555 GCA_964402775.1 uncultured Enterobacteriaceae bacterium
GGTGATGCTCTAGCCAACTGAGCTACGCGACTAACAATGCTAATCGTGTCGCGTAATCGCGACAGCACTTTGCACAACGAACGAAAAATTATAGTTTGACGCAGCATCGCGAAACAGTCACTAGTACGTTGTTGAGCTTGCGATCCTAAATTCGAGATTTTTCCAATCCATCGCTAGAGTTGGAAAGATCGAATTCTCTTGTTATAATCGTAGCACCAATAGGTGCTGTTTCATTGTAATAGTCACCATGTTCTTTGTTATCACAGGTAATTCTTATGAAGCACATGAAGCGCAGTCCCTTCGCATTTACTCTCGTTGGATTAGTAATGGGGATAGGTGGAGGTTTAATTGTTTCATTTGTTCTCTTGCCGCGCGGCGAACAAGCCCATGATTTACCTATCGCTGATATTCCTCTCCAAGAATCGTTGGGAGCAACCACCAACGAACCCTCTACCAATTCCCCGGCTTCCTTAGCTAGTGTTTTAGCACACGAGCAACCTTCAGAACGACGGTTAGCCTTGTATCGTTTACTCGCAAGTCGAAGCGGTACTCAAGTCGCAGATGTACTGAGACACTCTCTCGCAAAAGATCCCACTAAACATTTGTTTTCTGTTCAAAGTTTGATCTTTGCTGAACTGGCACGGCTTGATCCTGAATTGTCGTTAGCACTAGTTTGGGAAACGGAACGCAGAAACTGGGACAAACATCTAAAGGTAGTGTTCGAGGAATGGGCTGGTTTAGATCCACGCGCAGCGATGCTCTCTGCAAAAAATTTGCAGGAACCATGGAAATCTAAAGCCTTTCGCACGATTCTGCAAACTCGCCAAGACTTTTCTGATGCTCAACAGCTTGAACTTGTGGCGTCTTTTGGTGCGACAAGTAGTCTCAATGAATTGAATTTCGAAGCTCAGCTCCAAGAGGTAATCGACGAGCCCAAAGCAGCTTTCGAGTTGGTCTTACAGGCGGACATCCCAGAAGCTCGACAGAGTGAATTTGTGAGGTTGATAACCGAGCGATGGATTGAACGAGAAGACACCGAGAAAATTAGTTCGATGCTTAGTTTGGTCCACGAAGTATTTTCACCGCAACAACCCCAATGGCGATTAGTTGTGTCGACTCTGGCCGCCAATGACCCGAAACTTGTGTGGGAACAATTAGCGACGTTGTCGCCAGAAGCTCAAAAGATGCTAAACGATGAAGTCTTTACAGCCTGGGTAAAGCAGGATGCGATGGGAGCTATAGCGGTACTAAATGAATCGGAGTATATGCTCGAAGAGAATTGGGAACTCCGTTCGCTTTACGCTGTATGGGCGAGTAAAGTTTGGCACGACTTACCCGATTTAGTTGACTTGGTACCTGTCGACTATCAGACTCGCATGTTGACTGATGTGGTCCGGGATTTGGTCCTGCGGATAGATCCCTCTGAACTAATCGAAAAATTGGCACAAATTCAAAGTGCTGGTGTGAGCACGAAGAATGCGATGGAGATTTACTTCAGTAACTTGGGAGACTATGATCCAGCTCTCGCTGCTGAGTGGGCAAACGAGTACTTGGA
>CAYOEQ010000476.1:0-1553 GCA_964402775.1 uncultured Enterobacteriaceae bacterium
TCGATGCCGTCGTCGTTGGTGACGATTAGTTTCACTGTGCGAACTTGCCTTTAAAGCTGCCTAGAATCTGCCCGATCTCGACCAGTACGGATTTGACCGCCGCTGTGGTGCGGTCATCATAGTCGTTGGCAGACTGGGGTTCTATTGTAGCCATGGGAAGAACTCCCTAGCTATATATTCCGCAGCTTCACGGTCGCGGTCATTGCCGTTCCACAGATCGAGATACGTGATGATCGGACTGGTACAGAATGTGCCTAGCGCTGGCTCGATAGCGTCGTCGAACAGACTCTCATCGTTGGGGATGTGCAAGACGACGTTCGCTCCTTTTGTGGCAGGCATCAGCCCCAACGTCTCTTGCAAAAATTGAGCACCAAGTTCATCAGCATAGAAAGTATGTGTGCCGTCCCGGCCAAAGGGCGCAAACCATTGGGCGGCGGAATGCAATGAGTAGATCACGCGAGGGCGCTGCGGATTAAGTGCTTTCGACAACTTCTCGTTGAGTTGCTTACCGTGGAGATGCGTGTATCCGGTGATGCGATGGCCGGCCGGCCGGCGATAGTTCTCACGCCACGCTTTCAAGAGCGCATCTGGCTGGATGAGGACGACGCCGTCAGCCTGTTTTTCGATCCATTCCCGTTCGAGCAGAGCTTTGCGCACATTGCTCACATGACCAAGGCTCGCGTTGGCTTTTGCGGACAAGTCGGTAACGCGCCATGCGCGGTCTGGCTCGCGCAGCATAACGCGCAAAATAGCGGCTGCCTTCGGGTTGAAGATCGACCGTAGTGCGCGGCTTTCGGACTTCGGCTTATCTGCGACGGCACGATCAATATAGACACTATCAAAAGCGAGATGGGCGTTCCCGAAAAGATCGAGATACGCGACATTGTGATCGGTGCAGATCGCCCGCGACTCCGGGGACAGGTAGGGGCTGACAAGCATTGGAATCAAACGCTGATCGGCATCCGCCTGATTGGATGGATCTACATGCGCCACGTAGTCTCTAAGCTGATAGATCGCGGAACGAACAAAGCGCGGTGCCCCGTTCGGCTTCACCTCGATGATGAGCGCATAATTGACGCTGCCACGGCTCAAAGCGATTCGTAAATCGATTTGGTAGCGTCCGATGTGCTCCTCATAATCGACCGAGCCGATCTCCAAATTCGGCACGTAGTCGATCAGGTCGCGGACAGCGGTCGCGGCTGCGGTCTCTAGCTCTTTCACTATTTTAGCAGATTTCATCATTCGCTGAAAATAGCTATTTTAGTAAAAAAAGTCAAAAATTTCACTAAAATAGCTATTTTCATCAAACAGTGAAAATCCTGATTCGAGTGAAAACTGTCAATCGCTAGCACTACCGCCGGAGGTCGGACCAAACTACATTCTATGAATGCTTGCCCGCTTTCGACACAACGATCCTCAGATGAAGAATCCACCCCATCCGGGCCTGTCCATCCGGCACGATTGCCTAGAACCGTTGGGACTTAGCGTGACGGAAGCAGCAAAAAAACTTGGGGTCAGCCGGAAGCAGCTATCCGATGTCGTGAATGGTCATT
>CAYOEQ010000477.1:0-1550 GCA_964402775.1 uncultured Enterobacteriaceae bacterium
CTTCCTGGATGGCCGCATAGGTGTTTGCCACTGCCGTGTTGCGGGTGTTGTGGAAATGGCAACCCAGGTTCAGTTCCGGTTCAAGAGTCCTGATACGTTTTATCATGGCGGCCACGTCTGAAGGGCCGGCGGCGCCGATGGTGTCCGCCAGGGAAATTTTGTCATAACCCATAGCGGCGAGGCGCCGGACCAGGTCCACGACCTTCTCCATCGGTATTTCGCCCTCGAAGGGACAACCGAACGAGGCGCTGATCGTCACAACCTTGCCGATGCTTTCGCCCTCAGCCTCTTTGGCAATCTCCGCGGCCAGTTCGATGGTCTGTTCCGTGGTGGCGCCCTGGTTGCGCAAACTAAACGAATCCGAGGCCACCACTCCGCAATTCACTTCATCGATGTTGCAGGCCATAGCCCGTTCGAAACCGCGCAGGTTCAGCGCCAGCCCGATATACGATACGTCGTCCCGTTGCGGCAGGCCGCGCACCACTTCTTCCGCGTCCGCCATCTGCGGGACCCGTTTCGGATTGACGAAACTGGCCACCTCCAGGCGCCGGACGCCGGAGTCCACGAGCCGGTTGATCAATTCCAGCTTGTTCTCTACGCTCAATGCCACCGGCTGGCTCTGCAGGCCGTCGCGGGGACTGACGTCAACGATTTCGATAAATTCCGGCATGGTGAGTTCTCAATGAAGTACGGCTTCATATAATATACGATCAGGGGCGGGCAATCATTATCATGCCTGTTTTTTGTCCCGGATATTTGGGGCCAAAGTAAAAATACTGTCAATTCAACAAGTGATGCCAGGATTATGTCCCCCATGGGGTATTCCATACCTTTCCCGGGCACTGACCGGGGCAGGATGAAGATTTGCGTGGTCATGCTCGCCAGGAAGTTCGGCGGGGCGGAAAGATTCTACGTGGATTTGAGCAACGGCCTGGCGCGGCGCGGTCACGAGGTTCTCGCCATCTCCAATGTTCGCTCCAGGGCTGCTCTGCGCCTGGAAAAACGGCCGAGCCTGCATAAGGGATCGGTTCGGGTCCTGGGTCCGTGGGACCCGCTGGCGCCCCGGAACATCCTGAAACTGGTCCGGGATTTCGCGCCGGACATCATACAGACGTCACTGGGACGCGCGGCCCACCTGGCAGGTCCGGCAGCGCGCCAACTCAGCATCCCGCTGGTTGCCCACACCCATGATTTCGTGGACCTGAAATATTTCCGGAACGCAACCGTTTTTACGCCTACTACCCGGGCGCAACGGGATTACCTGGTAAACCAGGGCATTGGCGGCGGGAAGGTCCGGTTGATTCCCAATTTCTCCAGTTTCTCCCCTGTAACCGGAATCAACTGCCAACCGGAAGTAAGGAAAATAGTGGCACACGGCAGGTTCGTGCATAAAAAAGGCTTTGACCTGCTGCTACGCAGCTTCGGCCGGCTGGCGGGTGAGAATATGCGCCTGTATCTCGCGGGGGACGGCGCCGAGCGGCGCCGGCTCATGGACCTCGCTACGGCACTGAACCTGGGCGACAAGGTCTGTTTTGCCGGCTGGCAGGACG
>CAYOEQ010000478.1:0-1547 GCA_964402775.1 uncultured Enterobacteriaceae bacterium
GCGCCGGCATCCGCGCCTTTCCCGTGCTGTATCAGGATGAAGCCGATCAATGCGATGGCGCAAATCACCTGCACCACCAGTAAAAGAGCCTGTAATGTCTCCATGTTTACCCCGCTGAGTTAGCCTGCTGCCCGGCAAATCGCCAGGAAATCATCAACTTTCAAGGATGCGCCGCCGATCAGGCCGCCGTCCACGTCCGCCATAGCGAACAGTCCCGCGGCATTGTCCGCTTTCACGCTGCCGCCGTAAAGGACACGCAATTCGTCTGCAATCCGGTCATCGTGCCTGGCTACCTGCAGCCTGATGAAGCTGTGCGCGGCCTGGGCCTGTTCCGGCGTTGCCGTATGTCCCGTGCCGATGGCCCATACCGGCTCGTAGGCGATGACCGCGCCGGTGAAGGATTCTACTCCCGCTCCGGCAATGACCGTGTCCAGTTGTTCCGACAGCACCTGCTCGGTCATGCCCGCTTCCCTTTCCTCCAGCCGCTCTCCCAGGCACAGTATGACCTGTAATCCGTTCTCCCTGGCGTGGCGGAATTTCCTTGCCACCGTCTCGTTGGTCTCGCCCAGGATATGGCGCCGCTCCGAATGTCCGATGATAACATACCTGCAACCATAATCTTTCAGCATATCCGTCGAAATCTCGCCGGTGTAGGCGCCGTTCCCGTATTCCGATACCGTCTGCGCGCCCAGCCCGATGGCGCTGCCGGCAAGCAGTTCCGCCGCCAGCGGTATATGGATAAAAGGAGCGCATACCAGGACTTCCACACCGTCTGCCGGTAAACCCGGCCTGAGCCCGTCCAGCAACGCCTCGACGGATGCGCGGTTTCCGTTCATCTTCCAGTTGGCGGCTACCAGGGGTTGTCTGGTGGTCATAGCGGGTGATTTACTGAATAAATTACAAAAAAGGATGCCAAGATTAACGGAAATTACTGAAAAGTCAAAGGGAGAAGTGCGTGTTTAGCAGTTCCCGCCAGCTTCGGTCAGATAGATGGGGTCAGAGGCTGAGTAATGCGTCAATCTCCTCCCGGCCCAATTCCCAGAACTGGCCGGGACGCTTGATGCGCGGCAGGTTGCAGGAACCGTAGCGTATGCGGATAAGACGGTTGACGGCCAGGCCCTGAGACTCCCACAGGCGCCGCACCTCCCGGTTGCGCCCTTCGGTGACGATCACCTTGTACCAGCGATTCCTGCCCTGGCCGGCGCCGCGGGAGATTGCGATAAAGCGGGCTGGACCGTCCTTCAGTTCAACGCCTTTTCTCAATGTCTTAAGCTGTTCATCCGTGGCCCGCCCCGATACGCGCACGGCATATTCGCGCTCCACCTGGCTGCGCGGATGCATGAGACGGTCTGCCAGCACGCCGTCGTCGGTGAACAGCAGCAGTCCGCTGGTATTGATATCCAGGCGGCCGATGCTGATCCAGCGCCCCCGCTTCAACTTAGGCAGCCCGGCAAAGACCGTGCGGCGCCCCTGCGGGTCCGCCGACGTGCATATTTCACCCTGGGGCTTGTAGTAGGCCAGCACCTTCGGCCTTGCCCCGGTTGCGC
>CAYOEQ010000479.1:0-1540 GCA_964402775.1 uncultured Enterobacteriaceae bacterium
GTCATGGACCAGAGCGTGCGGGAAAATAACGATGAATACAGCATCAGTTTCTGCTGCTCCTTATCCTGTTCCTTAAGCGTGACATCCAGCACTTTCTGAAAGCCCGGGATCCAGCTGGTTTCCACCCGCGTGCTGCAACGGGCCACGTCATAACGCCGCTCAGCAATGCGGCCGTTTTCCAGCCGCCCACCCAGGCACCCCCCATCGTCAATAGGGCATATGGACATACAGGGTGTGGTCCCCTGCTCTTCCCACATATCCCGGCACTCCGGGGCCGGGCAGACCGGATCGGCCAGCGGCCCATCAACCTCCAGGGGCAGGGTGCTGATGACAACGGAGTAGTACATGAAGCCGTACTCGGAGTTCAGCACCGGGCCGGCCAGGCTGGACGTGCCGCAACCCGCCAGTTCCGCCGCCCTGGCAATGCTCACAAACGGGCGGTTACCGCTATCGGTGCCGGGCGGAACACAGATGGCGTAATAACCGAATTTATCTTCAATATAGCGGGACAAGCGCTGTGCCAGGTTATGGATACGGTCTCCGAAGGACGTGGTCTCCATGTGCTCGTAGACGGGACTGCGCCAGTCCCCGGCCCTGGGTTGCGCACCGCCTGCCACGTAGACAATCCTGGCTTTGGGTAATAAATCCGCAGGCCGGTAACCTTCAGGCGAGTCCGTAAACGCGGCCGCATCGGCAACACCGGTTACCAGCGCGCCGCCCTTGCGGGCCAGCTTGTCGAGTTCCTGCCTGCATGCGCTGAGGTCAAGACTGCCGGCGGCGCTCATTTCAGTTTTCGCTCCGGGCGGGTGATCGGGCACACCCGCATGCACTCAAAACACTGCGCCACGCTCTCCCTGAAGCTGCTGATGGCATTGCAGGACCGCGTGAAGAAATCGGAATGGATCATATTCGTACGCGTATCGTCATCGGCTTCCATCACGATTTCCGCCATGGCCTTCTGGAAGCTGTTGATACCGAAATTCATGGCTCGTGTCGTACAGCGCTCCCGGTCATACCAGGAGTAGGAGATTTCTCCCTGCTCATCGATTTCTCCGTCCAGGCAGCCGCCTTCATCAGACGGACAAGCGGCAATGCAAGGGGTCTTGCCGATTTTCCGGTAGGTGGCCACACACATGGGATGGGGGCAGACGTTCTGTTCCAGCATGTCATCTCCCGGCAGCTCCAGGGTGGTAACACAGGCTGAGTAGTACAGCAGGCCGTACCTGGGATTGAGAATGATATTGGCCGCCAGCGAGCGCGTCCCCAATCCGGCCAGGACCGCGGCATGCATCATGCTCATGACCGGTGTATGGCCGCTGACGGAAAGCGCCGGCGCCTGGATGGCATAGTGGTCAAGTTCAGACTCGATATGGTCGGCGACCATGTGGATCACCCGGTCGTTGCGGAAATCATAGCCGTTCACTTCCATGAGCCGGTGACTGGGTGACTGCCAGGCGCCGGCAGTTGGTCCGCGGGCGCCGACAACGATCACACTCTGCGCGCCCGGCAACACGTCCACCGGCCTGTGCCCTTCCGGCAC
>CAYOEQ010000480.1:0-1533 GCA_964402775.1 uncultured Enterobacteriaceae bacterium
GAGTTCGCCGCCACCGTGACCGTCACGTTCGACCCGCTGGTCGGGTTCACCACCAGCGTGTAGGAGGAACCGTTCACCGCCGTGAACGTCCCCTTCGAGCCCCCGGCCACCGTCACGTCCCCAGTCGCGAATCCGGTCACGTCCTCCGAGAACGTGAACGTCACGCTGAGCGCGGTCGTCGTGTTGATCTTCGGTGGCATCCCGGTGATCTCGACCGTCGGGGCCGCCGCGTCCCACGTCGCCGTGGCAGAGACCGCCGACGCCGGACCCGTGTTGCCGCCGCCGTCGGTGGCCGAGTTGGCTGCCACCGTGACCGTCACGTCCGCCGAGCCGGTCGGCGTGACCGCCAGCGTGTACGTCCTCCCGCTTCCGGCGAACGCGCCCTTCGAGCCGCCGGTCACCGTCACGTCCCCGGTCGCGAACTCCGTCACGTCCTCCGAGAACGTGAACATCACGCCGAGCGCCGCCGTCGAGTTGATCTTGGCCGGCAACCCGGTGATCGTCACCGTCGGGGCCGCCGTGTCGATCGTCGTCACCGTCACGCTCGCCGTCTGGCCCGCGTAGTCCCCGCCCGACGCCGTGTGCAGAAGCGTCGCCGTGTCGTCCGTCGCGTCGTTGTCCTCGCCGGCCGACACCGTCACCGTCTGCGCCGTGCTCCAGAGATCCGACCCGCTCGGATTGAACGTCAGCGAAGTCTTATCCAGACTCAGGTCCGTCGCCGTCGTGCCCGTGATCTGCACCGTCACAGGGGCCGTCGGCTGCGACGACAGCCGTACCGTGTAGCTCGCATCGGATCCCTCGGTCACCGTCAGCGAGGCCGCATCGACCAGCAGCATCCCCGGTGGGTCGTTGTCGTCCACCGTCACGAGAACGTTGCCTATCACTGACGCCCAGTTTGGGTCTCCGCTACTTGAGGTCGTGTGCACCAGCGTCGAAATGTCGTCCGCCCCGTCGTTGTCCTCCCTGGCCGAGACCGTCAATGTTTGGGAATTGCCCCAATTGAGCCTCGTGAACGTCAGCGAGGTCTTGTCCAGACTCAGGTCCGTGCCGGTCGTACCCGTGATCGCAACCGTCACCGTGTCCGTCGGCTGCGCCGACAGCCGCACCGTGTAGCTCGAAGTTCCCCCCTCGGTCACCCCTATAGACTGCGGGAGAAACCGCAGCGCTGGCGCGTCCTTGTCGTTATCGGTGATATACAGTTCGAAGAGCCTCCCGAAACTCTCGGAGCTGCCCTCGGTCAATCGGAAGCTGACCACGTCAAATTCGTCAACTACGTCGTCGTCCTCGACCAGCGTCAACCTCACCGTCTGCGGCTCAGAGTAGTTCGAGGACGTGAAATAGAGGGTGTCCGGGTCTACGCTCGCGTGCGTTGGTACGACATCCGTAAACGTGACGGTCGCGGTCGGCGACAGGGGCGCACGCGACATCCGCACCGTGAAGCTGACGGTCTCCCCTTCGTTCCCTCTAATGATCGACGACGTCGCCTGGACCTGCCCCAGAGCGATCTCCGGCGGAAGGAGGAACAGTAGCAGT
>CAYOEQ010000481.1:0-1517 GCA_964402775.1 uncultured Enterobacteriaceae bacterium
GGAAACCTGTGCAACAGGTACAACGGAATGTTGATTATTCTGCCATCCTGCCGCAGGTTCATCAGTGTGGTCCTCACCAGCCTGGAGGGATGATACCTGTCATCATAGGCGAGCAAGCTCTTTTTCTTCCTTGAAATTCCTGCTTTCACCTCCAGTGGATAGAGTTCATGTTCATAGGGAACAACGAAATCGACCTCAGCCATGTTTTCGCTGGCCCAGTAATACAGCTGTTTCCCGTGAGCGCCGCTCAGGGTGGCCGCGGCCAGGTTTTCAATGAAAGCTCCCTTGTATTCGGTAAACAGCCGATCTCCTTCGACCAGTATGCGGGCTGGAATATCTGCCATCGCCGCCAGCAGGCCGGGGTCCAGCAGGTAGATCTTGAATATATTGGATTGGGCATACGCCTCGACCGGCAACCTGGGGGCGGAAATTTTCACCGATTTGTAGATCAACCCCGCATCCAGCAACCACTGAATGGCGCTCTCGTAGTCGCGTCCCCGGGCGCTTTTCCTTACTGCCGAAAAGATAAATTTTTTGTTTTCCTTTGCCAGTTGGCTTTGAACCTGGTTCCAGACAGTGGTAATTTTCATGACATCGCGCGGGTCGGCATGCTTGGAAAAGTCCAGCAGGTAGGCATCCAGGACTTCCCTCTGTATAGTCCTGACGCTATGCAGGTCCTGGTTTTCCCGGTAGTGCATGACAGCTTCCGGCATCCCCCCGGTAAAGGTGTAGACCTTCAACAGGTGAATCAACTGCTCGTGAACGGGCGCGGGGAGTGGGCTTAACCTGTCAACGGAATCGATATGTTCACGCAACCGACTTTTATCCAGAGCGTCCAGGAACTCACAGAAGCTGAGCGGATACAAATCCAGGAAGTTCACTTTCCCCACCGGAAAGCTCGCCGGTTTGCCCAGTTTGACGCCCAGCAACGAACCTGCTGCCGCGACATGGTACTCACCGGCCTTCTCGGCAAAATATTTCAGGCTGGTAAGCGCATTGGGACAAGCCTGTATTTCATCAAAAACGATCAACGTCTCAGCCGGAACGATCGGCAGATCCAGCATAAGGCTTATTTCGGAGATGATCCGATGCGGGTCCAGGTCCGCCTGGAAAAGCTGTGAGGCGGACGCCGTCTCTTCAAAGTTCAGGTAAGCAATGCGCTTGTAGTACTGTTGGCCGAACTCTCTCAGGGAATAGGTTTTTCCAGTCTGGCGTGCACCGCGCAAGACCAGGGGCTTGCGCCTGTCCGAGCCTTTCCATTGGAGGAGATGTTGTTCGATATCACGCCGCATAAGACACCTATATAGTGGTTATGAGGTGGAATCATATCAGAAACGTGGTAAATGATCACGTTTTACGTGGGAAAAACGTGTTTATCTGCACGTTTTATGGACGTAATGCAGAGATTAAGGTCTAATTGAAAACTTCACTTCATCTTGTTTCCGGCACGAGACTTTTCACCGGTTCGGTGGCAATGGAATCACGCTTGAAAGTAATTGCTATCCATTCCAGAGTTT
>CAYOEQ010000482.1:0-1511 GCA_964402775.1 uncultured Enterobacteriaceae bacterium
GATGATAAAGCGTACAGGGACGTATTCACAGCGTGTCCGGAATGGCTTATATGATAACCCTTCCTGCTGGGAATCTGCACCAAACCTGGAGAACGGTTAATGACAACAAGTTATGAAGAAATCCTGGAAAAAGTGATCACTGAACTATCCGCACTGACAGCGCCGGACGCCGGCTTGACGGAAGATTCGGAACTGGTCACCGAACTGGGACTGGATTCGTTCAAGGTGCTCGACCTGCTGATGGATATAGAGGATGAATTCGACATATCCATGCCGGTCAACCTGCTGGCCGACGTACATACCGTCAAGGACCTGGCAGAACGGATACACACCGTCATCAACACGGGAACGTAAGACATGAGCCTGTTTACAAAATTCCAGCCCCTGGTCCAGGACCGGCACAGCCTGCTGGGCGAGGGCGTAGATCCCTTCGGCGCGCCCATCGAAGAAATCTACTCACCGACGGAAGCGCGTATCAACGGCAAGAGAACGATCCTGGCCGGCACCAACAACTACCTGGGCCTTACCTTCGACAAGGAATGCCTGGATGCAGCCCATGCCGCGCTGGACGAACTGGGCACGGGGACGACCGGATCAAGAATGGCCAACGGCAGCTTTTCCGGCCACCGGGCGCTGGAACGGGAAATCGCCGCGTTCTACGAATGCGACAAGGCCATCGTATTCACCACAGGCTACCAGGCCAACCTGGCGGTGATATCCGGCCTGGCGAACAACGAAGACACCATAGTCATAGACGCCGACAGCCATGCCAGCATCTACGACGGGTGCCGGCTGAGCGGCGCCGACATCGTGCGCTTCCGCCACAATAATCCCGACGACCTGCACAAACGTTTGAAACGCCTGGGAGAGCGTGCGGCAAACACACTGGTCATCATCGAAGGCATCTACAGCATGCTGGGGGACAAGGCCCGCATCCGGGAATTCGTCGAGGTGAAAAACGAACATCAGGCCATGCTGCTGGTGGATGAAGCCCATTCCCTGGGCGTGCTGGGCGAGCGCGGCAGGGGCCTGGTGGAAGAAGCCGGCGTCATCAACGAAGCGGATTTCATAGTCGGCACCTTCAGTAAAAGCCTGGCCAGCACCGGCGGGTATTGCGTCAGCAACCACCCGCAGCTCGACCTGATACGCTATGCGAGCAGGCCGTATATCTTCACCGCATCGCCCTGCCCTTCGGTGATCGCGTCCACCCGGGAAGCGCTGAAACGGGTGGAAAACGGCGCCGACCTGCGCGCCCGGCTGTGGCGTCACGCGCGGCGCCTGTACCGGCACCTGCTCGACGCCGGTTATGAACTGGGTCCCGAACCCTGCCCGGTGATCGCGGCCCTGCTGGACACCAGGGAGCAGGCCCTGGCGCTGTGGCGCGGCCTGCACGAGCACGGCGTCTATGTGAACCTGATTTTCCCGCCGGCGACGCCCGACGGCAAATCACTGGTGCGCATAAGCGTCTGCGCCGCCCACACCGATGAACAGATAGACAAAATCTGCGAGGC
>CAYOEQ010000483.1:0-1511 GCA_964402775.1 uncultured Enterobacteriaceae bacterium
GCTGAAAAATGTAACTTTAACAGTGGCGCGTATTTTGGGCAAGCCCAAGAAATATGCCAACAAATATGGTAGATTGAAATTTATGCCGGTTGAGAAAACACAGGTGCGGGAAATTGCCTGGCTTGCCAGGTTGGCCATAGAAGATGAAGCCATGGCCGGCTATGCGAAGGACATGGCTGATATCCTCGCCCTGGTCGAACAGATGCAGGCCGTCGACACGTCTGCCGTGGAGCCGCTGGCGCATCCGTTGGAGATAGCGGCGCAACTCCGGCCCGACAGCGTAAACGAGGAAAACCGCCGGGAGGATTTTCAGCAGACAGCGCCACAGACAAGGGACGGTTTTTATATTGTGCCCAGGTTCGTAGAGTAGCGTTCGTACATATCATGTCCGGATATACGCTCGCGGAATTATCCCGCCTGCTGCGCGAACGGGCGATCAGCAGTACGGAGATTGTCAAATCCTGCCTGGAACGCGCTGAACGGCACAACGGCGCCCTGAACTGTTTCATTTCCCTGTTTCCTGAACATGCGCTGGAGCAGGCGAAAGCGGCGGATTCGATGATTGCCGCCGGCAAGGCCGGACCTTTGACGGGAATACCCGTTGCGCACAAGGATATCTTCTGTACGGCGGGGTTCAAAACGAGTTGCGCGTCGAAAATGCTTGACAGCTTCATCGCCCCTTACCAGGCGACCACCATGGCAAAACTTGATGCGGCGGGGACCGTGATGATCGGTAAAACCAACATGGACGAGTTTGCCATGGGTTCATCCAGCGAAAACAGTTTTTACGGGCCCGTGCGCAATCCATGGGATACGGAGCGGGTGCCGGGAGGTTCTTCAGGCGGCTCGGCCTGCGCAGTCAGCGCCAGGATCGTACCGGCGGCGACCGCTACGGATACCGGGGGGTCAATCAGGCAGCCTGCCGCATTATGCGGCGTGACCGGATTGAAACCCACCTATGGGCGGGTGTCCCGTTACGGCATGATTGCATACGCCTCCAGCCTGGACCAGGGCGGTCCCATTGCACAAACCGCGCAGGATGCGGCCATGTTGCTGGGGGCCATGTCGGGATTTGACCCGAAGGACGCGACCAGCGCGGACGTCCGGGCGGATAACTACCTGGACGCATTGAATAACGACATCAGGGGATTGAAAGTCGGCGTGCCCAGGGAATATTTTACCCCGGAACTGGAACAGCCCATCTCGGATGCCGTCACTGCCGCGCTGAATTTGCTGGAGCAGGCAGGCGCGTCGATTATCGACGTCGAACTCCCCCACACGGACCTGTCCATCCCGGTATATTACGTGATCGCTTCAGCCGAATGTTCCTCCAACCTGTCCCGTTACGATGGCGTGCGCTACGGCCATCGCTGTCCTGAGCCCGAGGATATCAACGACCTGTTCTGCCGCTCCCGCGGCGAGGGTTTCGGTGACGAGGTCAAACGCAGGATAATGATCGGGACTTACGTCCTGTCCGAAGGATACTACGATGCGTATTACCTCAAGGCGCA
>CAYOEQ010000484.1:0-1501 GCA_964402775.1 uncultured Enterobacteriaceae bacterium
AACTGCAACATGGATTCCATCTCGCGCACCCGGATCTCGGGCACCGGGCTGGTGATCGACAGGGCCGGGTTCGGGTCGTTGACGAAGCGGTTGATGCGGGAAATGCTCGGCCTGATATTCAATATGATGGAATCATCGGCCTTGATATGCGGGGTTATCGTCATCACGATGCCCACCGGCACGGTTTTTACGACGGTCTCGAAGGTATTGGCCGCCACGCCCTGGGTCACGTTGCTTTCCTGTTCCACCTCGAAATAGACCACGTTATCCACCACCTTGAGGATGGCGGACTGGTTGTTCAGGGCCATGATCTGGGGACTCGACAACACCCGCACGTCCCCGAACTCCTCCAGCAGTTCGACCGCGGCGCTGAGCACTCTTTCGTTGTCCGGGTCGGCATCGTCATAACTCAGGGAAAACAGTGAAGCGGCATTGACGGGGTTGGCCGTGATCGTCTTCGTCATCAGGTTGAACCCGTCGAGACCGGCCTGGTTCAGCACCTGCCAGTCGATACCGGCCTGAAACTGGTCGGTCAGGCTCACTTCGACGATGGTAGCCTGGATCAGCACCTGGCGGTTGGCGTTGGCGAGGGTCTCGTCAATGAGTTTTTGCAGCAATTCATGTTGCGCCGCGGTTGCCTTGACGGTCAACATGCCCGATTCCGGATGGGGGATGACGGTATTGCCGGCTGCCGCGCCGCCTTCGGATTCCAGGATGGCGCTGACATTCGCTACCAGGTTGGTCCAGAAATGGTTGGACATCGTACTGCCGATGGTGGTGGTCGAATTATTGCTTCCGCCGCCTTCCGCATCGTTGCCGGCGCCGGCGATCTGCGTCCCGACCTGCACCACGTGCGACGTATCCCGGGCCATGTTCAGGTAGTCGATCCGGTAGGTGCGGAAATACGGTTCGTCCGGTGAGATGAACACGTTGTCGTCCTCCATGACATAACGCAGGCTTGCCTGCCGGGCTATGCGCTGCAACAGTTGCGGCAGGGTCTGCTCCACCGCGTTCATGGTCACCAGGCCGCTGATATCCGGGGCGATATCGATGTTCACCTGCGCATCCCGCGCCAGGGCAAACAGCAACTCCTTTACGGGCACTTCATTGACGACCACCGTGTACCTGTCCTCATGCTCCAGGGGGGCAGGTTCAGGAACAGGGGGCGGTTGACGTACAATTTCGGGAATAGCACCGGACGGGCCGGTTTCGGCTGCAACGTCAAGATGCCCAGCCGAAGGCGGCGGCGGTTCAGGCGTGAATTTCGCGCACGCGGCGAGAGAGGTGGTTAAAACAACCAGCCGGATCCAATGTGGCAATCCCGTAAGGCCCATGATGCTCCTTTAAATTCCTGCATCTCCTAAATAACAGTCCACGGGCCGGAGCACCGTGAACTACCCTGTGACTATCAGGATATACCCTTATGCCATGGATTGCAAATAATAGTATTTTTGCGACAAAGAGAAGCTACGCTCAGAGAAAGCCGGAAGATTCCCGGCAG
>CAYOEQ010000485.1:0-1485 GCA_964402775.1 uncultured Enterobacteriaceae bacterium
GCGCCAAGCGGCTCGCGCCTCGTCCTGACGGCCCTCTCACGCACTTCGCCTCGCCTCGTGGTGAGACATGCAGGCAAGGTGAGGCGAGTTTCGAGGAGCATTACGGCTATTCCTGCAACGGCAGCGGTCAAACCCGAACTGATTTTCCAGGGTTGCTTCTTCAGCAAACATGAGGCAGAGAGCGCTCGGCTTGGCTTTGGACCCGGTCTGGAATCTCTCATATACCGGCTCCATTGCAAAATTCGAACCGGTGGAGTTGGACGGCTTCCGAAAATCGCCGGCGGACGAAGATCAGAGCATTCCACCGACCCGAGCCATTTCATCCGGCAGCGTCTTCACGACCTTCGGCGGCGCCTTTACAGAGAAAGGAACCTTCGCCCCGATGACTTCCGAGGGCTTCGTTGACAGGCGATTCTTCCCGAAGGAGCTTTTTGACCGGTCTTCACGCCCCCTGGCGGACATTCACCCACGTATGAACATGGGGCGCTCCCCGAAAGTACCAGAGCATCGTCGGGCTCTCCAACTGCCAGACGTCCCAAACTCCATCGCTGCCGATATCCATGTTCTTGTAGAAGGACATCGACAGGGTCGGAATGCCTCCCGCGTCGCGGATCAGTTTCATGACCTCTTCGCGGTCTTCTTTGCGGAACGGCAAGATCAGATCGTCGAGCACGGCCTCGACAAGACCCTTTTGGTCTGGTGAAAGCTCGCTTAGCGGAATGCCCGGAACCTCGCCCCGCTTGTTGAGCGCGATGGTCGCGGTGGCTTGCTCCGGCCTGGGGTCACCCAGCAGAGCCATCTGTCTCTGTTTCCCGTCGAGAGCCTGATAGACCTCATTGGCTCGCTTGGCCTGATACCAATAGACATTGTCGGGGTGATGGGGCTGCTCGTTGAAACTGTTCGCGGCGTGTCCGTACAAGATCGGCCCTCCGAACGCCGCGCCGTCGACCGAGTCACCATCACAGCGGGCCGTACAATGACGCCCGGTGAGGACGAACTCGAACCGGCCGGTGCCCGGCTCTCCGAAAAGAGCGATCGAGTAATTCTTCAGGCCTCCCGCATCCTCCTGGATGTGATACTCGACCTTGTCGTAGAAGTCGGGGTTGTGCAGTCCTCGGAAGATGTCCTGAATCATCGCCTGCTGGTCGGCCGAATAAAAGTCGCCGATGCGATGCGGAGTGATGTGCCAGTTGTTGTCGATTTTGGAGCGCAGAGGGTGATCGAAGGGAAACGTCACCTTGCTCCGCTGTTCCGCGGACAAGCTGTCGTAGAGCTGCGAGACGATGGTTTCCGATGATGCGGACGGTGTCCCCGAAGCACCGGTCGCCAGCGCCAACGCGCCAAGTCCCGTGGTCTGCACGAATTGTCGGCGATTCATCCGCCCGGATTGATCGTTAGGCATGACGCCCTCCCTTGACTAGCCTGCATTGCTCACCACATGACGGCCGAAGCACGCGATACGACCACCAGGACTTCGTTGTGCTT
>CAYOEQ010000486.1:0-1465 GCA_964402775.1 uncultured Enterobacteriaceae bacterium
GGCTTCTCAAATCCTTGAAGATCCCGCCCAGACGCTCTTTCAAGCCGTCAAACATCGAACACCCCAACTGATTGATATTCAATATGTTTTCGATTTTCCGCCCGCAAGGCCGGGTGAGGAAACCCAACTTATAAGGATTTTATGCGGCGAGTGTCAACCACATGTGGATGGGGGAGCCCTCTCGGGGCTGCTGAAAAAGTGCGATGCGGCGCAATCCTCCTCCCCGTCCTGCGCAGCCCACCGCTGCGCCTCACCCTGAGTAGCGGCCCCTCGACTTCGGCAGGCTCCGCCGTTCCCCGACACCCGTCACCCTGAGTAGCGGCGAAGCCGCGTATCGAAGCGCGAAATCGCGCTCGCCGGAGAGATGCGCCTCCCATCCTTCGATACGGCGCGTACGCGCCTACTCAGGATGAGGTTTTATGGCCACCCGCACAGTAGAAAGGAGGACCGCCGCGTAATCCGCCATACCGCGCGCCACCGGCGAGAACACATTACCAACCAACGAGAGAAAAGATATCAACTCCCCCCTTGAGGGGGAGTCGATGAGCTAAGGGCGTAAGCCCGCAAGCGAATCGGTGGGGGGATATGCCACAGAAAAAGCTCCCCCCACCGCATCAGCCTTCGCACAAACCGCTCGGCTTCTGTCGGGCTTTCCCCTCGGGAAGCCCGACCCCCTCAAGGGGGGAGTTGATTTCCTCACTCATGGATCGGCAACTACCCTCAAGGGGCCGTTGAAAAAGTCCCCCTCCTCAGGGAATAAAACCAACCCCCCCTACCCCCCCTTGTCAGGGGGGCAAGAAAAAACAAAAACCCTCTACCGGTGGCAGGCGTAGTCTTTTCATACCTCCCTGACAAGGGGGCAAGGAAAAGCAAAATCCCCTCGGCCCGGCGGGGGCGCATCGCCTTTTTATACCCCCCTGACAAGGGGGGGGTAGGGGGGGTTGCTCCTTTGCCAAAAGCCTTTTCACCCGCCCCGGATGCCGCGTATGGCCTCGGCATAGTCTTTCGCCCCGAATACGGCGGAACCGGCCACCAGTACTTCCGCGCCCGCCGCACGTATTTCTGCCGCATTCTCAGGCGTCACGCCGCCGTCGACCTCTATCAGAGCCGACAGCCCTCCCGCCTCGATCATCTCTCTCAGGCGGCGAATCCGCTCAAGCGAAGCCGGGATGAATTTCTGGCCGCCGAATCCCGGATTGACGCTCATGACGAGGACCATATCCACCTCCGGGAGCAGGCCCTCCACCGCCGAAAGCGGCGTTCCGGGGTTCAGCGTCAACCCGACGCCCAGGCCGAGCCCGCGAATGCGCTGCAAGGTGCGATGGATGTGCCTCGGCGCCTCCACGTGAACCGTCAGGATGTCCGCGCCCGCATCGGCGAACGCTTCGATGTAGCGATCCGGATCCGCAATCATCAGGTGCACGTCGAGCACCCCATCGGGCGCGGCTCGCCTGGCCGCCTCGAC
>CAYOEQ010000487.1:0-1414 GCA_964402775.1 uncultured Enterobacteriaceae bacterium
CGTCTCCGGCTCGCCATCGACGACGCGAGTGGTGCGCCGTTCGCTGAGATTGGTGTGCGTCGGATCCTGTAATCCCGTGTCGATGCCGAAGGCGTCGAGGAGCGTGTAGATGCCTGCGCCGTAGAGCACGAAGATGGCCAGCATGCAGACGACAGCGACACGCTTGCGAAGCAGCGCCCGCGTTGCGCGCATGAAGGGCGACTCGGACCGCGCCGGCATCGCCCAGGTGTCGGTGAGCTCTGCGCGATTACTCATGCGATGCGCTCCGTGAAGCGGATGCGCGGGTCGATGAAGATGTACAGCACGTCGATCAGGGCGTTGGCGACGATGATCAGGGTTGCGACGAGCAACGTGAATCCGAGGATCACGTTCCAGTCGCGCTGCGTGATTGACTCGAAGATGAACGCGCCGACCCCGGGAATGCCGTAGCGGGTCTCAATCACGATTGAACCGGCAATCACGCCGACGACCGCGAGTCCGAAGTTCGTGGAGAGCGGCAGCAATCCGTTACGGAGGACGTGACGGTAAAGGATGTAGCGTTCTGTCAGCCCTTTCGCTCTGGCGGTGCGAACGTAATCTTCATCCATGGTTGCGAGCATGCTGATGCGGACGAATCGGCCCATCCCTCCGAACGTTCCGACGGAGAGCGCGATCAGCGGGACGATGTAGGACGCAGGGTCCCCTGGCGTCCAGACGGCGGGCACGTTGAAGCCGAAGAAGCCGAAGAATGGGCCGAGGAACTCGACCATCAGCCAGACGACGAGCACGATCATGATTGGCGATGGGATCGAGTCGAAGATCTTGAGGAATCCGATCGTGGCGGGGTCCTTCCATGTCCCGCGATTGACGGCGACGTAGACGCCGATCGGGATGCCGAGTCCGAAGATCAGGGCCAGCACGATTAGGTTGATGTGGGCGGAGACCCAGATGCGCTCGCCGAGCAGTTCCTGCACGCTGCGTTTCGGCGATCGGTAGTAGTAGGACGGGCCGAGGTCGCCCTCACTGACGACGCCCCAGAGGTACCGGCCGAATCGTTCGACGTAGGTGCCGTTGAGACCGAACTCCTCGCGAATCAACTCGGCCTGCTCCGGTTCGACCTGGCGCGAGCCTCCGATGATGCGTACCGGGTCGCCGGGCGCGACGTGAGTCAGCGCATAGGTGGCGGCGGCGACGACGAAAACCATGATCGGGACGAGCAGCAGGCGTCGCGTCAGAATCGGGATTGCCCCGTGTCCCATGCGACGCCCCCTTCGTCCGGGCGCGGGCGATTGTCAGTCGTTGCGCGGAGGCTACTCTTCGATGCTGACGTAGCGCAGGTGGGGAATCACTGTCCGCGTCGGCTCGTAGCCCTGGACGTATGGCTTGACGACCTCGTGCGCGACGGAGTAGTAGAGCGGAATCCAGATCGCGTCCT
>CAYOEQ010000488.1:0-1391 GCA_964402775.1 uncultured Enterobacteriaceae bacterium
CAACGCACTCGATCCCGAAAGCTGCCCAGCGACATTCAACAAACCGCCCTCCGCAAGCTCCGCATGCTCAATCGGTCAACTACGCTAGCTGATCTTCGAGTGCCACCAGCCAATCGCCTCGAAAAACTCCGTGGAGATCGGACCGGCCAGTATAGTATTCGAATCAATGACCAGTGGCGCATCTGTTTCAGGTGGCGAAATGGCGATGCCTACGACGTTGAGATCGTAGATTATCACTAGGAAAAGACCTATGCGTACTCAGAAATTAGCTCCTGTTCACCCAGGAGAAGTCTTGTTGGAAGAGTTCCTCAAGCCGATGAACCTCAGCCAAAACCGCCTCGCTCTTGCCATCGGCGTGCCGCCTCGACGCATCAACGAAATCGTCTTAGGAAAACGAGGCATTACGGCTGATACTGCGCTGCGACTGGCGCGCTACTTCAACATGTCGCCCCAATTCTGGATGGGTCTGCAGATGGACTATGAGCTAGACATAGCCGCAGACGAACTATCTGACCGCTTGGATCGAGAAGTGCGACCGCGTCTGGAGACGGGATAAAAGGCATTGCGAGGCATGCGATCTCAGTCTGGGTTCTTGCTAGCGACTACTCCGCTCCTGCAAAGCTCCACACCTCCAAAGCCGTGCGCTGGAAGAGCCACGCCTTGTCGTCGTCGGTGAGAAAATCGACGTGGTCGCGGAACATTTCCAAGGCCGGCCCGTACCCCACCCCTTTCATTACGCCGGGGAAATTGGTCCCCCACATCAGCCGCTGCGGCCCAAAGGCGTCGTAGATGCGGCGGAAGGCGGGGAACGTATCCGCGTGCGGAAAGGGCAACTCGGACTTGTGCGCCTGCGGCGTGAATTTCACGTACACCTTGGGAAAGCGCGCCAAGTCGAGTACGTGGCTCAACAGCGGAAAGGGCGCTTCCTCATTGGTCGGCGCTCCGCCGATGTGGTCCAACACCACCGGCACCTCGGGAAAGCGGCCGATGACAGGCTCCAAGTGGGGCAGATTGGCCGCCGGGCCGTGGACGATAAAACAAGTGCCCAATTCCTCCGACCGCCGCCACAGCGGATCTTGGTCGGCAGCGGCCCATTCCGAGGGATGGTCGAGCCGCGACGAGTGAATGCGCAAGCCGCCAAAACCGTCCTCGCGCACTAACTTTTCCAGCCGGTCGGCCGCACCCGGGAGCTTGGGATCGACCAAGCCAATGGCGGCAAAGCGGCCCGGAAAGCGGCGCAAACAGTCGGCCACGTACCGGTTGTCGAACAAATAGTAAATCGGCTGCACAATGACCGCTTTATCGACCCCAACCTCGTCCATGGTCTGGTTGAGCAATTCCACGGATCCACCGCCCACCTGAGTCCGGCCCTCGGCAAAGGGATAGCGCTC
>CAYOEQ010000489.1:0-1367 GCA_964402775.1 uncultured Enterobacteriaceae bacterium
GGACGTTGAGCATCATGGCGTGGGTGACGTCGAAGCTCGACTCCAGCGTCTCGGGAGTGCCCTCCCACAGGCGCGCCAGGGTCTTGTCGTCGTAGTGGGCGTAGCCCCGCTCCGGGGGCTTCTTCCGCACCAGCTTGCGCAGCTTCTTGGGGTCGCCCGCGGCTCGCATCTCGGCCCGCTTGTTCTCCACCGCGTGCTGGGGTGCCTGCACCCACACGCTGCCGACGGTGTCGAAGCCCCGCCGGCCGGCCCGGCCCGCGATCTGCTGGAAGTCCCGCACCGACAGCACCCGGGTACGCCGGCCGTCGTACTTGTAGAGCTGGGTGAACAGCACGGTGCGGATCGGGACATTGACGCCCACGCCGAGGGTGTCGGTTCCGCAGATCAGCTTGAGATGGCCCTGCTGGGCCAGCTTCTCCACCAGCAGCCGGTACTTGGGCAGCATCCCGGCGTGGTGCACGCCGATTCCGGACAGCACGAACCGGCGCAGGTCCTTGCCGATCGGCGTGTCGAAGCGGAACCCGCCCACGGCCTCCTTCACCGCTTCCTTCTCGTCCGGTCCGAGGACCTTGAGGCTGGTGAGGCTCTGGGCCCGGGCGGTGGCCTCCCGCTGGGTGAAGTGCACGATGTAGACGGGAGCACGTCCTGCGGAGAGCAGCTGCTCGATGGAGACGTGCAGCGGGGTCTCCCGGTACTCGACATCGAGCGGGACCGGACGCTCGGCCGAGGCGACCAGGGCGGTGTCACGCCCGGTGCGGGCGGTCAGGTCGCGCCGGAGGGCGCTGGTGTCGCCGAGGGTGGCCGACATCAGCAGGAACCGGGCCCGTGGCAGCTCCAGCAGCGGCACCTGCCACGCCCATCCCCGGTCCCGGTCGCCGTAGTAGTGGAACTCGTCCATCACCACCAGGTCGGCCGGGGTGGCCGCGCCGGACCGCATCGCTCGCTGGGCGAGGATCTCAGCGGTGCAGGCGATGATGGGGGCGTCGCCGTTGACCGAGGCGTCGCCGGTGACCATTCCCACCTCGGAGGGGCCGAACGCCGCGGTCAGCTCGAAGAACTTCTCGCTGACCAGGGCCTTGATCGGGGCGGTGTAGACGGCGCGGCGCCCCTGGGCCAGCATCGCGAAGGCCCCTGCCATCGCCACCAGCGACTTCCCGGAGCCGGTGGGCGTGGACAGCACCACGTTCTCGCCGGCCAGAAGGCGCAGCACCGCTTCCTCCTGGTGCGGGTACAGCTCGATGCCGGCAGCCGCCGACCACTCGATGAAGGCGTCCAGCAGCTCGTCGGCGCCGGGAGTGCCGGGCAGGAAGTCGCCTAGGGCGGGCAGTGCCATTCGGACCGCAGGCTAGGTGGGGATTACCGTTGTC
>CAYOEQ010000490.1:0-1336 GCA_964402775.1 uncultured Enterobacteriaceae bacterium
ACAGATTTCAGAACTGATTTGCCGCAACCAGCTTGCACACCCTACGTGACAGCTTTACCAGCGATAACCAACGGTTCCGCCAAGCCAGCGAGGTGAGCCTACTACGGGCTGGGTTACACCGGTGATAGTAGTTATGTCAAAATTAGTGTGGAAGTATTCCTCATCGTTAAAGTTTTTTACCCACAGTTTCAGTAACCAGTGCTCATCCCCGTAGTTCATAAGGTAACGGGATTCCGGAAATATGCAACCATATTGGTTTTCACGAATTCAGTTTTGACCGCTTGGCTGGCCAGAACTCAAGCGTGCTTCCACATCCACTACTATGCGACAAGCCATATTAATCGAAGTCCGCAGGCTGTCCAGGTTGCCGACATAGCCCCCGGCGGCCTCTTCAGCACGGCGGCGTAACACATCAGAACTGACTAACCCGCGCTTTGCCAGCGACGTGATATCGTCCCGGTCCCGACCGGCAAACCGGCTGATTTTACTCACGGCGAGGTCGAGCGCAGTCAGCAACCGGATGTCCAGTATGCGGTCGTCAATGCCTTCCAGGTTGAGCGGGACAGAATCGTCGTAAGCATCTTCATGCAGGAGAGCGAAACTGTCATTGTACTGGCGGTCGAAATACAACAACTGTGCGGCGCCGTCTGCAGCATGGTAGGAGACCTCCAGGTCATCCGGCAATGCAATGCGATGGGAGAAGGTGGCGTCGATGTCCATGGAAATACGGTCGCCTGTATAGAAGTGCAATGCAGCGCCGCCGGCTACATACATCCTAACAGGTAATATGTTTTCAGGCGCTTCGCTCAACGAATCGGCGATGCGTCCGGCAATTTCCCGGAAGGCGGCGACATAGTCCGGCCGGGCTGCGGGATCAGGCTGCACGGTTCACCGACATGTTCAGCATGGGCAGGAACCGTGAGGGTCGCAACGGGCTGCGTTTCAACCAGCGCGCAAAAACTTCCGGTTCGCCGGCGCCGGGGCACAGGTGTTCTGCCAGCGACAGCAGTCCGCGCCGGTCGAAGCCGGCCATGCCTGCGACCATCACGGCCAGGCCGGCCATAAAAAAGCGCGGCCCCGCTGCTGCCCACCGCTGCGGCGCCAGCGAACGTGAGGCGCACAACCTGAGCAGCATTTCTTCGTATTCCCGGTCCATGTCAGCGGGGAAATGGCCGTCATGGGTCAGGGCGGGCAGAGTGTCATCAACAGTCGCAAGGCGCACATCGACTGCATTGGCGAGCGCGAGCAGTGTTCTGAAATCGCAACTGTGCCGGCGACGCAACCGGGAGAGCGTTTCCTTAGGCAGACCGGCGCGGGCTGCCCATTCGCTGTCGTT
>CAYOEQ010000491.1:0-1335 GCA_964402775.1 uncultured Enterobacteriaceae bacterium
TCGATTCATTCCAAGATCTAACTGGAGGCGAGAAGCGATGACTGCTCGGCTGATTGCTTTTTTCTTGATGATCGTTGTGGCATCGACAGCGATTGCCGACCTGTCGACGAGTTATCGACGGCTGCTGCCGCTGGAAGGGGGCTCGAACTTCCGCGATCTCGGCGGCTACAAAACGGTTGAAGGCAAAACCGTCGCCAGAGGCCTGCTGTTCCGCTCCGGAGCCATGACGGGGTTGACCGACGCGGACATGGCCTACCTGGATCAATTCGGGATCAAGACCATCGTGGATCTTCGGTCCAATGACGAGATCGGCCTGTATCCGAACCACTGGGCGGCCAAGAGCCGAATCGATGTGGTGACGGGGGACTACTCGTTTGCCGCGATGATGTCCGACGAAGAAAACGGCGACCGCCCGGAGATGGCCGAGTTGTATCCCCTGTTGCTTGCCTCGATAGGGCCCCAGATCAAGACGTACTTTGATCAGGCGCTTGGTGACGGCGCGCCCATGGTCGTGAACTGCTCGGCCGGACAGGACCGAACGGGGATCGTTTCCGCCCTCATGCTGCTGCTGCTTGGCGTTCCCGAACCCACCGTCATCGAAGACTACCTGCTGTCCACGGACTTTCGCAGACCAGCCGTCGAGCAGGGCGGCGTTGACCTTGCCGAGGCCGCCAAGACCAATGCCTTCGCCGCCATGATGCTGGAGTACCGCAAGGCCATGCCGCACCCCGACCGGCCGAATCCACTGGTGACCTCGGACGGCGTTCCCTACCTCGCCTTCGTCATTGAGCGCATCCGCGACGAACACGGATCGGTCGAGGCTTACGCCGAATCCGAACTGGGGATCGACGAGCAGGACCTAGCCGCTCTCAGGAGCAAGTACCTGCGCTGACTGCTGGCGGTTGCGCAGACCGGCGACACCTCGAATCACGATCGGCTCGAGGGTGTCCCGCCCTTGCTCCGAGCCTCGGAATCCCTGATTGTCTCAACAATTGTCAGTTTTCGGCCGAAGGGCGGACATGGCGTACAGCCCGTTAGGAAATTGGCTTTAGCAATCCCCTCGTCGCACTGGTCAGCATGGACCGTCTTGAATCCCATGAAGCCAACCGCCGATGCCAACGGAAGTCATCCGGGCGGCGTTGCGCCGCCCGCGGGCGCAATGCGCCGCCCGTGGTCGTTTTGCGGCCCGCGCCGGGCCATGCTACGGTGTCGGCTCGCCCGCAAGGCCCGGAGAACGCACCCATGAGCGACCCCGCAACGTCCCCCGAAGCGCTGGCCGTGGAGGAGGCGCGGCTGGTGGCCGAGTTTCACGAGCGCGAGCGCCGTTCGGAGGCG
>CAYOEQ010000492.1:0-1333 GCA_964402775.1 uncultured Enterobacteriaceae bacterium
CGGCCGCGTTCGCGAACGCGAACCGGACCGCGGAAGTCTTCGCTGAGGTGCACGACGTAGTAGTGCTCGCCGGCGTTGAGGATGTCCTCTTGACGGTAGACCTCGCCCACGCAGTCGCCGGCATCGTAGATGCGCGACTCGTGGGGCGTGATGCGTTTGAATTCGATTCGGCTCATGGTTGGTTCCTCTCTCTATCTCCGCAGGGTTCGCCCGACGGTGGCCAGACGCCACGCCAGGGGCGTGGCAAGGGCCGCGGGAGCGAAGCGAAAAAAAGCGCGGCCCGCATCGCCGGGGTGGCAATGTGGGCCGCGAGGTGAACGCTGCGGGTTACGCCGAGGTCAACATAACGCGCTTGACCGGAATCCCGAGCTGGGTGGCCTTGTCCAGCAGGTTCTCGGAGATCCCGGAGCCGGGGAAGCCGATGACGCCCTTGGGCAGCAGGCTCAGCAGCTCGTCGTTGCGCCGGAACGGGGCGGCGCGCCCGTGGGCGTTCCAGTCCGGCTTGCACACGACCTGGTGCACGCCTCGGGATTCCGCCCAGCGCGCGGCGACCATCTCCGCGCCCTGTCCGCCGCCGTGCACCAGCACCATGTCGGCGTACTTGGCGTGCACGCTGTCCAGCGCGGCGTAGATCGCGTCGGCGTCGCTGACCGGCTTGGAACCGGCGACCGCCACCAGCGTGCCTTCCGGCAGGTGGGAAGCGTTCTTCTGCTCGCGGCGCGCGCGCATGAAGTCGCGGGCGTCGATGGCAGCCGAGGTGAGTTGCAAAGTGCGGGAAGTGTGGGACCCGTTCCTCGGCCGCCACGTCTTGCCGGTGTCGGCGCAGTACACGTGAGAAGCGTAGTCCCGCAGCCGCTCGAAGGCGTCGCGCCGGTCGCCGAGGTTCTGGCAGCGCTCGATGGTGCGTTCCAGCTCCCAGGCGTTGATCTCGGTCCCGTCCTGGGCGTGCTGCAGGTCCTTCAGCTTCGGGGCGAGCTTGTCGACCGCGCGGTCCAGGCGAACCATCTGCATGTGGAGCGTGTTGACGAAGCCCCACAGCAGCGACTCGCGCTCGTCGGCAAGCTGGGTCCCGTCCGGTGCGACTTCCTCAACGAAGAGGTTGAGGATGTTGTCCAGACCGGTCAGGGCTTCTTTCTCGTCCCAGACGGCGCGCGGGTCCGGTTCGCCTCGTGCGGGAGCGCCGCCGAAGCGTTCGAGGTTTTCGCAGATCACCGCAGTGGGTGAAGTATTGGGATGGTGCAAGTGTGCATTCATGGTAATGAACTCCTGTGGTTCGTTAAGCGGAATACCGTCTCTCGTAGATCGGCATGTCTTGGGCAGCAGGCGAGAGTCA
>CAYOEQ010000493.1:0-1328 GCA_964402775.1 uncultured Enterobacteriaceae bacterium
TGACGCGTTAATTCCCTCCTCCAGATGCGCTCCCGAACTCGGCACGGCGGCTGGCGTAGTTCTAGGACAAAGGTCATGCGGCGCAGAATGGTTTGACAGGTCTCCCGGGCGGAGTTGGAGGTCCACAGCGTCGGTACTGGCGTGCATTCGAGTATTCTGTGTAGGAACACCTTGGAGCCGCCGGACCGGAGATGAGAAAAGCCACCCGGTGAGAACGGCATCCAGCCCGAGCTCGGGTCCGAGAGGATGTCCTCCATCTCGTCAAAGAGCAGGATTGACCCACGACCCGGCGCTAGCAGGCGCTGGGCGAGCCGGAGTTCTTGGAGCCGCTCCTTCCGGCTGGGTTCGTCGCCGCTATCATCTTCTTCGCCGACACTATAGAGGTGCGTCCCGAGCCGGGCAGCCAGCGTCTTGCAAAACTCGGTCTTGCCGGTTCCCGGTGGGCCGCACACCAAGATATTCACGCCCGGTGTGCCAGTGGATAGTGCGCCCTTGATCAATTTTTCGATGTGGTCACGATCCTCCTCCACATGATCGAAATCTGACCACTCTAGCTCACCCGGGATCGCCGCGTCGAGTAGTAGGCGACACACGTCGAGATCGCTGTCGCTAGGGGAGGAGACCAGCCGCAGCAGTCGCTTGACGATCTCGATATCACCGTCGTTATCGACGCACGCAAGCCCAGACTTCACGAGCGGCGCATCGGCCGCGAAGCGGGCGCGGAATGCACTATCCGCTAGGCCGAGTAGGCAGGGTAGGAGGGGGTGCATGATGTTAAAGAAGCGCTGTCTGAGGTAGCGACGGCCAGACTCTAAAGAGTCGCTCAGATCGGCAAAGACCGGCTGCGTTTCGCAACGAAACCAAAGCTCTATGAGCGCGAGGTCCGCCGGCGCGAGGTCCATTTCCCGCCCAAGCCGCTGGAGCCGTTGCGCTATGCGGTCTTTCCGCGCCCTTTTGCGGGCGGCTGCGTACTCTTTTTCAATGATTTCCCGCAGGCTCTTCCACTCCCGGACGGATAGTTTCCTTTCGCGGCGTCTGATCTCTCGCTGTTTGCTCAGTGCTTCGTTCTCGTCATTGAGCGCGAGGATGTCGCTGTTTTCGGCGACCCACTCGGCTAGTGCCTCCTGCTGGGAAGTGTGGTGGAAGCGCGAGGCGGCGTTGAAGAGATAAGAGAAAATAAGCTGTCGTTCGTAGGCATTGAGCATGAGGTTTTCTCCAAAATTAGGGCGACTCCAGAGTTGCCAAATTCACATCGACGCACCCTCATACGAAATTTTACGCGAATTTGAACCGCGTTGAGGCCGGATATGAGAAAATTTACCTAGGCG
>CAYOEQ010000494.1:0-1325 GCA_964402775.1 uncultured Enterobacteriaceae bacterium
TACATAAGTGGCGCAGCCCCAACATCTAGGGCTTGCGCTTGCAGGGATGCTCAGGCGCATCAGCAGTTGTAATTGGGCTCGGTCGAGTTCTTGTTGAAGCTCGCCGAAAAGGTTCTCTAACTAACTGAAATATAGCAGTTTAGGTGGATTTCCTGCTTGACAATAGCGCCACTTTCATATAAGATGATGGTGTGAGATCAACGAAGAAGGCTCCGGGCAAGGCGTATCGGAAAGGACTCAGCCTCAAGGCGGTCTTGCGGCGATTCCCGGACGACGCGAAGGCGGAGGCGTGGTTCATTGAGCAGCGCTGGCCGGAGGGCATCTGCTGCCCGTATTGCGGTTCCCTGAATGTCCAGGTCGGGTGCCAGCACAAGACGATGCCGTTTCGCTGCCGCGAGAGGGTTTGTGCCAAGAAGTTCAGTGTCAGAACGAATTCCGTCATGGAGAGCTCGAAGATCGGCTATCACGACTGGCTGGTCGCCATGTTCCTGGTGACTACGAATCTCAAGAGCGTGTCCTCGATGAAGCTGCACCGGGACCTGGAAATCACCCAGAAGTCGGCCTGGTTCCTGGCCCAGCGGTTGCGACAGGCTCTGTCAGAGGACGGCAAGCTGTTCTTGGGACCGGTCGAGGTGGACGAGACCTACTTCGGCGGCAAGCGGAAGAACATGCCGAAGCACAAGCGGGAGGAACTGACCGGACGCGGCGCAGTAGGCAAGACTGCCGTGGTAGGGGCCAAGGATCGCGCCACCAATGAGGTTGCAGCGAAGGTCGTCGCGTCCACCGATGCCGAAACCTTGCAGGGGTTCGTCAAGGACAACGCCGATCCCGCAGCCACCGTGTACACCGACGATGCGACCGCGTATGAAACGCTGCCGTTCGATCACGACACGGTGAAGCATTCGCTCCAAGAGTATGTCAAGGGAGACGTGCACACCAATGGCATTGAGTCCCTCTGGTCGATGCTCAAGCGAGCGCACAAAGGCACATTCCACAAGATCAGCTCGAAGCACCTGGATCGGTACGTGCAGGAATTCGCCGGCCGCCATAACATGCGCGAGCAGGATACGATCGATCAGCTGCGGTCACTGCGCTCCGGGATGGAGAGCAAGCGGCTGACCTACAAGGCCCTGATCAAGGACAACGGTTTGCAGTCGGGTTCCCGGGCGGTGGCGGTGTCGTAGTGGTGGCACTGAACGTCAAGAACCGCACCCTGTTCAGCGGGGACAACAGTTCCCATTCCGTAACCTTACGGTGGATCACGTAATCCCGCAATCGCGCGGGGGCACGGATCACCCGGACAACCTTCAGTTGCTCTGCGGAGC
>CAYOEQ010000495.1:0-1306 GCA_964402775.1 uncultured Enterobacteriaceae bacterium
CTAATGTCAAAGAGGCGGTCAGGAGCCTGTACGCCACCAAACAACGCAGCCTGCTGGCGCTGGTCGGCATTATTGTTGGGGTCGGCTCGGTGATTGCGATGATTTCGGTCGGTTCGATTGTCAAATCCGAGTCTCTCAAACAACTCCGCGAACTCGGCACCGATATCCTGACGATCCGGGCAATCCGGCGACCGCGCGGCAACGATACCGTGCGCCGCGCGGTCGCCATCCGCCTGAAAGACGCGATGGGGCTTGCGGACCGAACAGCGTCGATCGCGCTCATCGCTCCGTGGACCCAGGCGTATGGGCAGTTTGTGTATGCCGGGAGGCGGATAGCCGATGGCGAGGTGCTGGGCGTCACCGCGTCCTTTGCCGATCTCAACAAGCTGAGCCCCGGCACGGGTCGGTTTCTCTCGGACCTGGACTTTCGCCGCTACTACTGTGTCATCGGCGTCCAGATCGCCCAGGCCATGCGGCAGGCAGGCGCCACGCAGGTCGTGGGCGAATCGATCAAACTGCTTGGGCGTCTCTACACCGTGGTCGGGGTGCTGCAACCGGCGATAGCGCGGGATGTGCGGAGGTTTAATGTGGACCGGGCCGCGTTCGTGCCCATCACCACGGCGCAACGTGCGTTTGACAAAGCGACGATTCGACAGATCGTTGTGCGCATGAGACCCGATGTCCACCACGCGGTGGCCACCCGGGAGGTGGAGCGCTATTTCCGCCAGCGGGACAAAAACCTGAATATCGAGGTGGTCAGCTCCAAACAGTTGATTGAGCAGATGAAAAAGCAGATTCCGCCAGCGGGACAAAAACCTGAATATCGAGGTGGTCAGCTCCAAACAGTTGATTGAGCAGATGAAAAAGCAGAGTCAGCTCTTTACGCTGCTGCTGGGCGCGATCGGGAGCATTTCTCTCATCATCGGCGGGGTTGGGGTGATGAATGTCATGCTGACCGCGGTGACCGAGCGCCGAAGGGAGATCGGCATCCGGCGGGCGCTCGGGGCCAATCGCAAGGATATCCAGCGCCAATTCCTGACCGAGTCCATCATTCTGTCCTTGCTCGGCGGCCTGCTCGGCCTCGGCCTCGGCCTGGGGGCCTCGTACATCCTGTGTCAGTTGTCGGGCTGGACTTTCACGCTGTCAGCCTCGGCCATCGCCCTTGGGGTGGGAGTGGGGGTGGGTATTTTCTTCGGGTTCTATCCGGCCTACCAGGCCGCTCGGCTCGATCCTATCGCCGCCTTGCGAGCGGTATAGAACGGGCAGCCAGCCGGTCCTGTTATGGCTCCGCTGCTCCGTCATGACG
>CAYOEQ010000496.1:0-1293 GCA_964402775.1 uncultured Enterobacteriaceae bacterium
CCATGCCGCCCTTGGACGCGGCGTAGGCTGGCGCCCAGGGTGCCCCGAAGATCGACATCATCGACCCGTTGTTGAGGATCTTGCCGCCGCCCGCGCGCTTCATGAACGGGTAGCACGCCTTCGAGGCGAGAAACGCGCTCGTGAGGTTGGTGTCCAGCACCGTGCGCCACTCGTGCTCGTCCAGGTCCTCGGGGCGCTTGCGGATGTTGGTGCCCGCGTTGTTGACGAGGATGTCGATGCCGCCGAGCCGCTCCGCGACGGCCTCGGCCATGCGCGGATGGGCGGCGGACTCGGTGAGATCGGCCTCCACGGCAATCGCGGTCGCGCCGAGCGCTTCGAGCTCGGCGACCGCGCCCGCCGACTTCTCGGCGTCGCGCCCAACCACCGCGACGCTTGCGCCGGCCCGCGCGAGTCCGCGCGCCATGCCGAGCCCGATGCCGCCGTTGCCACCGGTCACCACCGCGACCTTTCCGCTCAGATCGAACCAGTCCATGGGCAGCCCTTCGGAATGCTGGAGTGGGTGGGCGATGGTGCGGCAGCGCCGCCGGCGTCCGCAAGTGTCCACGCCTTCGCCGCACGAGCGATGCGGAACGTCGCGGGCGTTCCGGTCGTGGTCCCACCGGATGGAACGAGACGCTCTCCTACACGCGGCGAGACGGACGGAGACTGTGCCGGGGAGCCGGGCGATGTCAGGATCGGGAGCCATGCACGGGACGCCGCACGAGATCCTCGAACGCGTGTTCGGATACGACGCATTTCGAGGCGAGCAGGAACCGATCATCGGGCACGTGGCCGGCGGCGGCGACGCCCTGGTGGTCATGCCCACCGGCGGCGGCAAGTCGCTGTGCTACCAGATCCCCGCCCTGCAGCGTGACGGGGTCGCGGTCGTCGTCTCGCCGCTGATCGCGCTGATGCAGGACCAGGTGAACGCCCTGCTGCAAGCGGGAGTGCGTGCCGCGTATCTCAACTCGACGCTCACCTTCGCCGAAGTCCGGGCAGTCGAGACCGATGCCCGCGCGGGATCGCTCGACCTGCTCTACGTCGCGCCGGAACGCCTGATGGGGGAACGCACACTCGATCTGCTGGACCGGATCCGCATCGCCCTTTTCGCCATCGACGAAGCGCACTGCGTCTCGCAATGGGGCCACGATTTCCGACCGGAGTACCTCCAGCTCTCGGTGCTGCACGAACGCTACCCCCATGTGCCGCGAATCGCGCTTACGGCCACCGCGGACGCGCCGACCCGGCGCGAGATCGCCGAGCGTCTCGGGCTCGGGGACGCGCGTGTCTTCG
>CAYOEQ010000497.1:0-1285 GCA_964402775.1 uncultured Enterobacteriaceae bacterium
CCGTCGCGCCCATGGGTGAAACGGCTGAGGAACTAAGAGAAGACATCAAGTATTTCCTCCATGCGTTCCGTCGTCCGATTCTGGAAGAAAAAGAAACGGACGAAGGCTCAACTCTTATCCCCGACGATACGGACGATGCAATAAATGACGGCCATTATTTCGAACTCCTGGACCGAACGTATGTCGCATTGGATTACATCTACCAGTTTCTTGGCAGCCACCCGGTAGTAAGAAAAGACAAAACGTTACAAGACACGTACGAAAAAGCCGAAGAGGCCTTGGCTGAACTCTATCAACAGGCAGGTCGGCTGGAGTTTGACAGAGGTAGCAACTAAGCGGAAAACCTCTGTCGATAATTCCTTAATAACAACATTCACACGTATCGCAATGTAATGAGCTATCAAATAGTCAAAGACAAGCTGGATAACGGTGAAATCGTTCTGCTGGACGGCGGCACCGGTTCGGAGATTGAACGGCTGGGCGTTGAGATGAACGACCTGGCCTGGTGCGGTATCGCCCATGTGGATTACCCGGAGGTTGTGCGCAAGGTGCATGAGAGTTACATCCATGCCGGCGCCGATGTGATTATCGCAAATACCTTCGGGACCGCTCCGCATGTGCTCAAGCGCCTGGGGCTGGAGGATCAGATCGCGCAGGTCAACCAGTCTGCCGTAGCCGTTGCGTTGGCGGCCCGTGACAATTGCGGCAGGGATGTGTGCGTCGCCGCGTCCATGTCGTCCATGCCGGCATTTGATACATTTGCCGTTCCGAAAACCGATGAGGTGAGGCAAGGTTTTGTCCGCCAGGCCGAGTTGCTGTCGGAAGCCGGCGCCGAACTGATTATCGCCGAGATGATGCGCGACGTGGACATCTCCGATATGGTTATCTCTGCGGCCAGGGGAACGGGAATACCGGTATGGACGGGGTTCAGCGCCAGCATGAACGACGCCGGCACGTTAATCAACTATGAGTCACCCGTGCGCGATGACGAGACCATGCCGTTCAGACGGATGGCGGAGGAAGTCCTCGGTATGGGCTGCGATGCCGCCGGAGTCATGCATTCCAGCGTCCATGATACCGGTCCGGCGCTGGCGGAATTGGGTGAGTTGTGGAACGGACCCATGTTCGCGTATGCGGAGAGCGGCCATTTCGTCCCGCCAAACTGGAAATTCGAGGATATTATCTCCCCACAGGACTACCTGGGCTATGTGAAGCAATGGATCGGCCAGGGCGTGCAGGTGGTCGGCGGCTGTTGCGGCATGGGGCCGGAGCATATCAGGGCGCT
>CAYOEQ010000498.1:0-1283 GCA_964402775.1 uncultured Enterobacteriaceae bacterium
GGACACCGACCTGCAGGGCGCTGTAGTCGCTCGGCACGTGGCAGGTGTTGGCGTCGCTGCCCATGCCCTCGAAGGGGCACGGGTAGCGGAAGGTGACCGGCTGCAGCGAATCGCCCATGGTCCACTTCCCGGGAGCCAGCGAGCCCGGCAGCATGCTGACCAGGTCGACCGGTCCGAGGTTCTCCAGGGCGGCGAAGACGTCGGCGCGGGTGGGGTTGGGGCCGGCGTCGTAGAGACCCCGGAGCGCCACACGGTAGATGCTGCACACCAGGCCCACCATGCCGTGCTTGTTGGTCTCGTCGGGGTCCCGCGGATCGTAATACTCGCCGATGGCCGAGTTCTCGGCGTACTCGCGCATGCACATGGCGTCGAAGGGCGTCGCCGCGGGATACTCGGTCAGGCGGTACCGCCCCGAGTCGCCGTGCACGAGCAGCACCGTGCCGTCGTACAGGGCGCCTGCGTCCTCGCCGCCGAAGGTGACGATCAGACTCGACACGATCTCGTTACCGTGGCTGTTGAAGTCGGAGTTGTAGAACCGCACGTCCCCGGGGGCGAAGCCCTGCGTGACCATCTCGGTGATGTAGGCCGGCAGGGTGATGGCGTTCACGGTGGGGAACAGCACCTCGACGCGCTCCTCGATGAGGCGCTGCACCGACTCCGCCATGCCGCCGATGCAGATGGAGGTGCCGGCACAGTCCAACACGTCGAAGACGGCCACGTCCACGCCCGCCGCCTCCAGCGTCGCCACCAGGGAGGCTTCGGTGGCCTCCGCCTCCCCCGGGGTGTTCGGCGCCACGACACCGACGCGACGGCCCTCCAGAGCGCCCGTCGAGATGGCGTACTCGGCGAGGGCGGCCAGGTTGGCCTCCAGCGTGGTGGCGGTCGTGAACAGGCGCCCGCCACCCCGCTGCACGTACTCCGCCGGCAGCGCCTGGTGGCCGATGAGGGCGGAGTCGTGCTCCTCGGTGACGCAGAGCATGGCGGTGCCCTGGAAGCTCGTGGAGTTCACGAGGATGACCGCCTCGTGCTCCTCGGTGGCCTCGATGCAGGCGGCGTTGCGCAGCGTGTCGATGTCGGTGCCGCCGACGCCCAGGGCGGCGACCTCCACCAGCCGGAGATCGATCTGGCGTCCCCACACGCCGCCGCAGCGCTCGTTGACGATGCGGGTGAAGGTGTCGAACATGTCGGTGGGGTCGCCGACCGGGGCGGCGAATCCCATGTCCACGATCTCCTCGATGCGTGTGCGGATGTGGGCCAGCGTGATGGTGTCGGCGCCGATGCCG
>CAYOEQ010000499.1:0-1243 GCA_964402775.1 uncultured Enterobacteriaceae bacterium
GGGCAAAGATCCGGTGCAGTATTTCTTCTGGCTGGCCCAAGACGTTCCACCAATGGCGATAGATGCAGATGGCCAAGTTGAACTTGGCTTGGAAATGGGCAAAGTCGCCGCCGTCTTCCGCGCCGTACACGCAGTGCGCCTTGAGCGCGTCGAGACGTTGGCTGTGGAGCGCCTCGCGGAACAGCGCAACCGGATCGGGCCGTCGGCCATAGGTGCGTTCAAAGCTATCGACAAAGAGCGACCAGTCGATCTTTTCGTAGTGGTCGCGGGCCAAGTCGAGAAGATCGGCGGCAAAGAGGCTGCCGCCGATGTGGACGTGAAGCTCGCAGGTTTTGGCAGCCTGGAGGGAGTGCTCCGTCACCCGTCACTCCAGCGAGGGCATCTCGACCGCGTCGTCGCGGCGCTCGTGCATATTCGCTTCCATGGCTTCTGGGTAGCGATGCGGGAGGTGGGAGACTTCATCGAGCCGGGCGCGGGCTTCGTCCGGCAGAGAAAAGCTACCAGCGAGCATGTTGTCCCTCGCCTGCGCGACAGTGCGCGCGCCAATGATGACCGAGGTGATGGCGGGTTGTTCCAACACCCAACGCAGGGCAACTTGCGCTGGCGAACGGCCCATCTCGTCGGCTACTGCTAGCAGCGTTTGCAAAGTCTCGTCGGCATTGGCGGCAAAATAGCTTTGCGGGTAGGCCCACGCATCCTCGGAGCGCGTGCCTGCCAAAGTGCGCTCGCCGGGCTTGTACTTGCCGGAGAGAAAGCCGCCGCCGAGCGGACTCCACACCACCACGCCCAACCCCTTGAGCTGACAGACGGGGATCAGCTCCTGCTCAATGTCGCGCACGACCAAGCTGTATTGCGGCTGATAGCACTCAAAACGCGCCAAGCCGTTCGCGTCTGAAATCCACAACGCCTCCATCAAGAGCCACGCCTGATAATTGGAACAGGCGGTATAGCGCACCTTGCCTTGGTGGACCAAATCGTCGAGGGCGCGCAACATCTCATCCAACGGAGTCTGGGTATCCACGTGGTGAATGTAGTAGAGGTCGATGTAATCTGTCTGTAGTCGCTGGAGGCTGTCTTCGACCGCGTTCATAATGCGCACCCGCGACATCCCCGAGTCATTGGGGCCAGGCCCCATAGGGTTGAAGAACTTGGTGGCGATGACTGCATCGCGGCGGCGGCCCTTGAGCGCCTTGCCGGTGATGACCTCGGACTCGCCGCCGCCGTACGAATCGGCCGTGTCGAA
>CAYOEQ010000500.1:0-1231 GCA_964402775.1 uncultured Enterobacteriaceae bacterium
CTTCCGTTTTCAAGGAGCGTGAGGCGGTGACCCTGACGGGAGAACCGCATCGGTCCAGACGAGCCGAACCGTGCTCTGCCCCTGCGGGCAGCCCGAGAGCTGGCCGTTTCAGAGGCGGGTTGTAACGCTACCGGCCTCGACCAGCAACGTCAACTCAATCATGAGATTGCAAATATGTGCCTAAAGTCAACTCAATCAGGGGTTTTACCGTGATTCAACCCGCAACAGGTGATATCGACGCTTGCCCCGGCGAAGTAGCAGGTAGCGGCCGTGCAAAAGGCGCTCAGATGCCACCGCAGCATCTTCACCGGAAACCCGCTCATTGTTCACGTACACCGACCCCTCGGCCAGCCCCCGACGGGCATCGCCTTTGGAGGAGGCCAGCCCGGTTGAGGCCAGCAGCTCCACCAGATCAAAGCTGTTCGAGGCGGTGTCGAACCCGCCTTCAGCGGTGAGGGAGATGTTGGAGGTCGGCACCTCGTTTGCGACCGTTTCAAAGGCCGCCTCGTCCATATCGTCCACCGGGGAGCCGAACAGGATTCGGGCCGCTTCCTCAGCGGCCGCGGCCGCGGCCGAGCCGTGTACCAAAGAGGTGACCTCATTCGCCAAGATCCGCTGGGCCTCCCGACGACCGGGATTGCCCTGGTGGGCTTCGACGGCCTCGGCGATCTCGGCCACCGGCAGCAAGGTGAACTGAAGCAGGCTGCGCTCCACGTCTTCGTCGGGCACTTGTACGAAGTACTGGTGAAAGCGATAGGGGCTGGTGCGCTCGGAGGCGAGCCACACCGCCCCTTCGGCGGTCTTGCCGAACTTGGCCCCGTCCGACCGGGTGAGCAGCGGCCACGTGAGGCCGTGAGCCTGGGCGCCGGAGCGGCGGCGGATGAGGTCGACGCCGGCGGTGATGTTGCCCCACTGGTCGGAGCCGCCGATCTGGAGCTCGCAGTCGTGGTGGGAGTGCAGCCACCAGAAGTCATAAGCCTGTAGGAGCATGTAGGTGAACTCGGTGAAGGAGATGCCGGTCTCGCTCTCCATGCGGCTGCGCACCGAATGCTTGGCGGCCATCTGGTTCACGGTGGCGTGCTTGCCGGTGTCGCGGAGAAACTCGATGAGGGTGAGGTCGCGGGTCCAGTCGTAGTTGTTGACCAACTGGGCTTCGCCCTCAAGGTCCAGCAGCTTCTCAAGCTGCGACCGGATCCCCGACAAGTTGGCAGTCAGAGTGTCGTCATCCAGC
>CAYOEQ010000501.1:0-1220 GCA_964402775.1 uncultured Enterobacteriaceae bacterium
ACGAGGTCCTCGGCGGGCTCCTCGGCCTCGACGAGGCCGAGATCGCGCGCCTCCGGAAGGAAGGCGTCGTGTAGCGCTCGCGAGCGACTCACACTCCGAGGAAGGATGGTCCTTCTCGGCTCCTCGACCCTCCGGAGATGGCGCTTACCTTGTCCGCTCTTCGAGCTCGCGGCGAATGAGCCGGTTCGCGATCCGAAACGTGTTCCGCGCGCCGCCGGCCATCGAACCTTGCACCAGGTACTTTCCGGCAATGAGAAGGATGGGGTCACGAGGCATGAGGTTCGAGTCACCCCTCACTTCTTCGGCGCGTATCGAGATTTCCTCGAGCTTCTCCGTGGCTTCCAGCATTCCCCGCTGGACGGGTTCGCTCCTCGTCGCCTTGCGGAATTGGTCGACGGAAACACCTATTCTCTCGATGAATCTCTCCGCGTCCTGTTCCGTGCGCAGAGAGCGGGGATTCTTGGACACCAGCTTCCTCATCTCCCGGCGGACCGTTCTTTCCCGTCCGATGGCTTTGCCCGCGAAGTCGATCAACTGGTAAATGGCGTCGTAGGCGTTGTCCAATCCTGGCCTTCCCCGAATGGAGCGGACCGGGGACTGAATCAACCGGACATCGTTGTTCGTGCCCCGCCGCACGCTCTCGGCCCAGTCGAGCAGAATCGGCTCCAGTTGCGTCGACGCGCCGACGTACGTGAAGAACCACTCGACTTCCACCTTTCCCGGGCTCGATGTTGGATACCCGGGCTTCAATGTCACGACATGCGACCGGCCGGGCCTCTTTTCCTTGCCCCACTCGACTTGTCGCGCGGAGAGCCGCTTCAGTTCCGAGCGCAGAACGCCCCATCGTCTCTGTTCCTCGTCATGTTCCTTGTAGAGGTCGTGCTTCGACTTCTGAAGCCATTCGCCCTCGGCTTGGCCGGCGGGCAGCAGCGCAAGGATCGCGAGAGCCGCGATGATTGTCGGGCACCGCATGGCAGGTTCTCCCGTGTTGTCGTTTGCGTCCTCTTCGGAACGGAAATCCGAGGCCGGTTTCCCGACCGGTCCAGGGCCGATCGAACTCGTCTACCGAGCACGCGTGGGCTCAAGATAGCCCATCGGTATCGCTCGCTTCAAACTCCGCCGGCCTTGACCGCAGCTCGGTCGGCCTGTCTCGATGCTGAGGGAACGGGAACTGGAGGGCGAGGAGGGCGAGGCCCGCCGGACCGGCCTCGACCTCGCAT
>CAYOEQ010000502.1:0-1219 GCA_964402775.1 uncultured Enterobacteriaceae bacterium
GGACGCGCCCAGACCGTCCTCACGCTCGGCGATGAGATAGGCGAGAACACTGTTACGGCGCGTGTCTCAGGTGTTTCCCGTGCTGTTACTTTCACTGCCACCTCCGGTTCGCAGGTGCTTGTCAGCGCAGCGCAACGTCCGCCGATGTACTGGGTCAGCAGAACGACTGGCAAACTCCATCGACTCGTCGGTGAGGAAGTCGAGAACGTCGCACCGAATATTGAAGGCGTTACAGCCATCGCCGTTGATACAACCAACAATATCCTCTATTTCGCCGTGCAGCGCGGTGAGAACAGAGGCGCCATCCAACGTGCGAATCTCAACGGCAGAAACGTCGAGACGCTGAAGACCTTGACAGCCGTGCCGAGAGGGATTGCCGTGGACGCTGCCGGGGGTATCGTCTACTGGACGAACTCGCGTGGCAGGATCCAGAGCATGGCAACCGAGGGGAGCGCGAAACTCACCAATCACCACCAGAATCTTGCGAATCCGTCAGCGATTATTTTGTCGAACGGGTTCCTGTATTGGGCAGAGCCGCTCGGACGGATCCGACGCGTCAGTCTCACAGCGCAGGAAGCGACGATCCAGAATATCGCGACAGGCTTAGGCGACCCGTTGAGTCTGTCTATTGCGAAAGGCAAGATTTACTGGGTTGAGCGAAATGCCAGTGGTGGTGGGAGTCTCCAACGGTCGAACCTCGACGGCTCCGGTATCCAGCAACTGAAAACGTTTGCCTCGGGTGCCCCCGTGGCACTTGCCGTTGATAGTTCGGACAACAAGATTTACTGGACGAAGGGTGCGGGCAAGATTCAGCGTGCGAACCTCGCCGGTAGATTCGTCAAAGATGTCGTCACAGGTATCATGAACCCGGGTGCCATCGCCCTCGGTGTAGCGGCGGCGCCAAGTACACCGAGGCAGCCTGCGAACAATCAACAGCAGGACAACCAAGAGCAGGACAACCAGCAGCCGACGACTTATTCGGTATATGACATCAACAAGGACGGTGCGGTGAACAATGCCGACACCCGTGCAGTTGCAGCCGATGTCGGCAATAGTGGTGCTGCTATCAAGAACAAGCGTGCGGATGTAGACGGCTCTGGCACGGTAGATGTGACCGACCTAATCCTCGTCTTAGGTAACCTTGACGACGATGTGGCGGCACCGGCGATTGAGATAGATGTGAAGGCGTTAGACGTTGACTTCGATCGTGTGCAGGAGC
>CAYOEQ010000503.1:0-1212 GCA_964402775.1 uncultured Enterobacteriaceae bacterium
CGGATGGGACGACTGTGCGTGCAAGCCAACCTCCCGACCTGGCACGGCGCGGGCAAGGGTACCGACACCATTCGTGCTCTGATGCACGCTAACGGCTCGGCCTGAGCCCTCTGGTGGTCATGAAGCTGTAGAGCGCGGTCCGGGACACGCCGGTGAGCTTGGCGATGGCGGTCTTCGAGACGCCCAGCTCGAGGAAGCGGCGGATCTCGTCCTCCTTGCCGTCGAGCCGTGAGACGCCCAGCGACCCCTTCGGGCGACCGAGCTTCCGGCCCGAGGACCTGGCCCGGGCGAGGCCCTCGCGGGTGCGCTCCGAGATCAGGTCGCGCTCGACCTCGGCGAACAGCGCGAAGAGCGTGGTCATGACCTTCGTCTGGATGTCGCGCTTGCCCTCGACCCGGATGTTCTCCTTCAGGGCCACGAAGGCGACGCCCGCCTTGGCGAGGGCGTCGAGCACGGCGACGACCTGACCCAGCGACCTGCCGAGCCGGGAGAGTTCGCTGACGACCAGACGGTCGCCGGGCTGCAGGGCGTTCGTCAGCTCGTCCAGCCGGCGGCGCTTCTCGGACGCCTGTCCGGAGGCGGTCGCCTCGATGAAGTGGTCGATGTGGAGGTCGTGCTTCCGCGCGTACTCCAGGATGGCGAGGCGCTGGCTGCTCGCGTCCTGCTGCGGGGTCGAGACGCGCAGATAGGCGACGGTCTTCACGGCCTGTCCATGGAATGCAGCTTCGCGTATTGTATCTGACAGATACGGGACATGGAACGCGTCATGTTCCCTGCTGCTGAACTGTACGGTCAGAACGCCCGTTTCTCTCGGACAGAGCCGTGCCGGTCTCCGACCCCGACGTCTCCCGCCCCCGCTTGGTCCGCGATGCCACCTTCCTCGAGGCCGACCGCCGCGAGATCGCCCTGCGGCGGGGCCCCCACAACCGGTTGGGTTTCGCGTACCAGGTCGCCTTCGTGCGTGTGCTCGGCAGATTCCCCCGCCAGGCGCCCCTGGAGATCGACGGGGAGATCCTGAGGTTCGCGGCCCTGCAGTTGGGCGCCGACGCCGAGACGATCCACGCCTACGCCCGCCGGCAGCAGACGGTCTCCGCACATCAGCGGCGCATCGGCCAGTACCTGCGTCTGCGCACGTTCGACACCGCCGCCGGAGAACGGCTGGCGCGGTTCCTCGAGGACGAAGCGCTGCGGCTCGATCGCACGGGCTCGCTG
>CAYOEQ010000504.1:0-1208 GCA_964402775.1 uncultured Enterobacteriaceae bacterium
AGTTCCCGGCCGGCAGTGGTCAGCGTCATGCCCTGGGCATGATGCCGCACGAACAACTGGACTCCGAACGTCTGCTCGAGATGCGCGATGGCGCTGGAGATCGAGGGCTGGGAGACGTGGATGTTTTCAGACGCCTTCAGGATGCTGCTCGCCTCGCCGGTGGCAACGAAGTATGTGAGCTGCCGGAGCGTGTAACGCATGACAGGGCTACTCGCCGATTCCGGACGGTTGCACGGAAATACCCGGTATCGGGCGGCAGGCAGGTCCCGTGATGGCGACGTGAATTCTCCGGGCAGGGGGGTGCATTGCAGTGCTGTCGACGGGTCAGTGGTGCTTGTTGATCGCTTCAGGGTCCGGCCGCCAGTGCAGCAGGAGACACGATTCTGTGCGCATTGCATTCTATCCCGGATTTTCCTGGAGCAGAGGGCATGGGAATCCGGGATGGAGAGCACATACACGAATTCATCTGATCCGTTCCCAAGGAATACCCTGGCATCGACAAAGAATCCATGTGGCGGCGAGCAGACAAACCTGGAAAAAACATAGCCAGCATCTCCGGTTTCGAAGAACTGAAAGACAACTTCGGGAAATTTTCCAAGACAGCCGTGAAGTGACTGGAACTCAGTTTCCCTCACCTTGCCGAAAGTACCGATACCAAGGCCTGACAGGAACACTCATGGAGGTCTGGACTGACACTTCTTGGTCATTTACAGGGGTGGTGGTCTGGATATCCGAATCCGTTCGCCACGAATCGTGACGACAGCAGTGCCTGACTCCAGAATGTCGCGTTGGTGTTCGATGAGTTCAGTCATGATCGCAATGCGCTGACCTGCAGGAACGTCCGGAAGCCGAATCAGTCCGGCATGCGCGATACCATGCAAAAAAATGAGTTCGCCAAAGTCTGTGTCAATGGTAATCAGTATCCGGTGCTCAGCCGCGGCTCGTTCAAGAAGTGCCCGATCACCGGGGTCAACACCAAGCTCCCATGCATCGAGCACGTCATGACCGGATGCCCGCAACCATTTCGTCAATCGACTACCTGCACACCGATCAACCAGGAATCTCACGGTTCGGAGACGTTCACTGCGGTCAGGCTGTCACCGGCGATTACCGCATGCGCATATGCTGTACATGCGCGGATATCTTCCGGTTCCAGGCCCGGATAGTCCTCCAGTATCTCTTCCTGGGAAACGCCTTGGGCCATCAGG
>CAYOEQ010000505.1:0-1202 GCA_964402775.1 uncultured Enterobacteriaceae bacterium
GCGGGCGCGGCAGGCGGAATGGGCGCCGGGTTGCTGGTATTTGCCGGCGCGGAACTGAAGCGCGGCATCGAGGTCATCAGCAAGGCCACCTCCATCGAGAGCCACCTGAGTTCGGCTGACCTGGTGCTCACCGGCGAGGGCAGGGTGGATTTTCAGACGGCATTCGGCAAGACACCGGCGGGGATCGCACGTCTTGCCGGCGAATACGGCGTGCCGGTCGTCGCCATCGGCGGAGGACTGGCGGATGACGCCGGGGAAGTCTTCAGACACGGGATCGGCGGCCTGGAGCCGGCCATCGCCAGGGACATGACCCTGAACGAAGCGCTGAAAAACTCCAGGGAAAACATCGCCAACGCGGCAGAACGCGTAATCCGGCTGATAACCATAGGCCAGGGAATAACAAAAACATGAAATTTTCGAGATTTGCACAGCGGTTTTCGGAGCATTCGGGCATCATCCTGCTGATGGATGACCTGGGTGAAGCCATGGCGGGTGAGCAGGATGTACTCATGCTGGGCGGCGGCAACCCGGCCCATATCCCCGAAGTACAGGCATTCTTCCGGGAGCGGATGCAGCAGATACTGGACGAGCCCGGCGAGTTTGCCCGGGTCGTCGGCGATTATGATTCGCCCCGCGGCAATATGAAGTTCCTGGACGCACTGGCAGACCTGTTGAACAGCGAATACGGCTGGGGCTTGACGGCAGAGAACGTGGCGCTGACCACCGGCAGCCAGGCGGCTTTTTTCCTGATGTTCAACATGTTTGCCGGGGAGTTTGCCGGCGGCGCCACCAGGAAAATCCTGTTGCCCATGGCGCCGGAATACATCGGTTACGCCGACGTGGGGCTGGCGGATGGTATTTTTACGGCGAACAGGCCGACGATCGAAAAACTGCCGGAGCGCACGTTCAAGTACCACGTGGATTTTGACCGCCTGACCGTGGATGAAACCACAGGCGCAATATGTGTGTCGCGTCCCACCAACCCCACCGGCAATGTATTGACCGATACGGAGATGGCAAAACTCATGGATATCGCCGCAGAACGCGGGATTCCGCTGATCGTCGACAATGCCTACGGCATGCCGTTCCCCAGCATCATTTTCACGCAAGCGGAACTGGTCTGGAACGAGAATATCATCCTGTCGATGAGCCTGTCCAAGCTGGGGCTGCCGGCGACGCGCACCGGTATAGTCGTCGCCCGC
>CAYOEQ010000506.1:0-1191 GCA_964402775.1 uncultured Enterobacteriaceae bacterium
TGGTCAGCTCATGTCATTCTCCCTGAACAGCGTCGCGGAGGGCAAGGCAATACGGAGGTTTCCTATGCTGGGCATAAATCGCAATATCCCCCTTCCCTTCGGCGAGCTTAGGGCAGGCTCTTATATTCTCCCAAAGGGTGAAGGGGGACAGGATGAGCGTCAGATGTGCCCACCTTGAGAGAGCGCAGCCACGCTTACGGATCTGACCCAGTGATTGGAACGGGTGTAGGTCAACTCTTGAAACTTCACTGGCTCCAGGATCAATGGCTAGAAAAACCGTCAGCATATACCGATGCCGGGCGACGGGCTGCGAGATTCCGACGGACTTTGTTTGGACGGACTTGCCACCGCCTTACGGTCTTGGCGTTGGCGTGCGGCAAGGTTCCACGGTGTCCCTGGTTCCCTGAACGCTGAGCAGCCTCATCTGCAGTTCGGTACAGACAGGCGGCGTTGGCGCGGGCGTGTCCGTAGGCAGGGCGGTTGGAGTGCGCGTAGCAGTCGGCGCGGGCGTGTGCGTTGCCGTGGGAATCGGTGTACTGGTCGCGGTGGCGGTAGGCTCGGGCGTGGGGGTGCGCGTAGCAGTCGGCGCGGGTGTGTGCGTTGCCGTGGGAGTCGGCGTGCGCGTTGCGGTGGCAGTAGGTGTGTTAGTGGGGATTGGAGTCGGAGTACTAGTAGGAACGACAACAAGGGCTGGAGCGGGTACGGGAGTCGGAGTTTCATCGGCGCGGTTGGCTGCAACGACAATCCAGGCAATCCCCGCCAGCGCGACTACTAACATTATAGAGACAAGCACAAATCCACGGCCCAAGCCGCCGCCCTGGGAGGAAGACTGACTCGTAGCAGTTGGGGGGCCCGCAGGCGGAACTCTACGCGAAGCGGCTGTGCGAGCCGGACGAGGACGGGCGATCTGCGAAGCTCTGGATGGGGCGGCCGGTTGAGTAGGGCTGGACGCGCCGGGTGCCGGTGCGCCGGTCTGAGTGACGGGAGCTCCCGTCGGTGTCGGACCCGGCGGTGGCTGAGGAGGAGGAGCGACGGGCGGCTGCGGAGGGGTTGCAGTGGGCTGAGTTGGCGGCACGACTGGGGGCTGCGGAGCGACGACCGGCTGGAAACTCGCATTTACACTGTCGATTGCCTGTATCCATTCGGCAGCTGTCGGCCTGCTGCCCTGATCGCTGGCAAATGCACGACCGA
>CAYOEQ010000507.1:0-1165 GCA_964402775.1 uncultured Enterobacteriaceae bacterium
TCGCAGATAAAGACGTGGGTGACGTAGTGGACGATGGTGCCGTCGGGATAGCGCATGAATGGGTAGCTCTCCGGCTCGGAGTAAATCCCGATCAGCCGCTCGATGCGCACCTCTAAGCCCGTTTCCTCATAGACTTCGCGCATCACGGTCTGCTCGACGGACTCGCCGAGTTCGACATTGCCGCCGGGCAGGCCCCAAAAGCCGTTGTCCGCGCGCTGTTGCAGCAGGATTTTGCCGGTCTTGTCGCGGATAAAGCCATTGGCCGCCACGCCGAGCCGGTCGGGCATTTTCGCAAGCGGCGCGCCCGTGCTGTCGCACCATTGGGTATAGTCGAATTCCTCGGTAATCATGGCATGTTACGCAAGCGGCCCATAGGCGCTGATAGCTGAGTCGTGGAAGAGTGCCCGGCGCTCGTCGTCTGAAAAGTCGGCGCTCCACTCGAGGAACTTGGCGTAGAGATAGCCGATGCTAATGCCCCGCAGTTTATCGACGGGATAGTTGCTGGCAAACATGCAGCGGCTACAGCTAAAGCGTTCGATCAGTTCTTGGACGACTGTGGCGATTTTGGCCTCTTTGGCGGCATCCTCGTGGAAAGCGTCCCGTGCAAACCACGCCATCGACAGCTTCATATAGATATTGGGCAATGCGGCCAGCGCAGCCATGCTTTCGCGCCAGAGGTCCTCGTGCGCTTGGTCCTCGCCGTCGTGGAGGAAGCCGAGGTGGTTGGTGACGACGCGGAGGTTGGGGAAGTCGCGGAAAACTGCGACCGCATCGGCCACTTGGTGGGGATTGCAGGAGAGGTCGAAGGCGAGGTTGTGGCGTTCTAAAAGCGCCAAGCCATCGCGGAAGCGGCTGCTTTGTAAGACGCCGTCTTCTACTTGCGGCCAAGTCAGGTCGGGATTATCGGGATGGTGATTGAGGATCATGCGCACGCCGCACAGACGGTTTCCGGCGACCGCTAGGTGTTGTTCAATGGTGCGCTCGGCCGCGGCGATGTCGCGCTCCAGATGCACGTACGCGACAATGCCAAAGGGCTGTTTGGCCGCGGTCGGTTCGAGCTGATCGCGCACCCAGCGGGTTTCTTCTACGGTATCGACGGGGATGCCGCTAGGGACTTGGCCGACGACGGTTTCGACGTGGACGCCGCTGACCCGCTGCAACTCAG
>CAYOEQ010000508.1:0-1111 GCA_964402775.1 uncultured Enterobacteriaceae bacterium
CGACAAGGGCGTCATCGACGGGCTCGTCATGCCCTACGACGGCATCTTCGGATTCCGGCTCGCACCTTTCGTCCGTTACGCGACCGAAGTTTTCAGCTATGTCGCCACGTTCGCGCTCGTCATGAACGAGCAGACCTACGCGGACCTGCCCCCCGACCTGCAACAGCTCATCGACGACACGACCGGCAAACGCGCGGCGCGCGAAGTCGGCGCGCGCTGGGACGCGATCGAGGTTCCGGGCCGTGAATACACGCTCGACAGCGGCGTCGAGATCATCTCGCTCAGCGAAACGGAGCGGGCCGTGTTCGCCGAGGCCGCAGCGCCGTTGGTCGAGCGCCGCATCGCAGCCGCCGAAGCCATGGGCCTGCCGGCGCGCGAGTACATCGCCCGCCTGCGCGCACTCGCGGCGCAGTACTGAACGTCCCGCGGATGAAAGTCCTGACCCGGGTCGTCGCGGCGCTGCGTACCATCGCCGCGGTTGCGCTGCTCGCCATGATGCTCGTGACGATCGTCGACGTCACGATGCGCAGCGTCCTCGGCGAACTCGTGCTCGGAGCGGTCGAACTCGTGCAGTTCGCGCTCGTCGCGACCGTCTATCTCGCGCTGCCGGAAACGCTGCTGCGCGGCGAGCACATCACGGTCGACGTGATCGACCAGGCGCTGTCGCCAACAGCGCTGCGCCGCCTGCGCCGGATCGCGGCGCTCGCGACGGCGGTATTCGTCGTCGCACTCGCCTGGCGGACGATTCCACCGGCGCTCGACACGATCGAGATCGGCGACCTGACGACCGACCTCGGTATCTCGCTATTCTGGTACTGGCTGCCGCTCATGATCGGCGCCGTGGCCGGCGCGGTCGCCGCTGTCGTTTATGCCGCGCGCGTGTTCGCGGGCCGATCGACGGACGGACCGGCGCCGCAGCCGGCCGCCGGACACGCCGCGGACCAAGGGAACGATTGACATGGCCACGGAGTGGATCGGCGCCATGAGCATCATTGCGATCGTTGCGCTCGTGCTCCTCAGAATCCCCGTTGCGATTGCGATGGGGCTCGTCGGCGTGATCGGCTACGCGATCGTCGACGACTGGTCGGCCGCGCTCAACAGGCTCGGCAAC
>CAYOEQ010000509.1:0-1048 GCA_964402775.1 uncultured Enterobacteriaceae bacterium
CTTCTCGCCCGCCAATAGGCGAATTGACGGAGATAGTAACCGACATTTTTCCGAATCTCCTCAAACTCTGGCACAAACGGACACCTTCCACCGAGAACGACAAGTTCCCTTTTAGCACGCGTCATTGCGACATAGAAGACCCGACGCTCCTCTGTCAGTGTGCTATCGCGACGCGGAAACCGACGCTCCAGTGTGTTATGGACGAGGATAACCTTCTCCCATTCTCGCCCCTTCGCTTTGTGAATTGTTGTTATTTCAGGGGCTGCTGGATGGTTGGCGAGCATCGCTTGAATCTGATCGGTTTCGTAGTTGGTACGCGCTAAAACAGCAGTCTCTTCCGACGATTCCAACTCACGTGATAATGTGGCTGCGACCGTTTCAGGTGTCGTTTCGACGATCTTGATATGCTGTTTGACCGGATTGTAGGCGCGGAGGTCTTTGTGGATTCGGGGTGCGTTGCGTTCAATCAACGCTCTGGCGTGTTCAACAATCGTTGATGTCGAACGGTAATTGCGTGTGATCTCATATTTTGTTACCGCCTCCCTATCCGTGAATTCCAGCATAATCTCTGAGTTGCCGCCACGGAACCCATAGATCGCCTGATCGTCGTCACCGACAGCGAAAAGGTTCTCGGAGAGGCGTGAAATCAGTCGGAAATCGGCGGGAGCAATATCTTGGAATTCGTCAACGAGTACGTACGGATATTTATCGCAGTAGGTTTGACGGAGGTCAGGGTTCGTCTCAAGTAGGTTTGCGGCGTGGATGATCATATCCTCGAAATCGACAGCGTTCGCTTCCGTTTTCAGGTTTTCGTATTTGATAGCAAATGCTCGCGCGACGGGATCGTTAAGCCTTGTGGGATCGAACAGTCCCGTGGTGACCTGTCTCTTCGCTCGCATGACAGTCTCTTTTATTCCGTCGAAACGGTCGCGGAGGTTCTCGAAATCGGGGTGTGTATCAAAATGCACTTCATAAGGGATACCAAAATGTTGGCAGAACATCTCAAGGACGATCTGGTTGCTATACTGCACCCGTAGCGGGTCTGCGC
>CAYOEQ010000510.1:0-1035 GCA_964402775.1 uncultured Enterobacteriaceae bacterium
TCGGGGTGGTGCTCGCGAACGCGTTCCTCATCCTCCTCACCGTCGTCTTCATCCTGCTCGAGGCGTCGTCCTTCTCCGGGAAGCTCCACGCCATCGCCCGCGACGCGCACCTGACGCGCGCGAGCGTCGACGCGTTCACCGGGACCGTCCGGCGCTACCTCGCGATCAAGAGCCTCATGAGCCTCGGGACGGGGGCGGCGGTGTGGCTCTGGCTCACGATCCTCGGGGTCGACTACCCGGTCCTCTGGGGGCTCCTCGCCTTCCTCCTCAACTACGTCCCGAACATCGGGTCGATCATCGCGGCGGTGCCCGCGGTCCTCCTCGCCCTGGTGCAGCTCGGCCCCGGGGCGGCCGCCTGGGCGGCGGCGGGCTACCTTGCGGTCAACGTTCTCTTCGGGAGCGTCCTCGAGCCGCGGTTCATGGGGCGGGGGGTGGGCCTCTCCACCCTCGTCGTCTTCCTCTCCCTCGTCTTCTGGGGGTGGGTGCTCGGCCCGGTCGGGATGTTCCTCTCCGTCCCCCTCACCATCACGGCCAAGATCGCGCTCGCCGCGAGCGACGAGACGAGGTGGGCCGCGGTCCTCCTCGGGACGGGCGGCGAGGCGGCGACCGCCTCGGACGCGATCGGCGGCGGGGAGACCCAAGGGGCATCGGCGCCCGAAGAGGGCGACGAGGCGACGGCAGACGACGCGGTGGAACGCTGACCAACCGGCGCGAGCCGGGTCCGGGCCGTCGGGGTCCGCGGATGGTCGAATATCAGCCCGAGATTGCGTTCAACCTCGCCCGCGAACTCACGGCGAAAGCCCGTGCGCCCGGCGCTTGCCGGCGAACATCCGTTCGAGCCGTGCGTCCATCTCATCCGGGCTGATGAACTCGCCCTTCTCGCGGCGGGACACGAGTTCTCGAAGCGCGCCGATTTCCAGCGCCTCGGCATCCGTTCGTTGGCGGAGCAGGTCGATGGCCTGCTGCAGGACGGCGCTGAGGCTAGCCCTGCCGTGTCATGACAAGTCTGACACGGCAACAGGCTCTTCGACCTGT